>CAUJJG010000108.1 GCA_963205445.1 Pseudomonadota bacterium
AACTGCATCACCGAGGAGGTGACCGAGATCCCGCGCTCCTTCTCCAGCGCCATCCAGTCCGAGGTGGCGTGGCGGGCGGCCTTGCGGCCCTTGACCGAGCCGGCCATCTGGATGGCCCCGCCGAACAGCAGCAGCTTTTCGGTCAGCGTGGTCTTGCCGGCGTCGGGGTGGGAGATGATGGCGAAGGTGCGGCGACGCGCAGCTTCGGAAGCGATGTCTGACATTGCGGAATTATAGCGGTGGCGGCAGGATGGCCAAAGCCCTGCAGCCGCGGGCTTGCGCTTTGCCGCACTGGGGACATTGCCGGATGGACGATACGCCAACGCTGGCGCTGGAAGAGGAACAGCAGGCTGCTGCGAGTTTGCCCAAGACCATTGGGCCCTATCAGGTGCTTGCCCTGCTGGGGGAGGGGGCGATGGGGCGGGTGTATCTGGCCCGCGAAAACCACCCGCCACGGGAGGTGGCGCTGAAGGTGATGCGCGGGCTGTCACGCACGGCGCTGGAGCGCTTTCATCGCGAAATCGACCTGCTGGGCCAGCTGGAACACCCCGGTATCGTGCGCCTGTATGCGGCAGGCGAGGACGAAGTGGGGGGGCTGCCCTCGCCTTGGTTCGCACTGGAAGTGGTGCGCGGGCCTGATCTGCATGGCTATCTGCAGCGCAGTACGCCCGATCTGCGCACCCGCCTCGCGCTGCTGGCCAAGCTGGCGCGTGCGGTGGATTACGCACATCGGCGCGGCATCGTGCACCGTGACCTCAAGCCCTCCAATGTGCTGGTGGATGAACACGGGCAGCCGAAAATCCTCGATTTCGGCATTGCTCGCCTGCATGGCGAGGACGGTGGGCAGATGACCCAGGCCGGGCAGGTGATGGGCACCTTGCCTTACATGAGCCCGGAGCAGTTGGCCGGCAATGCGCGCGACGTGGATGCGCGCAGCGATGTGTACGCACTGGGCGCGATGGGCTATGAGCTGCTGTCCGGCCAGCTGCCGCATCCCCAGTTGTCCACGTCCACCTTGTTCGAAGCACTGGATATCGTGCGCCGGGGCAATCCGGTGCCGTTGGAGCGGGTGAACAAGCAGGCGCGGGGGGACATCAATCTGGTGGTGATGAAGGCGTTGGCCAGCGAGCCGGCGCAGCGGTACGACACCGCCGCCGCGCTTGCCGATGATCTGGAGGCCATTCTCGAATCGCGCCCGATCCGTGCCCGTGCGCCCAGCTGGACCTATCGCAGCGGGCGCTTCATCCGCCGCAACCGGGCCTTGAGTGTGGCGGTGGCGGTGGTGTTCGTGGCCCTGATCAGCGCCACCGTCGTCAGTACGCTGGCAGCGCAGCGCGCCCGCGCGGCCTTGGCGCAGGCGCAGGCACGCGCCAATGAGCTCAGCGCGGTGAATGCGTTCATGGAGCGCATGTTGACTGCCGCCGATCCCGAGGAAGCGCAAGGCCGCGACCTGCGTGTGCGCGACATCCTCGACGTGGCCGCAGCAGACCTTTCAACTTCCGCATTGCCGGCCAATGCGGTGGCGCGGCTGCGGCAGGTGCTGGGGGTGACCTGGCTGGGCCTGGGGGATGCGGCGCGTGCACGCAGCGTGTTCGACGCCGCGTTGGCGGAACAAGACCTGCCATCTGCCCAGCGTGATGAGCTGCTGCTGGGCCATGCCCGCAGCGCCATCATCGCCGGCGACTATGCGGTTGGTGAGCAGGAGCTGGCCCAACTGGCGTCGCGACGCAATGCGCTGGCGCCGGCGCTGGCCATCGCCATGGAGGAATCCCGCGCGGAGCTGCTGCGTGAGACCGGTAAGCAGAAAGAGGCGGTGGCCGCCTTGCGCGGCTTGCTGCCGAAAGCGCGGCAGCAGCTGGGTGAGGATGCGCAGCGCACCTTGGGGCTGCAATTGCAATTGGCCTCCGCACTGCAGCTGGATGGCGACTACGCAGGCGCGCTGGAGGTGGTGAGCGATGCGGCCGAACGCCATCAACGCGTGCTGGGGGCCAAGCATCCGCAAACCCTGTACGCATGGAACCAGCTGGGCATCGTCGAGAACAAGCTGGGGCATGACGAGGCGGCCGAAGCCGCGTTCCGGCGTGCGGCAAACGGCCGACATTCGGTGCTGGGCGATGGCCACCCGGCCACGGTGATGAGCCAGTTCAATCTGGGCTCGTTCCTGATCGAGCATGGCAATGCCAAGGAAGGCGTGCCGATGGTGCAGCGTGCCAGTGCCTGGTTCGATGCCAATCGCCCGGAGGGGGATGCCAAAGTGCTGGTGGTGCGCAACGTGCTGGCGTATGGGCTGGAGGATCAGGGCGATCTGGAAGGCGCCGAGCGTTTGCTGCGCGGCATTCTGGCCGCACAGGAAAAAATGGGGGGGCCTGGAGCGCCGGACACGTTTGCGCCCCGCAACAACCTCGCCATGCTGCTGATGAAGCGCGGGCACCTGGCGGATGCGCTGGCGCAGTTTGATCTGCTGGCCACCCAAGTGCGGGCGCGGCTTGGGGCGGACCATCCCTTTGCCGCGATCTTCGACAGCAACCGTGGCGACTGTTTGGCGCGGATGGGGCGACTGGAGGAGGCGAGACGGGTGCTGGAGGGCAGCCATGCCAGGCTTGAGGCGCGGTTTGGGGCGGCCCACGAACGGACGCGAACGGCCGCGGCGCGATTGGCCGACGTGCTGCAGCGGTTGGGTCTGGCGGACAAGGCGGCAGCGATGCGTGAGGCAGCCCAAAGCCGGGAAGGCTAGCTGCCGCTGGCGAACTGGAGCTGCGCGCGCGCTTGGCCCTACAATCCGGGCATGACAACGCTACTGGTGGTCTGCCTCGTCGTGATGACCCTTGCCAGCATCCTGTTGCTGCTGCGGCATCGCAGGGATCGCGCAGCGTTGGCGGCCCACGTCCTGCAGGCCGACGTGCGCAGCCGCGAGCGCGAGGCCGACGTGCGTGCCCAAGCGGCGGCACAGGAACGGGAGCGCATCTATTCAGACCTGCATGATGACTTGGGGGCGAAGCTGCTGGATCTCGTCTATTCGGCAGAATCGCCGGTGCAGGCGGATCAGGCGCGCGCCATCCTGCAGGATCTGCGTGACGTGGTGACGCGCTCACGGGGCACGCCCGGGACGCTGGCCGACGTGCTGGCAGACATTCGCAACGAAGCCAGCCAGCGGCTTGCCACGGTAGGCATTGGCCTGACCTGGGAAGAGGCCGAGGTGCTGCCGGACCCGGTGATGGACCATGGCAACGCCCTGCATCTGCACCGCATCGTGCGGGAAGCCATCAGCAATACCATCCGCCACGCGCAAGCAAAGCACCTGCGCGTCCGCGTGCGGGTGGCCGGCAATGAATTGCTGCTGGATCTCACCGATGACGGCAGCGGTGTGCCGATGGCGGTGCTGGCCGGCAGCGGTATGCGCAACATGCGCACACGCGCGGATGCGCTGTCCGGCGGGATCGATTGGCTGGAGGGCACCCAAGGGGGCGCCAAGGTGTTGCTTCGGATGCCGCTGGGGGCGATGGCATGACCGGGCCGGCGTTCACGCGCGCCTTGGTGGTGGAGGACCTGCCCGGTGCGCGGGCGTGGCTGACCGCCGCGCTGCGGGAGGCGTTTCCCGGTATCGCGGTCATGGCCGTGGGCACTCTGTCCGAAGCCTTGGCCAGCATCCAGCCCCCGCCGCCGCTGGCGTTGATTGACCTTGGCCTGCCGGATGGCAGCGGCATTCAGCTGATCGATGCCTTGCGCAGGCAAGGGGCGGACACGGTATGCGTGGTGGCTACGGTGTTCGATGATGATGCTCATCTGTTCCCCGCGCTGCGTGCCGGGGCCCAGGGCTATGTGTTGAAGGACCGTGACCGCGCGACGCTGGCCGACATGTTGCGCGGCATCGTGTCCGGACAGCCGCCTTTGTCCTCGTCGATTGCCCGTCGCCTGTTGCGCCATTTCCAGCCGATGCCGGCCGAGCCGCAGGACGGTGTGCCCCTGACCCCGCGCGAAACGGAAGTCCTGCAGCTGACCGCCAAGGGCCTGACCCTCAACGAGGTGGCGCAGGCCCTGCAATTGTCACGCCATACCGTGTCCGGCTACCTGAAGGACATCTATCGCAAGTTGAGTGTCGGCACACGCGCGGAAGCGGCGTTGGAGGCGGCGCGGCGGGGACTGGTCTCGCCTTGATATCTCAGGGCGATGGGACGCCCTGCATCCGGAATTTCAGCGAAACCAGCTGCATCCCGCGATTGGCCTGCACCGCAAAATGCAGATGCGGGGCAGTGCTGAAGCCGGTGTTGCCGGACAGGCCGATGCGCTGGCCGGCCGTCACCTGCTGGCCCTGCCGCACCAAGGCGCCGTGCTCGGCCAGGTGGGCATACAGCGCCATGCTGCCGTCGTCGTGCAGGATGCGGATGAAATTGGCCTGCGCCGCGTCCCGCGCCCGGTCTTGCCCGTTGCCGGCATGCCGCTGTTCGACCTGCATCACCACGCCGGCACGCGCGGCCAGAACCGGCGTGCCGGGAGGGGTGGCAAAGTCCAACGCGTAGCGGTTTTCAGCGTCATCGTGGCTGAAGCTGCCTTCGAAGCCTTGGTCCACGCGCAGTTCGGTCCGGGCCAACGGAGGCAGGTAGAGCACATCCCGTGGGCGCGCATTGCTGCTGCCAGGCACCCCCAGAAGGCGCAGTTGCAGGCGTCCGCTGCGGCCTGCCGGCGGAGAAATGCGTGCCACCAGCACCTGCCCGCCGGCCGGGACACCGGCGCGTGCCGGCAGTGCGGGCTGGCTGGCCATGCCCGGCGTGGCGGGTGCGTCCAGCCGGACTTCGATGGGGCCCGGCAGCCGGTTGATGGCCCAGGCAAGGTAGTACCCATCCGCCGCCTCGATGCGCAGGTCCGCAATGTCGGTCGAGGGGGGCGAGGGTGCCCCAGCCTGGAGGGGCAGGGCACAGCACAGCAGCAAGAGAACGAGGTGACGCATCCGGAGAGTATGCCGCAGGCCGGCGACATGACGATTGGTTATATCAATCGCTCCATCCGGATAAAGCGATTGACTTGGGGCGTCTGCATCCCCACACTGCCTGCATCCATCGAGACCGGCGGAGGGACAGGCCCTTTGATGCCGGGGCAACCAGACGGCGTGCCAAGCACGTTGGCGAGGTGCCAAATCCTGCGGGGACCTGCGCGTCTGCCGGAAGATGGTTGCACTGTCGCCGAGGCGGCAGGCACCGCCGCACACTGCGGCCTTCCGGATCCCCTGCTGGATGCCGATGGCATCGTCCATTCCGGAGTCTTGCAGTGACCCTTGCGCAGCGCATCGAAACCCCAGTTCCCCAGCCTCAGGCAGTGACGTCGCGGACCTGCGTGGCGGCCACGCGGTCGTGGGAAGCCACCCGCGGCGGCATCGACGCAGTGCTGGCGACCCGCCACGCCGGGACACGCAAGTTGCGTCTGAACTACGAATTGGTGGGGCCGGCTGATGCGCCGGTGGTGTTCATCGCCGGTGGTATCTCCGCGCATCGCCATGTGGCGGCCAATGCGGCCGACGGTGCGGCCGGCTGGGCACAAGGGCTACTGGACATCGGGCGCGCGCTGGACCCGTCGAAGTGGCGGATTCTCGCCTTCGACTACGTGGGGGCTGATGGCAGCATCGATGCGCCCATCGACACCGCCGACCAGGCGGACGCGGTCGCGTTGCTGCTGGATGCGCTGGGCATCGATGCATTGGAAGGGTTTGTCGGCTATTCCTATGGCGCCTTGGTGGGCCTGCAGCTTGCGCAGCGTCATCCGCACCGACTGAAGCGTCTGGTGGCCGTCAGCGGGGCGCACCGTCCGCACCCTTATGCGGCGGCGTGGCGCGCACTGCAGCGCAAGGCGGTTGCCTTGGGCCGGCTGCAGTGTGCGGATGAGCAGGGTCTGTCGTTGGCGCGGCAGTTCGCGATGCTGAGCTACCGCACGCCGGAGGAGTTTGCCGAACGCTTCGATGCCCCCCCCGAAATCACGG
Organism: Pseudomonadota bacterium; assembly: GCA_963205445.1. GTDB lineage: Bacteria > Pseudomonadota > Gammaproteobacteria > Xanthomonadales > Xanthomonadaceae > Thermomonas. The sequence continues at coordinate 5,969 of CAUJJG010000108.1, forward strand.
GCGGGCAGGTGCGGGTGGCCGCAGAGGATTATCTGGATGCTGCGGGTGCGAAGTTCGTGGCCCGCGTGTCCACTACCGCTTGGTTGCGGCTGTCGGAATCCATCGATCTGCATCGCGTCGATCCGTCTGGCATCCATATTCCGGTGTCGGTGATCGCGGTGGAAGGTGATCGGCTGGTGCCCATGTCCGACGCGGTTGCGTTGATCGAAGGGCTGGGGGCGCAAGGCCGGCTGCGCGTCCTGCGCTCGCCTTATGGCCATGATGCCTTCCTCAAGGAAACTGACCGCATCGATGCGCTGCTGGCCAGCGAGCTGTTCGGCAAATCCGCACATCCGATTTCCCCCTGAGTTCCGCTGGAGCCTTCCCATGAGCATTCCCCCTGGCGACAGCCGTCATGCCGCCACCCGCGCGGTGCGTGCCGGCATCGATCGCGACCCCGCATTCGGCGCAGTGACGCCGCCGATCGTGCTGTCCTCCACCTTCAGCTTTGCCGGCTTCAACCAAAAACGCAGTTACGACTACACCCGTTGCGGCAACCCCACCCGCGACCTGCTGGCGGAGGCCTTGGCCGACCTGGAAGGCGGCGCCGGCGGCGTGGTGACTGCAACCGGCATGGGCGCAGTGACCTTGCTGCTGCATGCGCTGCTGCAGCCGGGGGACGTGCTGGTGGTGCCGCATGACTGTTATGGCGGCAGCTGGCGTCTGTTCAATGCGTTGGCCCAGAAGGGTGCCTTCGAGCTGGTGACGTGCGATCTGACCGATGCGCAAGCCTATGCGGCGGCCCTGGCACGGCGGCCCAAACTGGTGTGGGTGGAGACGCCCTCCAACCCGCTGCTGCGCATCACCGATCTGCAGGCGGTGATCGCGCCGGCGCAGGCGGCGGGCGCCTGGGTGGTGGCCGACAACACCTTCCTGTCGCCGGCCCTGCAGCGCCCGATGGCGGATTTTGGCGCCGACTTCGTGCTGCACTCGACCACCAAATACATCAACGGACATAGCGACGTGGTGGGCGGGGCGGTGGTGGCCAAGACGGCCGAACAGCACCAGCACCTGTTGTGGTGGGCCAACTGCCTGGGCTTGACCGGTTCGCCTTTCGACAGCTTCCTCACGCTGCGCGGCTTGCGCACGTTGGAAGCCCGTCTGCGGGTGCATCAGGAGAATGCGCAGGCGATCGCTGCTGTGCTGGAAGGCCACGCGGCGGTGTCGGCGGTGCACTACCCGGGGCTGGCGTCGCACCCGGGGCATGCGCTGGCGGCGCGCCAGCAGGCCGGGTTCGGGGCGATGCTCAGTTTCGAGCTGAAAGGCGGTGAAGCCGCGGTGCGTGCGTTCGTGGAAGGGCTGCGGTTCTTCACGCTGGCCGAGTCGCTTGGTGGCGTGGAAAGCCTGGTCGCCCACCCGGCCACCATGACCCATGCCGCGATGACGCCGGAAGCGCGGGCATTGGCCGGTATCACGGACGGGTTGCTGCGGTTGTCGGTGGGTATCGAGCATGCAGATGATCTGCTGGAAGATCTGCGTGGAGCATTGCAGCGGGCCGTGGCCGGCGGAGACGCTGGCCGATGAGCGCACGCACAGCGGCGCCACCGCAGGCCCGGTTGGCCCTGTTGGGAACGGGCACGGTGGGCAGTGCCGTCTGGGCGCGTCTGGCCGGTTGGGATGGCACCCCATTGGGGCAGCAGTTCCGCTTGGTGCATGCGGCCAACTCGCGGTGTGCGGTCAGCAACCCCAACGGTTTGCCCTGGAATGGGCACACGCTGCTGATGCAGCAGTCGCCGCAGGCCAGCAGTCTGGAGGCCGTGGATGTGGCGCTGGCTGGCGACGGGGTGCGCATCGTCATCGACGCCACCGCATCGGCGCAGGTAACGGATCGCCATGCCCATTGGCTGGCACGGGGCATCCATGTGGTGACCGCCTGCAAGCTGGGGCAGGGAACCGGCCTGCCGCGCTGGCATGCCATCCAGTCGGGTCGGAAAGTGGGTGGCACGACCTATGGCGACAGCGCGACGGTGGGGGCGGGCTTGCCGCTGCTGCGCTCGATCCGCGCCCTGCGCGACGGTGGTGACCGCATCCATGCGATTGCCGGCGTGCTGTCTGGCTCGCTGGCCTGGCTTTTCAATCGCTATGACGGCATGCGGCCTTTCTCGGGCTTCGTGCGTGAGGCGCACGCTGCGGGCTATACCGAGCCGGACCCTCGTGACGATCTCTCGGGCGAGGATGTGCGCCGCAAGCTGCTGATCCTCGCCCGGGCGGCCGGAGAGGCGTTGGACGAAGCGGGCGTGCAGGTGGCTTCGCTGGTGCCGCCGGCCTTGGCCAACGCGTCAAAGGACGCGCTGGATGCGGCGCTGCCGACACTGGATGCAGCGCTGCGTGACCAGTTCGCGCAGGCGCATCGCGAGGGTGCCAAGCTTCGGTTCATCGCCCGCATGCAGGCTGGTGGTCTTGCCACGGTGGGCCTGGAGGCCTTGGCCGCCGACCATCCACTTGCGGCTGGCAGTGGCACCGACAACCGCGTCGCGATTTGGTCGGACCGGTATGCCGACCAGCCCCTCCTGATTCAGGGGCCGGGTGCGGGCGCGGCCGTTACGGCTGCCGCCATGCTGGATGATGCTCTGGAGATCGCAGCGAAGGCAGCGCGACGCTGTACCTAGCCGCCGGTGCCGGGCTGTCGCGCCAAGGCGAACAGGTCGGCCAGTGGCAACGGGCGCTGGAACAGATAGCCCTGTCCAAAATCCACATGCAGTTTCCGCAAGAGCTGCAGCTGCTTGTCCGACTCCACCTGTTCGGCGACTGCCCGCATCCCAAGCTGATGGGCGATCTCGGCAATGGAGCGCACCACCGCTTCCGACAGGCTTGAATTGTCGAGGTCGCGGACGAAGCTGCCATCGATCTTCAGGTAATCCACCTTGAGGTCGCGCAGGTAACTGAATGAGCAAAAGCCGGTGCCGAAATCGTCGAGGGCGAAGCTGCAGCCCATGTCCCGCATGCGGGCGATGAAGCGGCGGGTGCGCGTCATGTCGCGTACCACGCTGGTCTCGGTGATCTCAAAGCAAAGTTGCTCCGGGCGCAACCGGCTTCGGCTCAGGCGACTGGCCAGATAGTCGCCGAAGTCGTCATCGACCAAGGTGGTGGCGCCAAGGTTGATGCCACATTGATCGATCTTCGAACAAGCATCCGGGCGGGTTTCCAGCCAGTCGAGCACCGCGTCGAGGACATGGCGATCCAGCCGCGGCCCAAGGCGGTAGCGCTCCGCTGCCGCGATCAGTTCGGCGGGGGGGCGCAGGTTGCCTTCCACATCGCGCCAGCGGAGGAGCACCTCGAAGTGGTGTTGTGCGATGCCGCCCCCGCGCAGGTCGATGATCGGTTGGCCCCACAGTTCGAATCGGCCCTGGTTCAACACCTCCCGAGCTGCCAGCGCGCTGCGCATTTCGCTGGTGCGTCGATGCAGGGATTCGGTATTGGTCGCGCTGGCGTACAGGCTGTTGCCACCCAGTTCCTTGGCTTCGAAACAGGCGGTATCGGCCAACGAGAGCAGTTCGTCGAAAGGCAGGTGCGGTGGGGTGCTGGATGCGATGCCGATGCTCGCCGTGGTGGACAGGTTCTGGCCCTGCCAGGCCACCCGCATGGCCTCGATCGCGGCGATCAAGCGGCGGCCGCGCACCACGGCCTCGCGTTCGTCCAATGCGGCCAATACCGCGAATTCGTCCCCTCCCGTGCGCGCCACCAGCCTGTTGCCATCGAATTCCTGCTGCACCAGCGTGGACACGTGTCGAATCATTTCGTCGCCCGCCACGTGACTGGTGGCGTCATTGACCAGTTTGAAATGATCGAGGTCGAGGTAGAGCAGGGTGATGGGTGTGGTGGCCTGGGCCAGGGTGGTGCGGGCTTGTTCCTCGAATGCGGCGCGGTTGAGCAGGTTCGTCAATGCGTCACGGGTGGCGCGCACATGCAGCGCCGTCATCGCGTTGAAGCGTTCCTGATGCGAGGCCAGCAGCAGCATGGGGATGAACGAGTAGATGACCAGCGTGCCCATCAGCAGGCCCGTGTCACGCATCGTCTCGGGACGGCTGAATCCCAGCAGCCCCAGGCCCATGACCAAGGCCAACAGAAGGGTGACCGCCATCGTGGCGGTTGCGGTGAACATGGGTGGGAAGCGCGCCCCGGACCAGAGCAGCAGGGCGATGGGCAGGCTGGCGGCGGAAAGAGGGTACATGCCGCCACCCGTTGCGATGGCCAGGCCGCCGGCCAGTGCCGCGACCATCAGGAGAAACCAGGCGGCACGCTCGCGCAGGCCGCCGGTGGCCGGCAGGAGCCGCGGGGCACCGTAACGTCGGGAGCTGGTCAGGAGCAGCAGGGTTGGTGTTACCGAGGTGACGCCAAGCAGGTCGCCCAGCGCCCATTGCAGGAAGGCGCGCGGGGCATCCCCTTGCGGGATCATGCCGGCATGCAGCATGCCCAGCATGCCCAGTGCGGCACTGGTCACTGCCAGCAGCAGGCCGCCGCGGAACAGCAGCAGGCCATCGGCCATGTCGATATGCAGGTTGGGGCTGCGTCGGGCAACGTAAGAGCAGGCGACAAGAACGCCCAAGGTGTTGCTGGCGACCGAATAGGCGAGGAACTGCGTCGGCACCGGCACCACGAACAGATGCAGAAGGAGCTGTGCCAGCGCGATGGCACTGGCGTATTTCAGGCCGTAGCGAAGCACCAAGGCGTAGCCGATGCCGGCAGCAGGCCAAAGCAGGGTGACATCAGCCGGGGTGCGCAGGAACAAAACGGCAACTACAGCGCCGGAGAAATAAGCGCCGGTCAGCAGCAGCCCACGCAACAGCTTCGACAAAGCGCCCTGCATGCGGAGTTTCCGATCGGGAAGCGCCAGCCCAGACTAACCCAGTCATGGGGCGATGGCGCAAGGGTGGCCCGATTGTTGGCCCGCAGCGGCAGGGCCGGTGGCATCAGCACTCGATGACGTTGACCGCCAGCCCGCCGCGGCTGGTTTCCTTGTACTTGTCCTGCATGTCGCGGCCGGTGTCGCGCATGGTCTTGATCACCTTGTCGAGGCTGACCTTGTGCTGGCCGTCGCCGCGCAGGGCCATGCGGCTGGCGTTGATCGCCTTGACCGAGCCCATCGCATTGCGTTCGATGCAGGGGATCTGCACCAGCCCGCCGATCGGGTCGCAGGTCAGGCCGAGGTTGTGCTCCATGCCGATCTCGGCGGCGTTCTCGATCTGCCCCAGGCTGCCGCCAAGCGCGGCGGTCAGGCCGGCGGCGGCCATCGAGCAGGCCACCCCGACCTCGCCCTGGCAGCCGACTTCGGCGCCGGAGATGCTGGCGTTTTCCTTGTACAGGATGCCGACCGCGGCGGCGGTCAGCAGATAGGTGAAGATCCCGGCCTCGCGCGCGGCGGGGTCCTTCTCGCTGGCGCAGAAGCGCTCGTAGTAATGCGCCACCGCCGGCAGGATGCCGGCCGCACCGTTGGTCGGGGCCGTCACCACGCGGCCGCCGGCGGCGTTTTCCTCGTTCACCGCCAGCGCGTACAGGTTGACCCAGTCGAGCACGGTCAGCGGGTCGCGCATCGCTGCTTCCGGGCGGCCGGCCAGCTCGGCGTGCAGGGCCGGGGCGCGGCGCACCACGTGCAACCCGCCGGGAAGGGTGCCGCTGGCGCGCAGGCCGCGCGCCACGCAGCTTTGCATCGCCTGCCAGATCTCGAGCAGGCCGGCGCGGATCTCGTCCTCGCTGCGCCAGACTTTTTCGTTTTCGAACATCAGCTGGGCGATGCTCAGGCCGTGGCGCTGGCATTGCGCAAGCAGCTCGGCGCCGCTGCTGAAGGGGTAGGGCAGAGCCGTGGTGTCGGCGACGATGCGGTCTTCCGCCGCCTCGTCCTGGTTGACCACGAAGCCGCCGCCGACCGAGTAGTAGTCGCGGGTGGCCAGCTCGACGCCGTCGGCATCGAAGGCGGTGAAGCGCATGCCATTGGTGTGGAAGGGCAGCTTCTGGCGCTTGTTCATCACCAGGTCGCGCTTCTCGTCGAAGGCGATCTCGTGCTTGCCGCAAAGGTTGACGCGCTTGCTCTTGCGGATGCGTTCCAGCGCAGCAGGGATGATGTCGGGGTCGATCCGGTTCGGGCGGTGACCCTCCAGCCCCATCAGCACCGCCTTGTCGGTGCCGTGGCCGCGCCCGGTCAGGGCCAGCGAGCCGAACACCTCGGCGCGCAGGCGCACGGTGCGCTCCAGCAGTTGGTTGTCATCCAGCCAATGGCTGACGAAGCGGGCGGCGGCGCGCATCGGGCCGACGGTATGCGAGGAGCTGGGTCCGATGCCGATCTTGTACAGGTCGAAGGTGGAGACGGCCATGGTGGCGGGGGCTGCCGGGCTGTGTGGGGAGGCTATTCTAGGCCGACCCGGCACCCGAAAAGGACGCGACCGTATGGCCTTGATACTTTACCAGCGCGACAACTGCCATCTGTGCGATCAGGCGTTGGCGGTGTTGGCGGCCGCGCGTGCGCCAGAATTCGACAGCATCTACATCGATGACGACGCTGCACTGGAGGCGCGCTACGGCCTGCGCGTGCCAGTGCTGCGTGAGGACAGGGGCGGCGAGTTGGATTGGCCGTTCGACGCCGACAGGCTGCGTGCGTTCCTGCAAGAGGCTTTCACGGGGCCGGCTTGAACACCACCCGGGTACTGACCGCGATCGCATTTGGGATCAACCCGGTATCGGCCCACTGCCCTGCACCAACGTCGAACGCCAGCCGCGGCACCACCGCCCGGCCGAACAGCACCGGCTGCGTGCCCGGTGTCCATTCGAAGGTAAGGGTGACCGGTTTGCTGATGCCGTGCAGGGTCAGGGTGCCATCGGTGGCATAGCGATGGCCGCCAAGTGCGCGAAACTTGCTGGCGACATAGCGCGCCTGCGGGAACCTGGTGGCATCGAAGAAGGCGGCCCCCTGCATTTCGCCGTCGTAATCCTTGTTGCCGGTGCTGGCGGTCGCCATCGGAATCGTTACCTCCAGTCGTGCGCTTTCAGGCTTGGCGGGATCGAACGACAGCTTGCTGGAAAAACCGGGGAAGCGGCCCACGAACACATCGCCTTGGTATTTGCCGGCGAACGCCAGGGTCGAACCGGGGGCTTGCACGTAATCGGCGGCCAGCGCCGGTGTGGACAGAAGCAGCAGAGGGGGTAGCAACAGAAGCTTACGCATCAGGGGATTCCTCGGAGGGCGCGCGCAACCAGCCGCGTGGCAGCATGCGGGCCAGTGTGGCATCGCCTTGGAAGAGGTGGTGGAAAATCGCAGCCCCGGCGTGTGCCAGCACCAGCACGGCCAAGCCCCAGAACAGCCATTCGTGGGTACTGGTGGCCAGTGCATGCAGGGCTTCGTCGCGCCCGGCCAGGGCGGGCAAGTTGAACAGGCCAAACCACTGCAGCGGGAAGCCCGAAGCGGAATTCATCACCCAGCCACTCACGGGCAGGGCCAGCAGCAGCAGGTAGAGCAAGCCATGGATCAGCTGGGCCAGCAGGTGCTGCAGGCGCGGAATGCCTGGCAACGGCGCCGGGCTGCCGCTGCGCAGCCGCCAGCCGATACGCACCAGCACCAGTGCCAACAGGGTGATGCCCAGCGATTTGTGCAGGGCATAGATCGCGATCTTGTCGGGGCCGTTGGTCATGCTGCCCATGCTCAGGCCGATCACGGCCATCGACACGATCAGCAGTGCGATCAGCCAGTGCAGCAGCTTGGTCAGTGGATGCCAGTCGCTGCGGGGGGGGAGTGGCGTCATGGGCGTGCCTTCATTTGCAGTGTGCAGCCATTCTAGGCGGGGGGCCGGGGCGCAACGTGCTTGCATATGCAACGTAGCGTTGCCAGCATCGGCCTTCTGCAATGGGGATTGCCGATGCGCTTTTGGGCCTGGCTGATGCTGCTGTGGATGGGGTGCGCCTGCGTGATCGCAGGTGTTCCCGAGCGGCCGCGTTTTCGCATCGTCGGGCCCGCACAGGGCCTGCCATCCACCGATATCAAGGCGCTGGTACGCGATCATCAGGGCTATCTGTGGATCGGTACGGCAGACGGGTTGGCCCGCCACGATGGCGTGGGCATGCGCATCTGGCGACATGCGCCGGGTGTGCCAGGGGGCCTGCCCGGGAACAATGTGCAAGCCTTGCTGGTGGATGCCCACGACCGCGTGTGGATTGCGGTGGAAGGGGCGGGGGTGAGCGTGCTGGAGGCGGATCGTCGCCGGTTCGTCCACTATCGTGAGGAAAACCTGCCGGCATTGAAGAGCAATGACGTCTGGGCGATGGCGCTGCAAGGCAATACCGTGTGGCTGGGCACGTTTGGCGGCGGGGTGACCCGGATCGGTGCCGATGGGCAGCAACACTTCGGTGCGGAATCTGGAGGTCTGCCATCGGACACGGTGTTGTCCCTGGCGGTGGATGCCCAGGGAGGGGTCTGGGCGGGTACGACGAAGGGGCTGGCGCGACTGCGCGGCAATCGCTTCGAAGCGGTGCCATTGCCGGGCGCGGAGGACGCCGCCATGGTGTACTCGCTGACCGTGCTGTCTGACGGACTTTGGGTAGGGAGCGCGTTGGGGGTGTGGCATCTGGCCGCAGACGGCTGGACGCAGCCGGCGTGGTCGCCCATGTTTCAGCGGCCCAATGCGATGCAGTCGATCGTCCGTGATGGTGAAGGCGAGCATTGGATAGGCAGTCAGCGGGGTTTGTGGCACCAAAAGGGGGATGCTGCTCCCGAGCCGGTAGCGCTGGGTGGGCCGGAAATCCCGCGCGCCATCGGCACCCTTCTGCAAGAACAGGGGCACGCCCTGTGGTTGCCGGTATTCGGTCGCGGGCTTGGGTATTTGCGCTCGGACTGGCGACAGCTGGCGGTGTTTCAGGGCGAGGCGGATGGTTTGCTGGGCGCCATGTACCGTGCGTTGGCACCCTCGGCGGATGGCGGGCAATGGCTGGGCGGGTTGGGCGGGAAGATCGAGCATATGGATGCCGCCGGTGCGGTTGCCCAGCTCGATACGGAGGCTTTGGCCCGCCTTCGCAGCGTCAAGCCAGCGGCATTGGCGGAGGATCGGGAGGGGCGCCTGTGGGTGGCCTATCTCGGGGGAGTTCTGCGCATCACCCATGACGGTGCGGTGGACGAGTGGAACGTCAAGGATGCACAGGCGCCGGTGCCGTCAGGCCAGATTGGCTGGTTGTTGCCTGCGCCGGATGGCAGCCTGTGGCTGGCGGCGCCAGGTGGTGGAGTGCAGCAGCGTGACTCGGCAACAGGGCGTCTGTTGGGTGATTTCCCGGCGGGCGAAGGCAGCGGGCTGGGGGATGCGGACATCGAGGCGATGGTGCTGTCTGCATCCGGTGCGCCCTGGCTGGCTACCAGCGATGGCATCCTGCAGTTCGACAAGCGTCGACAGCGCTTCGTCCAGAATGCGGCGATGGGGCATGAGCGCGTTTATGCATTGGCGTTCGATGGGGACGCCGTGCTGTGGATCCAGCGATTTGCCGGCTTGGAGCGATATCAGCGCAAGGGCGATCTTTGGGTGCGCGATGAAAACGTCGGCGTCCAATACGGCATGCCGGCGGTGGCGGCCGGCGCCATGGTGGTGGACGCGCAGCACCGGGTGTGGTTCACGACTTCGCGCGGGCTGTTTCGATGGGACCCGCGGCGTCGCAACCTCCGGCATGTGGGCATGCAGGATGCGGAGACCAGCGAGGAGTATCTGGAACGTGCGGTCTTGCTGAGGAAGGATGGTGTATTGGTTGCTGCCACGGCGGATGGCGGTCTGCGCATGGTCGACACCCGCCAGCCGGACCCTCCCGCCCTGCGGCCATCCCTTCGGATCGACAGCCTGGCCGTGCGGCGCAACGGCAACTGGCAATCGCTGCCCCTGCACCCGGTGATGACGCTGGGCCAACAGGATCGTGAGCTGCGCATCCGTGCCCGGCTGTTGAGGTTCGATGACCCTGCGGGCAACCGCTACTGGTCTCGTGTGGATGGCTTTGATCGCGATTGGGTGCCACTTGGCAGCAGCGGGGAGCGCGCGTTCACGGGCCTGTCACCCGGACGCTACATGCTGCGCATGCGCGCGCGCGATGCGGCGGGGAACGCGGCGCCCGAACAGCGTTTGACCTTCATCGTGCCGCCGCCGTGGTGGGCAAGCACGGCGGCGTTGCTGGCTTGGGCATTGTTGGCGCTGGTCTTGATGGGGCTGATGGCATGGATCTATCGGCAGCATCTGCGGCGTCGGCATGCCTGGCAGCTGGCCGAGCACAAGCGCGAGTTGGCCGAACAGGCGTCGGAGGCGAAGTCGCGGTTTTTGGCCACGCTGGGGCATGAGGTGCGCACCCCCATGACGGGGGTGCTCGGCATGACGGAGTTGCTTCGGGGCAGCCACCTGGATACCCGTCAGCGCGGCCAGGTCGATGCCATCCGGCGGGCAGGCGAACATTTGTTGCGCCTCGTGAACGATGCGCTGGATTTGGCCCGCATCGAGGCCGGAAAATTGACGCTGGCGAATGCGGACTTTCCGTTGCGGCCGTTGCTGGATGATGTCGCCGGCCTGATGGCACCCATTGCGGAGCGCAAAGGGTTGGCCTTCGTCGAGCATGTCGCTGACGATGTGCCCATCGCCTTGCACGGGGATCACACCCGGGTGCAGCAGATCCTGCTGAATTTGGTCGGCAATGCGGTGAAATTCACCGAGACCGGGCATGTGGCGCTGGAAACGCACGCGCTGTTGCCCTGCGGCGTGCGTTTCGACGTGACGGATACCGGCCCCGGCTTGAATGCCGAGCAACAGGCGCGGCTGTTTCGGCGATTCGAGCAGGCGGACGGCGCGCGGACGGCGGCCCGCTATGGGGGCAGCGGTTTGGGGCTGGCGATCTCACAGGAACTGGCCGCGGCGATGGGAGGGCGCATCGTGGTGGACAGCACGCCCGGCAAGGGGACCCGCTTCAGCGTCGAACTCCCGCTGCCGGCAGCGTCGGCCTTACTGGGGGCGTCCACGGAGGCGACGCCTGTGGCAAAGGCTGCGTTCCGCGCCCTGCGCTTGTTGCTGGTGGAGGATGACCCCATCGTGGCGCAGGTCATGACCGGTTTGCTGCAAGCGCAGGGTCATGCCGTCATTCACGCCAGCCACGGCCTTGGGGCCCTGACCGAGGCGGTGACCCAATCCTTCGATGCTGCGCTGCTCGATCTGGACCTGCCGGGGATGGATGGCTTGGCCTTGGCGCAGGCCCTGCGCAGGCAGGGTTTCACCGCGCCGCTGCTGGCGGTGACCGCACGGTCCGATGGCGAGGTGGAGCCGCAGACCCGTGCTGCGGGTTTCAACGCATTCTTGCGCAAGCCCGTCACTGGCGAGCAGTTGGGGCTGTTGCTGCGCAGGTTGGTGCCCGCTGCAGCTACGGATGATCGGGCGGATGCCTGCGTACCCGCAGGTCACGTGCCAGCACCCACAACACCAGCAGATTGATTGCCAGGACCGCCACCGAAAGCCCGCCCGGGTGTTTCACCAGTGCGACGAGATCAATCGGCAAGTACAGCGCGACCGTGATGCAGCCCAGCCAGGACGCCCAAGCCTTGGCACGCCACAGGCCCCAGCCCTCCACCAGATGCATCACGCCGTACAGGGTGGCGACCAGTGCGGCGAGATGCACGCCCTCCGGGTTGATGGCGGAGGTGAGCCACGCCATCGCGCCATGATGGGGGTCCAAATGGAAGCGGGTGGTCAAGGCATCCAAGCCGTGCCGCAGCGGTGCCGGCCCCAGCAATTCCAGGCCGCTCGCCGCCAGCAAAGCCAACGCGGCCTTGGCGATCTCGATCAGGGCGACGATGTGCAGGCCCGGATGCGCGTGCGGATCCGGGTTGTACGGCTGGGCTTGCTTCATGCCGGTGGGGCCCCTGACCTGAGTAAATGCAGGGGCATGGCGTGACGCACGTACGTCTGGATCAGGCCGAACGGCTGGCGCGCTTGCGGTCGCTCTCGGTCAGCAGCTTCTTGCGCAGGCGGATTTCCTTCGGCGTGATTTCCACAAGCTCGTCGTCGTCGATGAAGTCCAGCGCCTGTTCCAGGGAGAACTTGGTCGCCGGGGTCAGCTGGATCGCATCGTCCTTGCCGGAAGCGCGCATATTGGTCAGCGGCTTGGTCTTGATCGCATTCACCGTCAGGTCGTTGTCCTTCGAGTGGATGCCGACCAGCTGGCCTTCATAGACCTGGTCGCCTTCGGCGGCGAACAGCTTGCCGCGCTCCTGCAGCGGGCCCAGCGAGTAGGCCGGGGTGGCCCCCGGCGCATTGGCGATCATCACGCCGTTCAGACGCTTGGCAATCGGGCCGGTTTCCTTCGGGCCGTAATGGTCGAACACGTGGAACAGCAGGCCCGAACCCTGGGTCAGGGTCTTGAACTCGTTCTGGAAGCCGATCAGGCCACGCGCCGGGATTTCATAATCCAGACGCACGCGGCCCTTGCCGTCGGGTTCCATGTTCTTCAGCTGCGCCTTGCGCGTGCCCAGCTTCTCCATCACGCCACCCTGATGGGTTTCCTCGACGTCCACCACCAGCTGCTCGATCGGTTCCATCAGCTGGCCGTCGATTTCCTTGATGATGACTTCCGGGCGCGACACCGCCAGTTCATAGCCTTCGCGGCGCATGTTTTCGATCAGCACCGACAGATGCAGCTCGCCGCGACCGCTGACCAAAAACTTGTCGGCGTCTTCCAGCTGCTCGACCTTCAGCGCCACGTTGTGCACGGTTTCGCGCTCCAAGCGGTCTTTCAGCTGGCGGCTGGTCAGGAACTTGCCGCCGGACAGGTCCTTGTTGCCGGCGAACGGCGAGTTGTTGACCTGGAAGGTCATCGAGATGGTGGGCTCGTCCACGGTCAGCGCCGGCAGTGCTTCCGGCGTGTCCACGGCGCACACGGTGTCGGAGATGCTGAGTTCGGCGATGCCGGAAATGGCGACGATGTCGCCGGCTTCGGCGGTGTCCTGCTCGATCCGCTCCAGGCCCATGAAGCCCAGCACCTGCAGCACCTTGCCCTGGCGCTTCTTGCCTTCGCGGTCGATGACGGTGACCGGCATGTTCTTCTTCAGGGTGCCGCGCTGGATGCGGCCGATACCGATGACGCCGACGAAATTGTTGTAGTCCAGCTGCGAAATGCGCATCTGGAACGGGCCTTCGGCGGCCACCGGCGGCGACGGCACGTGCTGCATGATCGCTTCGTACAGGGGGGTCATGTCGCCGTCACGAACGCTGTCGTCGAGGCTGGCGAAGCCGTGCAGGGCCGAGGCGTACACGATCGGGAAGTCGAGCTGCTCGTTGGTGGCGCCGAGCTTGTCGAACAGATCGAACACCTGGTCGATCACCCAGTCCGGGCGCGCGCCGGGGCGGTCGATCTTGTTGACCACGACAATCGGACGGAAGCCCATCGCGAACGCCTTCTGGGTCACGAAGCGGGTCTGCGGCATCGGGCCGTCCATCGCATCGACCAGAATCAGCACCGAGTCCACCATCGACAGCACGCGCTCCACTTCGCCGCCGAAGTCGGCGTGGCCGGGGGTGTCGACGATGTTGATGCGGTTGCCCTGCCAAGTGATCGCGGTGTTCTTGGCCAGGATGGTGATGCCGCGTTCCTTTTCCTGGTCGTTGCTGTCCATCACCCGCTCGGCCAGCACGGTGCGCTCGGACAGGGTGCCGGACTGCTTCAGCAGGCAATCAACGAGGGTGGTCTTGCCATGGTCGACGTGGGCGACGATGGCGATGTTGCGGAGTTTTTCGATGGACATGGAAACGGGCCCGGGCAAGCCGCACCACTGGGCCGTCTGAGGGGCCGGGCGCGCGATAATGGAAGGGAAGCCGCTCAGTATAGCGGGTTATGGCCCGCAATTTCAGGGCCTTGCATCGGCGGCATCCGACACCATATGCAAGGTTCATTCTTTCAATTCAGGAATCACCCATGTCCCTGCATGCCGTTTTCGATACCGACCGTGGCCAGATCAAGGTCGAGCTGAACCCGGACAAGGCGCCGCTGACCGTCGCCAATTTCGTGAATCTGGCGCAGCGTGGCTTTTACGATGGCCTGAATTTCCATCGTGTGATCGCCGACTTCATGATCCAGGGCGGTTGCCCGGAAGGCAGCGGTCGTGGTGGTCC
>CAUJJG010000109.1 GCA_963205445.1 Pseudomonadota bacterium
GCGGTGCGGGCCACCCAGGGCAAGGGCGTGATGCCGGACGGCACCACGCGCTTTTCCTACAACGGCCAGCCGCTGTACCACTACATGGGCTGCAGCACCTTCAGCGAATACACCGTGGTCGCCGAGGTTTCGCTGGCGAAGATCAACCCCGAAGCGAACCATGAGCAGGTCTGCCTGCTGGGCTGCGGCGTCACCACCGGCCTGGGCGCGGTGCAGAACACCGCCAAGGTGCAGGAAGGCGACTCGGTCGCGGTGTTCGGTTTGGGCGGCATCGGGCTGGCGGTGATCCAGGGCGCGAAGCGGGCGAAGGCGGGCCGGATCATCGCCATCGACACCAATCCGTCGAAGTTCGACATGGCCCGCGACATGGGCGCCACCGACTGCGTGAACCCGAAGGACTTCGACAAGCCGATCCAGCAGGTGATCGTGGAGATGACCGGCTGGGGCGTGGATCATTCCTTCGAATGCATCGGCAACGTCAACGTGATGCGCGCGGCGCTGGAGTGCGCCCACCGCGGCTGGGGCCAGTCGGTGATCATCGGCGTGGCCGGCGCGGGGCAGGAGATCAGCACCCGCCCGTTCCAGCTGGTCACCGGGCGCAAGTGGCTGGGCACCGCGTTCGGCGGCGTGAAGGGCCGCAGCCAGCTGCCGGGCATGGTGGAGGAGGCGATGGCCGGCGAGATCCGGCTGGCGCCGTTCGTGACGCATACGATGGGGCTGGACGAGATCAACGAAGCCTTCGACCTGATGCACGAGGGCAAGTCGATCCGCTCGGTGGTGCATTACTGAGTTGCCCCTCATCCGCCCTTCGGGCACCTTCTCCCCACGAAGCGGGGAGAAGGAAATCAGTGGAGGTTTCCTTGGAACGCATCGAACATCGCGCCTGCTTCGGCGGCTGGCAGGACGTGTACCGGCATCGTTCGCAGGTGCTGGATTGCGACATGCAGTTCGCCATCTACCTGCCGCCGCAGGCGCAGGACGGCCCGGTGCCGGTGCTGTACTGGCTGTCCGGGCTGACCTGCACCGAGCAGAACTTCATCACCAAGGCCGGCGCGCAGCGCTATGCGGCCGAACACGGCATCGCCATCGTGTGCCCGGACACCAGCCCGCGCGGCGAGGCCGTGGCCGATGCCGAGGGCTACGACCTCGGCAAGGGCGCGGGTTTCTACGTCAATGCCACGCAGGTGCCGTGGGCCGCGCATTACCGCATGTACGACTACGTGGTGGATGAACTGCCGGCCTTGGTCGAAGCGCACTTCCCGGTAATTTTGATGCGCGCGATCAGCGGCCATTCGATGGGCGGGCACGGCGCGCTGATGCTGGCGCTGCGCAATCCGGGCCGCTACCGCAGCGTGTCGGCGTTTTCGCCCATCGTCGCGCCGTCGCAGGTGCCGTGGGGGCAGAAGGCGTTTGCCGCCTATCTGGGCGACGACCGCGCGGCATGGCGCCAGTACGACACTACTGAACTGGTGCAATCCGCCACGGAAAAACTGCCGTTTCTGATCGACCAGGGCGATGCCGACGAGTTCCTGGACGTGCAATTGCGGCCATGGCTGTTGCAGGCGGCGGCGGATGCCGCCGGCTACCCCGTGTACCTGCGCACGCAGCCGGGTTACGACCATGGCTATTACTTCGTCGCCAGCTTCATTGGCGATCACATCGCGCATCACGCCAAGGCGTTGAAAGCGTAGTTTCTTGACGCGGATTGACGCGGATCAAAGCGGATAAAGCCGGGAGCAGAAGCCTTATCCGCGTCCTTCCGCGTCCTTCCGCGTCCTTCCGCGTTGATCCGCGTCAAACCGCTCCCCCGCCACCCCATCAACGCCCGAACTTCGGCATCTCCTTCACCGGCAGCGCCGCATAGTCGAAGCGGCCACTGGCCGATGGCAGCGTCTTCGCCTCCAGCTTCTTCGCCATCGGTGATGCCGCCAAGTCCTTCGCCTCGAACGTGCCGGCGATGGCATAGGTGCCGTCCGCGTTGCGCTCGAAGCGTTCGATGGTCACCTGCGCGGCCTTGCTTTCGTAAAAGTCGAACATGGCCGCGGCCTTCGGGCGATAGCTGAGGCTGGTGCCGGTCAGTGTCATGTTCTTGTCGTCGAAGGTCAGGCCCAGATCCAGGTTGCCGCCGTCTGCGGCATTGCCTTTCAGGGTGACCTGCAACGACTGGATGATGGCGACGTGCATCACCACCGAGTCGTGGAAGGTCTTGCCGGCCATGCCGCCCACGATGTCGCGGACGTCGCTGGCGCTGACCTGCGTGCCGGTTCCCAGCTTGTCCAGCTTGCGATTGGCATCGTCGATGGCGGCCCTGCCTTCGCCGCTGCCGAGCTTCGCGTCCAGCTGTTCGCCGATGTCGTCGGCCACCTTGGTGGAAAGGGAGCGGAAGCGCTGCATGCCCTTGCCGACATCGGCCTCGATGCTGCCCTGCACGCTCTGGCCGGGTTGCAGCGGGGCGTCGCCTGCGGGCAAGGCCGCGCCTTCGGCGGCCTGTTCGATGAGGGCCTGCATGCCGCTGGCGGTGTCACCCGCAGCGGGTGCGGCGTCCTGCTTGCAGCCGGCAAGCAGGACAAGGGGCAGGGAAACGGCAAGCAGCAGTGGGCGATGGCGGTTCATGTGGCAACTCCTGTGAAGTGGGAAATGGGTAGGCGGCAGCGCGTCATTCGGCTGGGGCGTCATGGATGATCTCCACGCCCGGCTTGACCCCGGCCACCCAGTTCCTGTCGTCCTGCTTTTCAAGCCGCAGCGGCGCGCCCTTGCCTTTCAGGAAGCAGCGCGGGTGGTCGATGAAATAGCTGCCGGTCGGTTCGTAATGCCAGCCTGCGCACTGGCCGTTGGCGTAGCACATGGCCTGGCAATCCTTGGCGGTCTGGTTCGTGCGGAAGTCCATCGACTGGGTGCCGCCGTTGTCCTCGACACCTTCAAGCACGCTGCCCGGCACCCACGCCAGCGAATATCCCGGCAACCACTCCTGCGCCGATTTCACCTTCGGCTGCGGCGCGGGCTTGGCCGCGGTCACCTCGCCCAGCGCCTTGTTCAGTTCGGCGGCGTTGCGCGCTTCGAGATAGCGCCCGCCGGTATTGGCGGCCAGGCATTGCAGTTGCCGGTGCGCCTTGCTGCCTTGTTCGATGTCGAAGCCGACGACGTGCGCGGTGAAATCCACGCCTGCCGCTTCCAGTTCCCTGCCCAGCGCGCAGGGATCGGCGTTGCAGGTTTCCTCGCCGTCGCTGACCAGGATCACGGTGGCTTTCTGCTCGGTGTAGCGCAGTTGTTCCGCCGCCATCCGCACCGAGGCGGTGATCGGGGTCATGCCCTTGGGGTTGAGCGCGTTGACCTGCTTGCGGATGCCGGCAGCGGTGTCCGGGCCGATGGCTTGCAGCACTTCGATGTCGGCGCAGTCGCCCTTGCGGCGGTGGCCGTAGGCC
>CAUJJG010000110.1 GCA_963205445.1 Pseudomonadota bacterium
AACATCAGTGCGTGGAAATTCGTACCGGTGGAGGTGGACGGCAAGGTGGTGACGGCCAAGGCCAACATGAGTCTGCAGCTGATCGCCAACCAGGCGGAGGGTGGCGACATGAACGTTCGCATCGCCCACACCTGGTTTGGCAAGAATTCGGACAAGCCGGCAACCGACATGCCGAAAAGCAACAAGATGTCCCCGCCCAGATACCCCCAGGACGTGATGCGGATGGGGGGGCAGGGCATCGCCTATCTGGTGGTGAACATCGGGCGTGATGGCAAGGTGCTGGATGTGGCGGCCGAGAAGGTCAACTTGCGCTCGTTGGGGACGGAGAAGCAGATGGAGATGTTGCGCAGGGCCTTTGCCGACGCCTCCGTTCGCGCGGCAAGGGAATGGACATTCCATCCGCCCACCACCGGCGCGGACGCTGCGCGGGACAGTTGGATCGTGCGGATTCCGGTCGCGTTCGTGATGGGCGATGCGACACACGGGAAAGCCGGGACATGGCAGAGCTATATCCCTGACCCCACGCCTCGCGTCATCCCGTGGGCCGAGGAGGAACTGCGGATTGCCGGCAGCCCCGAAGCCCTGCCCGGCAGTGGCGTCTATCCCCTGCAGCCGGGCCTGCGCCTGCTGAATCAACCCGGCACGTGATGGGCTGCGCCACCCGCTGACAACGGGGGGCGGGAACCTTTTTCGCGCTGCTGCATCTGCCGTGACAAGACCCGTGAGTGGAGCTTGTCATGCTGGATGTCCTGACCCGTGCCGACGTGCCTGCCGAAGTGGGCGTGCAGGCGGTCCCTGCGGATCGCCCCAGTCGCGCCGAGGCCGAAGCGGCGGTACGCACCCTGATCCGCTGGGCCGGTGACAACCCCGGGCGCGAAGGCCTGCACGACACCCCGGCGCGGGTGGTGCGCGCCTACGAGGAGTGGTTCGGCGGCTATGCGCGGGATCCTGCGCAGATCCTCGGCCGCCGCTTCGAGCGCGCTGGCTACGACGACCTGGTGCTGCTGCGCGACATCCCGCTGCGTTCGGTGTGCGAACACCACCTGGCGCCGATCAGCGGGGTCGCGCATGTCGCCTATCTGCCGGGCGAAAAAGTGGTCGGCCTGTCCAAGCTGGCGCGGCTGGTGGATGCCTACGCGCGCCGCCTGCAGATCCAGGAGCGGCTGACCTGCGAGATCGCCGACACCCTGCAGCGCGAGCTGCAGCCGCGCGGGGTGGCGGTGGTGGTCCAGGCCAGTCATGGCTGCATGAGCAGCCGCGGGGTCAACCAGCACGGCAGCGCGATGCTGACCCGGCGCCTGCTCGGCGCATTTGAACGCGAGCCGTATCGGCGCGAAATTCTGCAGTTGCTATCGGCCTGAAGGAGTCGCCATGGAGCCTGCCAACACCACTGCCGCGAGCGACTACGCCGGCCTCGACGACGCCGGGCTGGTGGCCTGCGTCCTGCGCGGCGAGCGCGAGGCCTTCCGCCACATCACCCAGCGCTGCAACCAGCGCCTGTACCGGGTGGTGCGCGGGGTGATCCGCGACGAAGCCGAAACCGAGGATGTGGTGCAGGAGGCCTACGTGCATGGCTACCAGAAGCTGGCCAGCTACCGCGGCGAGGCCTCGCTCGCGACCTGGTTGAGCCGGATCGCGCTCAACGAGGCCTATGGCCGCCTGCGCCGCCGGCGCGAGACGGTGGAGATCGAACATGCGGAATCGATGGAGAACGTCGTGAGCAACGTGGTGTCGTTCCCGGGCCTGGACGCCGGCGAGAGCCCGCAGGCGGCCGCCGAACGCAACCAGTTCCGGCGCCTGCTGGAGCGTGCGATCGACGGGCTGCCGGAGGGCTTCCGCCTGGTCTATCTGCTACGCGAGGTCGAGGGTTGCTCGGTGGAGGAGACCGCGCTGGCGCTGGCACTGCGCGAGGAGACGGTGAAAACCCGCCTGCATCGCGCACGAAAGTTGCTGCGCGCGGCGCTGGCCGAGCAGGTCTGCACGGCCCAGGCCGATGCCTTCAGTTTCATGGGCGAGCGTTGCGCGCGCATCACCGCGACGGTGATGGCACGCCTGGCTGCATTGCCGAACTGAAACGGCATTCGAAATTCATCAAAACCACCAGCTTGGGGACTTGTCATGCTGAAGTACGCGTTGTTGATCTTTCTGGTCGCCGCCATGGGCGGCCTGTTCATGGCCAGCTATGTGCTGCGTGGACGCCTGGCACCATGGGCGGTGTCCTTGCTGCATGCGCTGCTGGGCGCAGCAGGGCTGATGGTGCTGGGCGGTAGCTTGCTGTTAGGCGATGCAGGCACCTTGCCCATCGTGGCGCTCTGCGTTTTGGTGATGACGGCGCTGCTCGGGTTTTACCTGGCGTCACTGCATTACGGACAGAAGGTGGCGATGCGCAAGGTCGTGCTGACCCATGCCGGGTTTGCAGTGACCGGCGTGACCGTGCTGCTGATCGCGGTGCTGCTGGGATGAAACACCCATTGCATCCGGCACTGGTGCATTTCCCGATCGCCTGCTGGACGCTGGCCACGGCGGCCGATCTGGCCGGGTTGTGGTGGTTGCGCTGGCCGCTATGGCAGTTCGCCTTGGCGCTGCTGGTGGTCGGCTGTGTCGGTGGATTGCTCGCTGCTGCTGCCGGCTTCGTCGAATTGCTGAAATTGCCGGCGCAACATTCGGCGGAAGCGGATGCCTACTGGCACATGGCGCTGGCGCTGGGCACGTGGTGCTTGTACGCAGGCAGCCTGTGGTTGCGGTTACCCGACCTGCAGCCGCAGCCGGCGGGTACCGTCGCGCTGATGCTGAGCGGTTGCGGGTTTGTCGCACTTGCGGCCACCGGCTGGCTCGGCGGCAAGCTGGTGTACGTGCACGGCGTGGGCCGCGCGTCGGCGCCGGATTAATCCGCGCGGCAGTCCGCATCCCGCGTCAACGTGTCCAACCAACCCTGCTGCTTGGCGCAGCGCGCCTTGCGTTCGGCTTCACGTTGCTGGGTGAATTTCAATTCTGCCGCGCTGCGCGCCTGGGCCAGCCGCTGCGCCTGCAGGGCGGCCAGTTTGGCCTTGATTTGCGGCAGCAGGGCCTGCGCGGCGCGCTCGCCTTCCAGGATGGCGCGGCTCTTTTGCGCGAAATCGGTGGCGCCGATGTCGTTCACGTTGGGGCGGATGACGATGTCGGCACGCTGCAGTTCCAGCGCGCCCAGCTTCTGGCCCATGATGGTGATGCTGCGATTCATGTTGCCCAGCATGCTGGAGGGGTCGGTAGTGCCGGTGGCCTTGCTGCTGATGTCCACGGCGATCACGAAATCCGCCCCCAGATCGCGTGCGGCATCCACCGGTACCGGGCTGACCACGCCGCCATCCACGAAGTGGTATTTGCCGATGCTCACGGCTTCAAACACGCCGGGGATCGAACTGGAGGCGCGCACCGCCTGCCCCACATTGCCGCGCACGAATACCGTGCGCTGGCCGTCCTCCAGCCGCGTGGCCACGGCTGCAAACGGCTTTCGGAGCTGTTCGAACTTGCGCCCACCCAGCTGTGTGTTGACGTAATCCTGCAGCTTCTGGCCTTTGACCACACCGCCGGAAAACAGGCTGACGTCGCGGATGCTGGCTTCGTCCAAGGCCACCGCTTTTTGCTGCAGTGCGTAGGCATCCATGCCGCTGGCATACAACGCGCCGACCACGCTGCCGGCGCTGGTGCCGGAGACAACCACGGGCTTGATGCCATTGGCTTCCAGCATCTTGATCACGCCGATATGGGCAAAGCCCTTGGCGGCGCCACCGCCCAAGGCAAGCCCGATCCTGACGGGCGCGGGCGCAGCGACAGGGGGGCGGGTTGCAGGCGTGACGGGCTTGGGGGCGGGCGTGCTTGCACAGGCAGCCAGCAGGCTGGCGGCAAGCGAGAGGACGAAAATGCGCATGCGCGACAGCCTACAACGACAATCCGCAACCGCCGTTCAACGTGGGCCCTGCCCGTCTCGATCCGGTCGTCGAAACGGGACCACCACGCTGTCAGACGTCGCTGGCGGCTCGCGCTTCCACAGCACCGGCACATCGTCCGGCGCGCGTGTCTCGAAGGTGTGAAACCCTGCCTCGTGCTGCTGCGCCAGCAGTGCTTCCTGTTCCTCTTCGATCTCCCAGCTGTATTTCTGCCGTGGTGGCACCGGATCGCTGTGGCGGAACAGGATGGCGGCGACGATGCCGGCGAGGGCGCCGCCAAGATGGGATTCCCAGGACACGCCGGCTTCACGCGGCAGGATGGTCAGCAGCATGCCGCCATAGAACAGGAAGGCGATCATGCCGGCGGCCATCGCGGCCCGGTCACGGCGCAACAGGCCCAGCGTGAAGAGCAGGAAGCCCAGCCCGTGGGTGAGCCCGCTTGCGCCCAGATGATGCGAGCCGGCTTGCCCCAGTAGCCAAGCGCCCAAGCCGCCCCCCAGCCACAGCAGCGGAAGCGCGCGGACCGTGGCGTTTGGGTAGGTGGTGCCCGCCAACGTGCCCAGCAAGAGCACGGCGACGCTGTTGGCGAGGATGTGTTCCACCGACCCATGCAGCAAGGGGGCACCCAGCAGGCCCAGCAAGCCTGTCACCTGCCGCGGCGACACCGCCAGCCACTGCCAGTCGAAGGCCGACTGCGCCGCGAAGCAGCCCCACAGCAGCAGCACGAACGCGAGGCTCGCATTCAATCCACGCCGCACCCGGCGGCGATCGTTGTGACGCTGGTGCGCGCGGGCTTCGGCAGGGGTCATCTCTTGGATGTGGGCTTGCCAGTTGCGGGCTTCAAGGGGCAGTGGGGGTTGCGGTCTGTTTCGGACGCAACAGGCTGAGGGCAATGGCGCTGCCGATGATCAGCGCTACCGTGCCCAGCGACAGCAGGATCGGCAGCTTGTACAGGTCGATCAGCAGCATCTTGATGCCGATGAACACCAGCACCAGCGCCAACCCATACGGCAGCAGGTGGAAGCGGTCGGCCATGCCCTGCAGCAGGAAGAACATCGCGCGCAGGCCCAGCACGGCGAACACGTTGCTGGTCAGCACGATGAAGGGATCGGTGGTGATGGCGAAGATCGCCGGGATCGAATCCACCGCGAAAATCACGTCGGTGACGCCCAGCATGATGATGACGATGAACAGCGGCGTGTATTTGCGGCGGCGGCCCTGACCGATCCACAGCGCGCTGCCGTGGTAGCGGCGCAGGAAGGGCACATGCGCGGTCATCCAACGCAGCACCGGGTTGTCATCGAGACTCGGCTCCTGGCCCGCGGCGCGCCACATCTTGATGCCGGTAAACAGCAGGAAGGCGCCAAACAGGTAAAGCACCCAATGGAATTTTGAAAGCAGCAGCGCGCCGGCAAAAATCAGAACCGCACGCAGCACGATGGCACCGAGGATGCCGATCACCAAGGCCCGCTGGCGCTGCAGTTCGGGCACCGCGAAATAGCTGAACAACATCAGGAAGACGAAGATGTTGTCCACCGCCAGTGCTTTCTCGACCAGGTAGCCGGTCAAAAATTCCATCCCCACGGCATTGCCGGCCGCAGGGCCAAGGCGCTGACTGGCGTACCACCACAGCCAGCCATTGAACGCCATGGCCAACGCCACCCAGCCCACGCTCCACCAGGCGGCTTCCTTGAAGCTGACCTTGTGCGGGCCACCGTGGCGCATCAACACCAGATCGGCCAGCAGCGCGGCGATCACCACGCCGGAAAACGCCAGCCAGAGGAAAGGGGTACCCATCGTTTGCATGCCAACTCCGCCGTGCGAGTGACGGACGTGTCCATGCGGAATGCAAGGAAGAGGCACGCTTCGCCATTCGGCGAAGGTCTCACTCACGGGCCGGTGGCCTGCCGCGGCGCCGGAGCTGGATGAACAGCTCGTCATGACGACGTCCGCGCGCGGAGTTACTCCCCTTCTTGGGCGACAATAGCAGATTCCCGTCGCCTGCTCGTGAATGCCGCCATGGCCGAACCCCTGCCCGTTGTCCGCCTCAAGAATGCGTGGAACTCCACCCACCCGTGGATCTTCCAACGCTTGGTCGAAAAACCTGCGCAGCGGCCCAAGCCGGGCAGCATCGTCGATGTGGTCGGCGTGGACGGGGTGTGGATCGGCCGTGGTTTCTACAACGGCCATTCGCGGATCGCGCTGCGGATGCTGGAAAAGGACCCCGATGTGGCGGTGGATGCGGACTGGTTCGTGCGCAAAATCGGCGAGGCGGTGCAGTTGCGCCGCGAGTTCCTGAAGCTTGATGAAGTCAGCAACGCCTGGCGGGTGGTGCACAGCGAAGGCGACGGCATCAGCGGGCTGGTGGTGGACCGCTACGACGATCTGATCGTGGTCGAGTTCTTCAGCGCCGGCGCGTGGCGGCATCGTTCGATCATCTTCGATGCCCTGCGCGAGCACTTCCCCGGCTGCCGCTTCCACAGCTTCGCCGATGAGCACGTGCAGAAGCAGGAGAGCTTCGACTACAAGGATACCCAGGGTACCGAGCCGGCGGTCGTCACCGAATACGGC
The DNA here is from genome assembly GCA_963205445.1 of Pseudomonadota bacterium. GTDB lineage: Bacteria > Pseudomonadota > Gammaproteobacteria > Xanthomonadales > Xanthomonadaceae > Thermomonas. The sequence continues at coordinate 6,498 of CAUJJG010000110.1, forward strand.
GTGAAGTTCCGCGCTGACCCGGCCGGCGCGCACAAGACCGGCTTCTTCGCCGACCAGCGCGAGAACCGTGAGTGGCTGAGCGGGCAGGTCGATGGCAAGCGCGTGCTGGACCTGTGCTGCAACACCGGCGGTTTCGGCGTGTACGCGGCGGCGCGTGGCGCGAGCGAGGTGGTTGGGATCGACATCGACCCGGCGGTGATCGAGATCGCCAAGCACAACGCCTATCTCAACCACGTGAAACCGCGCTTCGTGCAGGCCGATATCTTCCCGTGGCTGCGCGACGCGGCGGCAGCGGGCGAACAGTTCGACGTGGTCATCCTCGACCCGGCGAAGATGACCCGCGACCGCGAGCAGGTGATCAACGCGCTGAAGAAATACCTCGACATGAACAAGCTGGCGCTGGGCGTGGTCAAGCCCGGCGGGCTGTTCGCCACCTTCAGCTGCACCGGTTTGGTCAGCGAGGAGCAGTTCCTCGACATGCTGCGCCGCGCCGCGTACTACGCCGGCCGCACCGTGCAGGTGCTGAAAGTGGCCGGCGCCGGCGCCGACCATCCGTGGCTGGCGCAGGTGCAGGAATCGCGCTATCTGAAGGCGGTGTTTTGCCGGGTGCTGGACTGAGGGCACCGCCATGTCGCACCCCCACCACCACGAACCCCACCGCAGCCAGCACAGCGGCTGGCTGCGGGCGGCGGTGCTGGGGGCCAATGATGGGCTGATTTCCACGGGCAGTCTGGTGCTGGGCATGGCCACGGCACAGGCCAGCTCGGAAACCATCTTGCTGACCGGCATTGCCGGGCTGGCCGCAGGCGCGTTGTCGATGGCGGCGGGTGAGTACGTGTCGGTCAGTTCGCAGGCCGATGCCGAACAGGCCGACGCCCGCATCGAATCGCGTGCGCTGCGCGAGCATCCGGAGCTGGAGCTGCAGGAGTTGACCCAGATCTACATCGAACGCGGCCTGACCCCGGGACTGGCGCGACAGGTGGCAGAGCAGCTGACCGCCCACGATGATCTCGGCGCCCATTTGCGCGATGAAGTGGGCATCAGTGAGTTGCAGCGGGCGCGACCGGTGCAGGCGGCGCTGGCCTCGGCAGCATCGTTCACGCTGGGCGCGCTGCCGCCCGTGCTGTTGGCTTGGCTGTGGCGTGGGGAGGGCCTGTCGGTGGCGGTGGTGACCAGTACCACGGTGCTGCTGGCGGTGTTGGGCTATCTGGCCGAGCGCGCGGCTGGGGGAGGTGGCCTCAAGGGGGCGTGGCGGGTGCTGCTGTGGGGGTCGCTGGCGCAGGCGGCCACAGCCTTGATCGGCTGGGCGTTTGGGGTGTCGGCGGTCTGAGGCTCATGTCGCAGGTGTTGCGACAGCGGCTGGTTACACTGGGCCGATGGATACGAACATCGTGTTGTTGCTGCTGTTGGTCGTTGCGCTGGTCTTGCTTGGTTTGCTGCTGCTGCGGCGTCCGGAAGAGCGCATTGGCGCATTGCTGCGCGAGGAACAGCGTGGCGGACGGGAGGAGCTGCGTGCGCAGCTGGACAGCTTCGCCTTGCAGCAGGGCCAGCGTGTGGATGGCTTCGGCCAGCAGTTGCAGGCCGTGGCCGCGCGCACCGATGCTCGCCTGGATGAGCTGACGGCACGCACCGATGCGCGCTTGGATGCCCTGCGCGAAGCGCTGACCGAGGATGCCCGCAAGGCCCGGCAGGAAGGCGCTGAGCAGCAGCAGCGCCACGCCGATGCGCAGAGTGCGCGCCTGCGTGAGATGACGGAGCGCAATGAGCACCGGTTGGGGGAGCTGCGCGCCACGCTGGAGCAGCAGCTGCGCGCGCTGCAGGCCGACAATGCGGCCAAGCTCGACGCGATGCGCGCCACCGTGGACGAGAAGTTGCACGCCACCCTGGAAACCCGCCTGACCGAGAGTTTTGCCAACGTCCACCAGATGCTGGCGCAGGTGCACCAAGGGCTGGGCGACATGAGCAAACTGGCGGCCGATGTCGGTGGTCTGCAGCGGGTGCTGACCAATGTGAAGTCGCGCGGGATCTTCGGCGAGGTGCAGCTGGCCGGGCTGCTGGAGCAGGTGTTCGCGCCCGAGCAGTACGCCAGCAATGTCGAAACCATTCCGGGCAGCAACAAGCGGGTGGAATATGCGATCCGCTTCCCGGGTTCGGAAGCCCATGCGGCGGTGTGGCTGCCGATCGATGCCAAGTTTCCGCGGGAGGATTACGAGCGCCTGCTGGATGCGCAGGAACGGGTTGATGCGGAGGCGGTGCGGCAAGCGGGCGATGCGCTGGAGCGTGCGGTGAAAACGCAGGCGAAGGAGATTCGCAAATACGTTGCTGCCCCATACACCACCGATTTCGCGGTCATGTTCCTGCCCACCGAAGGTTTGTATGCGGAGGTGTTGCGACGTCCGGGACTGTTTGAAAACCTGCAGCGCGAGCACCGGGTCACCCTCGCCGGGCCGACCACCTTGCTGGCGTTGCTGACCAGCCTGCAGATCGGTTTTCGTACGGTTGCCATCGAGAAGCGCTCGGCCGAGGTCTGGCGGATTCTGGAAAAGGCCAAGACCGAGTTCGGCAAGTTCGGCGACGTCCTCGACAACGTCAAGAACAAACTGGATCAAGCCAGCAAGCAGATCGAGCAGACCGGCGTGCGCACCCGTGCGATCGAACGCAGTCTGCGTGATGTCGAGGTGTTGCCGGGTGATGCGGTGGCGGTATTGGAGCCGCCACCGCAGGGGTAGGGCCAGGCCAAGCCCTGTTGCTGCAGTTACGGCTTCGGCTGCGCCGGCGCTTCCGGTTTGTCTTCCGGCATGCCCTCCAGCAAATAGGCCGGCAGTGCCTCGTTGCCTTCATCGCGTTCGCTGCGGTCGGCCTCCACCAGATAGCGACGGCGTGCCAACCAGGCGTCGCGGGTCAGCACATATTCGTCCGGTGCGGTATCGCGCAGATCATCGAGCGACAGCAACCCTGAGCGCACATCCACCAGCCACAGTGCTTCCAGCGACAGCCGGGTGCGGTCGTGCTCGACATAGGTCATCGGTGCCATCGAAATATCCCCAACGGCCCCCACCGCATCCCGCACGGTGCGTGGGCCGAGGAAGGGCAGTTCGAGATAGCGCGATTCACGCCAGCCCCAGCGCGCCAGCGTGCGGCCGAAATCGGCGCCATGGCGGTGCATCTTCAACGCTTTGGTGGCCGGATCGAACAGGCCGCCGATGCCGCCGATGGTATTGACCACGAAGCGGCCCAGCGTTTCCACCGCTTCCCGCGGGCGGCCCTGCAGGACCAGGTTGCCAAAGGCCAGCGGCGCGGCGAGATTGTCGAAGAGGTTGCTGACCCCGGTGCGCACCGGCTGCGGCAGCACCTTGGTATAGGCGCGTGCCACCGGGCGCATGAAGGTGCGGTCGATGGCGTTGTTGAAGGCATGCACGCGACGGTTCATCGGCTCCCACGGGTCGTGCATGGCAGCCGCTGACGCGTCGCTGCCTGGCGTGCCGGCACCGCCGTAGATGGCGTCGAAATCTGCGTCGGCACCGTCGGGCGCGGGGTCGGCTGCGGGTGCAACGAGCGGCGCAGTGGCGATGCCGTCGGCGGTGACCACCGGCGCGGGCGCTTGTTCCGTCGGCGCCATATCTTCTGCAGCAAGCGCGGGTGCAGCGTCGGTCACGACCACGGCAGTCGGGGTTTCGGCCGGCGGTGGCGTGCTGGCACAACCACTGGCCAGCAGCGCGCCGGCCAACGCAAGGCCAGTCAGCAGACGGGGCAGAGGGTCAATGGCGGCCATGGCCTGCTGCCGGCTGGCTGCCGCCGCGGCGCATGTCCGCGGCGACTTGGGCGATGCCCTTTTGCCGCAGCGGGGCATCGAACTGGCCGCGGAAGGTCTGCACATAGGAGACGCCTTCGATCATCACGTCGAAGATCTTCCAGCCGCCGTTGTTGCGCACCAGGTAGTCCACCGGCACCGGCGCACCGTTGTCGCGCAGCAGTTCGGTGGACACCTTCACGCCACGGTTGCCCGGCAGCGGGGTTTCGCCCTTCAGCCGCATCCGCGGCTTGCCCTCGAAGTCGAGCAGGGCGCTGCCGTAGCGCTGCATCAGGTTGTCGACCATGGCATCGGCAAACAGCTTGACGTCGGCATCGCTGGCACCACGGCCGTGCGCACCCAAGACCAGCCGTGCGGCGTACAGGCTGTCGAAGCTGCCGCGCAGTTCGGCATCGATGAAGCTGCGCAGGGCGGCCGGATTCTTGCGGAATTCGGCACGGCGCTGCTGCAGCGTGGTCAGAATGCGGCCACCGGTGGCAACCACCTGCTGGCCGGCTGCGGCCGGGGCCTGTTGGGCGATGGCGGCCTGGGGGGCCAGCGCCAACAGTGGCGTGGCCACGGTGAGCGACAGGGCGAGAAGCAGGGATTTCATGGTGTGGTTTCCGTGGGGGTTTGGGTCTGGTCGGCGGACGGTGTTGCCGTGCTGCCGCCGCTGAACATGTATTTGCCGGCCAGTTGGATCAGGTCCACCGCCGGCTGCGTGTAGGCGATTTCTTCGCCGGGCTTGAGGTTCTCCGGGTCGCCGCCGGGCTGCAGGCCGACGTAGCTCTCGCCCAGCAGGCCGCTGGTGGCGATGCTGGCCGAGGTGTCGGCCGGCAGCTGGTAGCGGCGCTCGATGTCCAGCGTCACCACCGCGTCGAAACGCTTGGGGTCGAGGTCGATCTTCGCCACCCGGCCAACCGCCACGCCGCCGATGCGCACCGGCGCCTGCAGCCGCAGTTGGCCGAGGCTGGTGAAGCGCGCCACCAGCGGATAGCTGTCGCCGCCGTTGCTGAACTGGCGGTTGGTGGAGGCAAACGCCAGCACCAGCAGTGAGGCCAGTGCCAGCAGCAGGAAGGCACCCACCGCGAATTCGAGCCTGGGACCACGGATTGCCATGTCTTGAATCTTCCCGTCAGTTGAACAGCAGTGCCGACAGCACGAAATTGAGCATCAGCACCAGCAGCGAAGCGTTGACCACCGCGCGGGTGGTGGCCACCGAGGTGCCCTCGATGGTGGGCTCGGCGTGGAAACCGGCGTGCGATGCCACCAAGGCTGCGGTGCCGCCGAACACCACCGATTTCAGCAGGGCGACGCCGAAGTCGTCGTAAAAATCCACGCTGTTTTGCAGCGCCGACCAGAAGGTGCCGTTGTCGAGGCCGAGGATGCGCACCGCCTCGAACCAGCTGGCGGCAATCGCCAGCGAGCAGAAGAAGCCGGTCAGCAGCGGCAGGCTCAGCACCGCCGCCCAGAACCGTGGGGCGACTGCCTTGGCCACCGGGTCGATCGCCATCAGCTCCAGCGCCTTGATCTGGTCGGTGGCGCGCATCAGCCCGAGCTCGGCGGCGATCGAGCTGCCGGCGCGGCCGATGAACAGCAGCGCGGTCAGCACCGGCCCGAGTTCGCGGTACAGCGACAGCCCGAGCAGGGTGGAAAGCGCGTCCGCGGCACCGAAGGTGGTCAGGGTGCGGTAGCCCTGCAGGGTGAGCACCAGGCCGACGAAGGCGCCGCCGACCACGATGATGGGCAGTGAGCGCGCGCCGATCTTGTAGATCTCGCGCACCAGCTCGGCAAAGAAACCCGCGCTGGGGCGCGAAGCACGCAAGACCGACAGCGAGAACAAGCCGCCGCGGCCCAGACTGCGCAACGAGGACACGACGGGCATCAGGCAGCGTCCTTGTGCGGGGCGGCTTCGAAGGCGATCGGGCCGTCGGGGTCGCCGTTGAGGAACTGCCGGATCAGCGGATCGTCGCTGGTCTGCAGCTGCGTCGGGCTGCCGTCGAACATGATCGTGCCATTGGCGATCACCACCGCCTGATCGCAGACCGGCAGGGTCTCGCGCACATGGTGGCTGATCACGATGCAGGTCAGGCCCAGGGTCTGGTTGAGCCGGCGCAGCAGGGTCATGATCACCCCGCTGGCAATCGGGTCCAGCCCGGTCAGCGGCTCGTCGCAGAGCAGCAGCGGCGGGTCCAGCGCGATCGCCCGCGCCAGCGCGGCGCG
>CAUJJG010000111.1 GCA_963205445.1 Pseudomonadota bacterium
CATCTTCCTTCGCCTGCTCGAAATCAGCGATTTCTTTCTGCGGTGCAACCCAAACCACGTTGCCGCTGCGACGTTTGTCGAGTTGCTTGGTCTGCAGCACCATGTCGAGTGCCTGATCCCACGGCACATTGATCAGGCGCAGGGTGATGTTGCCCTGAACGGTGTCGCCCGCAACGATATTGAGGCCGGATTCTTCAGCGACCAACTGCAGCACGGTACGTACCGGTACATCCTGGAAGTTGAAGGTGACCGGCTTGCCGCTGTACTTCACGCCTGCCGTGCTGCTGGTGCTTGCGCTGGCAGGGGCGCCCATGGCCGGCTTGCTCGTGCTGGCAGCGGTTGTTGCGGCACGCGGCACAATCTCGACGATGTATTCGTTTCCGCTCTGGTAGGCCATCGACTCGAAGGCCCCCTTGGTCCCGAGCACCAGCTGGGCTCCGGAGCTGGTGGCACGCGCATCGATGCGCTGCACCGGCGTTGCGAAATCGGTGACGTTCAGCGGTCGCTGCAAGGCCGCCGGAAGTTGGGCATTGCCGATATCGACAACCACATTGCTGCCCGTACTGCGCAGATCCGGTGCGGCGCCTTCGCCAGAGAAGCGAAGGATCAACTTGCCAGCCCCCCCATCCCCGCGCTTGAAGTCGATCGCGGAAACGGAAACGGCATCGGGAAGGCGTTTGGCTGGATCAGCCATTGCTCCCGTGGCGGATTGGCCCATGCCGACTGCGACGGCACTGGCGGGCAATGCGGTGGCACCGGCGGCATACAGGGCAACAGCAAGCCCCGCGGAAAGTGCCCCGAGGGGCAGCGGACGCCGGTGGGGCAGCATTTGCTTGGCGTTGGTGACGGTCATCGGTCTATTCCCCAATCAATTGTCTTCGAGCGCCAGCTTGGCGGGACGTTCCAGCCAGCCACCTGCGCCATCCGGAACCAGTTCGACCAGTTCAACCCGGTCTTCATGTACGGCGGTCACCCGCCCGTCGCTTTGCCCCATGTAGGCACCCGGTTGCACCCGGTAGGTCACCTTGTCGGGCGCCATGACCAGTGCCACCATGCCTTTGCCTACACCCAGCGACCCCACCAGCTTCAAGCTGTCGAGAGGAAACGTTTCCAACGTCTGCCGGCGGCGATTCGGATCGGGACGCGGCCCGGAGGAGCCTTCCCCACTGAACGCCTGGTCAAACGGGTCGCGCAGGCTCTGTGCCGTGTATTCGAAGGTCTCGAACTGCTTCATGATCGGCAGCGGGTCCAGCGGCGGGGCCGGCTTGGCCCGCACCTCAGCTGCCCACTTCTCGAGGTCACCGCGACCGCTGCCACAACCTGCCAGCGTGGCGCAGGCGAGCGCGATCAACAGCAGGCCAGCTTTTTTGCGGAGCGGAGAGTTGTGCTTGATCACTTGCCCTCCTCCTTCTTGGCCGCTTCGGAATTGGCGGCCTGAGCGGCTGCCTCTTCGTCATCCAGATAACGATAGGTCTTGACGGTACCCGCGAGCTCCAGTGCGGAATTGGCACCGATGCGCGCATTGGGCGACGGATTCTTCGGTTTCAGGGAGATGTCGTGCATGGTCATGATGACCACGCGTGGCAGCGAAGCGACACCGCTGACGAAGGCCCCAAATTGGTGGTACGTCCCGACCATCCGCAGCACGATGGGCTTTTCTGCGTAGAACGCCTGCTTGACCTCTGCCCCAGGCTGGAACAGGTCATTCTGGATGCCGGTCGCCAACGCAGTCTGCGAAATGTCGACGATCAGGTCGGGCATTTCAGTCTTGCTGGGCAGCTGACGCAGCATCTGCTGGAGCTGTTGTTCCATTTGTGCCAGCTGCTGCTTGAGCGGCTCGAGGTTGGCGGCACGTCCCTGCTTGGTTTCGAATTCGGAGCGCAAGTCCGTTTCTTGCATTTCGAGGGACTTCAACTCGTCACGCTTGCCGCTCACCATCACAAACCAGGCGATGATCACGATCAGCACCGCCAGCATTGCGCAGAAGCCCAACTGGACCTCACGCGGCCAGCCGCCCATGTTGTTGAAGTCCAGCTCGCTCAGATTGATCTTCTTTTTCTGGCTCACGATGCCTTCCCTCCAGCAGCCGGGGCAGCAGGCGCCGCATTTGCGGGCGCTGCGGGGGCGGGTGCCGGCGCCGCAGCAGCCGGTGCCGCAGCAGCGGGCGCCGCAGATTCTGTCGCCCCCGCGTCTTGGGGTGCAGCCCCGTCCTTGCCTTCCGCAAGATTGGCAAGCTTGACCTTCAAATTGAACTCGTACGGCAGGCCGGGGTTGCCATCCTTCGCCTCGATCACGTTCAAATCAGGGTTCGTCATCCAACCGGAGCTTTCCAACTGACGCATGTAGGTAGACACGCGGGCATTGGATTGCGAACGACCGGTCAGGGTGAGGATGTCACCCTCCTGCTTGATGGCGCTCAGGGCCACGCCGTCCGGAATGGTGCGGACCAGCGAGTCAAACAGGTGCACCATCTGCGAACGGTTGGACTGCAGCTGCTCGATCACTTCTTTGCGGGCAAGCAAGGTCGACTTTTTCTGGTCGAGCGCGTCGATTTCCTTGATCTGCCCGTCCACCTTGGCGATCTCGCCGCGCAAATATTCGTTGCGTGCGTTCTGGTTGGAAATGCGACCGGTATAGAAGCTGTAGATGAGGATCGACAGGAGCACGCCGGCAAGTACGCCAAGCCCGAGCATCCCGACGAATTCTTTCTGGCGAGCCTTGCGGCGTTCCTCTCGCCATGGGAGGAGGTTGATCCGTGCCATCAGTCAAAGCTCCTCAATGCGAGCCCGCAGGCAATCATGAGCGCCGGCGCATCCTGAGCCAACGCATGCGCCTGCACGCGCGGCCCCAAGGTCATTTGCGCCAGCGGGTTGGCCATCACGCTGGGGATCCCCAGTTGCTCTTCCACCATCGCAGCAATCCCCGGAATGGACGCGCAACCACCCGCCAAGACGACCTGATCGACGCGATTGAACTCGCTGCCGGCGTAGAAGAACTGGAGCAGACGACTGACCTGCTGCACCATGGCTTCCTTGAACGGGTCCAAGACCTCGATCTCATAGCTTTCCGGCAAGCCGCCCTGACGCTTGGCCAAGCCTGCTTCTTCGTAGCTCAGGCTGTAGCGTCGCATCACTTCATCGGTGAGCTGCTTGCCACCAAACACATTTTCGCGGGTGTAGATGCTGCGGCCACCGCGGAGAACATTGAGCGTGGTCATGGTGGCGCCCACGTCCACCAAAGCCACCAGCCCATCTCGCGGCACATTGAGTGTGCCGGCCATCAGGGCGAATGCGTTCTCAATCGCGAAGGCCTCGACGTCGATGACCTTGGCGGCAAGCCCACCCAGCTCCAATGCGGAAGCGCGCACCTCGACGTTCTCGGACCGAGACGCTGCCAGCAGCACTTGCACCAGCTCGCTATTGCCCGGCATCGGCCCGATGACCTCGAAGTCGAGATTCACCTCCTCGACCGGGTACGGGATGTAGTTGATCGCTTCAAGCTCGATCTGCGACTCCATCTCGTCTTCATCCAGCGTTGCCGACATCGGGATCAACTTGGTGATCACCGACGAGCCCGAAACAGCGGCGGCAGCGTGCTTGACCTTCGAGCCGGAACGGGCCACGGCGCGACGAATCGCCTCGCCGACCGCCTCGACTTCGACCAGGTTCTTTTCGACAACGGCATTCGGCGGCAACGGCTCGACCGCGTAGTGTTCCACGCGGTAGCGATCGCCGGTACGCGAAAGCTGCAGCAGCTTGACCGCGGTCGAGCTGATATCGACGCCGATCAACGGCGGTTGCGTCTTCGTCCCCAGACCCACGGTATCTCCCCTTCCCACTAGCGCTTGCGCGCATCAGGTGCTTTTTTACATGAATAACGGACTTTTCACTTCAAGGCAACCTTTTCGTGCGATTGCCCTTTGCGCCAACTCCGATTCCTGCCCAACCAGTTTCCATAACGCAAGGCGTGGATGGAAACCGGCCACCCCCCCGTGGACCGGTCTACGACAACGAGTCATCTATACTTTGCCCAATCGAATACTGCAATGGTCTTTTTGCCGATGGCCCGGATTTTTCGCTTCCTGCGCTGGTTTTTGCTGGCATCCATCGCGTTTTGCACCATCGGCTTGCTTGCGGCCGGCGCTCTCGTATACACGGTCAATGCGCGACTTCCTGACGTTCAGGGGCTGCGCAGCGTCGACCTGCAGGAGCCGATGTATGTCTATGCCCGCGATGGCCGCTTGATTGGCCTGTTCGGTGAGATGCGCCGCTATCCGGTTGAAATCGGCAAAGTGCCGCTGCAGGTCCGTCAGGCCTTTCTTGCCGCAGAAGACGCCAATTTCTACGAACATCGCGGCGTGGATCTCAAGGGAATCGGGCGAGCTGTCTGGCTGTTGGCGCAGACGGGTGGCCAGGAGCGCGTTGCAGGCGGATCCACGATCACCCAGCAGGTCGCCAAGCAGTTCTTCCTGAGCTCCGAATACAGCTTCCGGCGCAAGTTCGAAGAGATCCTGCTTGCCCTCAAGATGGAGCGCGAGCTCAGCAAGGACGAGATCTTCGAGCTCTACCTCAACAAGAGCTTCTTTGGCAACCGCGCCTACGGAATTGCTGCCGCGGCTGAGTACTACTACGGAAAAACGCTGGACCAACTCAGCCTGGATGAAGCCGCAACCCTGGCCGGCACCCCGAAATTCCCGTCCAGCGGCAACCCGCTCAACAACCCGGAACGTGCTCGCATCCGCCGCGACAACTACATCCTGCCGCGCATGGCCGAGCTTGGCTTCGTCAGCCGCGCCCAGGCCGATGCGGCGCGAGCTGTCCCCATGCACGCCAAGCCGCACGAACGCCAGATCGAGGTGTACGCCCCCTATGTCGCGGAGATGGTTCGACAGGAGATGATCGAACGCTTCGGCGAGGATGTGCTGAACAAGGGCTACCACGTCACCACCACGATCGATCCTGTGCTGCAGGCTGCGGCTGACCGCGCGGTGATCGACGGCCTGCGCGTGTATGACCATCGCCATGGCTGGCGCAAGCCCGAACAGTCCGTGGTCATCCCTGCCGGGGCCGATACGGCAACGATGGCCAAACTGTTGCGCAATACCCCCGCGCAAGGCGGCCTGCTGCCCGCTCTGGTAACCGACACCGATGGCGGGCAATTGCATGTGGTCCTGCCCGACGCCAGCACGCTTGCTCTTGGGGGCCGCGCCATCGCCTGGACTGGAAAAACGGCAGCCGCGCTTGCCCAGCGCGGCGACGTGGTTCGGGTGCGCCGCCTGCCCGACGAGAAGGCCGATAGCCCGGCACGCTGGGAACTGGACCAGATACCACGGGCGCAAACTGCCTTGGTGTCACTGGATGCGGACACCGGCGCACTGCGTGCCTTGGTCGGGGGCTTCAGCTTCGCCGGCAACAAATTCAATCGCGCTACCCAAGCCAAGCGGCAGCCCGGGTCCAGCTTCAAGCCCTTCCTGTACGCGGCCGCGTTCGAACGCGGCTTCAACCCCGCATCGATCGTGTTGGACGCCCCGGTGGTGTTCAAGGAACGCAATGGCCGCAGCTGGCGCCCCCAGAATGACGGCGGCAATTTCGCGGGCCCGATGCGCATCCGCGAAGCCTTGGTGCAATCCCGCAACTTGGTGTCGGTCCGCCTGCTGGACACCATCAGCGTGGACTACGCCCGTCGCTACATCAGCCATTTTGGCTTTGATGAGGCTGCACTCCCCCCCAATCTGTCGATGTCCCTGGGCACGGCCTCGCTGACCCCGCTCTCGGTGGCACGCGGCTATACCGCCTTCAACAACGGCGGCTTTCTGGTGACGCCTTGGGTGATAGATCGCATCCGAGATCGCGACAATCGCGACATTTTCACAGAAAATCCTCTGACCGCCTGCCCAAGCTGCGCCGTACTTCCCGCCTCCGGGGACGCGGGCGCGGCACCGGCAACAGCCAAGGTGGATGGGTTCGACCTCGGCCCCAGCGCCTCGGCTCCAGCCACTGCTGCAACCGCCCCCGTCGCCTCAGCGTCCGGCAAGGCAGCGACCACCGCCGCACAGCCCGCGCCGGACATGCGGGTCGCGCCACGGGCAATCGACCCGCGCGTGGCTTGGCAGCTCCAGTCCATGATGCGTGACGTCGTCAAACGCGGCACCGCCACTGCGGCAAAAGTGCTCAACCGCGACGACATCGGCGGCAAGACCGGCTCGACGAACGCCCATCGCGACGCTTGGTTCTCCGGCTTCGGCGGCCCGTACGTGACGACCGTCTGGGTGGGACGCGACGACTTCAAGTCCCTGGGGTACCGGGAATATGGCGGCAAGGCGGCCTTGCCGATCTGGATTGATTTCATGCGGATTGCCCTGAAGGACCAGCCCGCGCGACTGCCGGAGCCACCGGAGGGCATGGTCAAAGTCAGCGTCAGCGCAAGCGGCAGGCTGTTGCCGGGGGTTGATGGCGGAATCACGGAATGGGTGAAGGCGGAAGACCTGCAGCGTATGGAGGAGGACATGCTGGAGGCGCCCGAGGAAGAAGCTGCACCGGCAGAGGCATCCTTCGACATCTTCTGACCGGCTCGGGTACAGTCATGGGCACGCCGCATCCGGAGCACGCACGATGGTCGGGGCCCGTCAGGATCCACATGCCCACATGCACGCCCAGACCCGCACGCGCGAGCGCCGCCTGCGCCTTGCAAACGAAGCGGCGCGACTGATGGCGGAAGGCGGCGTTCGCGACTACCAGCAAGCCAAACGCAAGGCTGCGCAGCGATTGGGGATCTTCGACGACGCCTCCCTGCCGCGCAACCGGGAAATCGCCGACGCACTGCGCAATTACCAGCGCCTGTTCCTGGGCGAATCACAACCCCTTGCGCTGCGGCAGCGGCGCGAGGCGGCCCAGCGCGCCCTGGCGTTCTTCCAGGCATTTTCACCGCGCCTCGTTGGGCCGGTGCTGGACGGCACCGCCGACGCACACGCCCCCATCACCCTGCACTTGCACTGCGACGACCCCGACGCCATTGCGCGCTGGCTGGACGATCACAGGATCCCGGCGCAATCACGCAACAGGCGCCTGCGACTCGATCGTGAACGCGAACTCGACGCGCCCGCCTGGCTGTTTGATGCGGAGGGCATGGCGTTCGAAGTCACCGTGCTGCCACTGGACGGCCTGCGGCAGGCACCGCTGTCACCGATCGACGGGCGCCCAATGGCTCGTGCGTCCGCGCTGCAGCTGCTCACCTTGCTGGCCAACGAAGACATCGCCACCCACGAAGCCAACCAATGACGCCGGCAGAAACGCGAACGCCCCGCAATGCGGGGCGCTCTTGAAGCTTGCGGTCAGCCTGCGCCTCAACGCTGGTCGATGCCGACGTAGTCACGCACGTCATGCCCGGTGTAAAGCTGGCGCGGGCGTCCGATGCGGGCACCGGGGGTTTCGTGCTGTTCGATCCAATGGGCGATCCAGCCAGCGGTACGGGCAATGGCGAACATGACGGTGAACATCTCGGTGGGGATGCCCAGCGCCTTGTAGATGATGCCGGAATAGAAGTCGACGTTCGGGTACAGCTTGCGCTCGACGAAGTAGTCGTCCTTCAGCGCGGCCTCTTCCAGCCTCATCGCCACTTCCAGCAGGGGGTCGTTGACACCCAGCTCGGCCAGCACCTTGTGGCACATTTCGCGGATGATCTTCGCGCGCGGGTCGAAGTTCTTGTACACGCGATGGCCAAAACCCATCAGACGGAACGGGTCGTTCTTGTCCTTGGCACGCAACACCGCCGAAGCCACGTTGTCCGCGCTGCCGATTTCCTGCAGCTGCTTGAGCACGGCCTCGTTGGCACCGCCGTGTGCAGGCCCCCACAGCGCGGTGATGCCGGCAGCGATTGACGCATAGGGATTGGCGCCAGTGGAACCCACCAGACGAACCGTGGAGGTGGACGCGTTCTGCTCGTGGTCGGCATGCAGGATGAACAGCAGGTCCAGCGCTTTGGCTGCCACTGGGTTCATCTGCAACGGCTCGCTGGGCACTTCGAACATCATGTGCAGGAAGCGCTCGACGTATTCCAGGTTGTTGCGCGGGAAACCCATCGGCCAGCCGATGGAATAGCGGTAGCAAGCTGCCGCGATGGTGGGCATCTTCGCGATCAGGCGAATCGCGGCCATCTTGCGATCGGCCGGATCATCCACATTCAGGTCATCGTGATAGAACGCAGACAGCGAAGCCACCGACGCGGCCAGCATCGCCATCGGATGGGCGTCGTGATGGAAGCCGCGGAAGAAGTGCTTCAGCGACTCGTGCATCATCGTGTGGTGCGAGACTTCGTGCTCGAACTTGGCGAAGTCGGCACTTCCAGGCAGCTCACCGTTCAGCAGCAGATAGGCCACCTCGAGGAAGCTGGACTTCTCGGCCAGCTGCTCGATCGGATAGCCACGGTACAGCAGCACCCCTTGGTCACCATCGATATAGGTGATGGCACTGCGGGTGCTGGCCGTTGCGCCAAAACCCGGGTCGAACGTGAAGCAACCGGTTTCCTTCGGCAATGAGGCGATGTCGACGCAAGACTGGCCAAGGGTAGGATGCAGCACGGGCAGAGCGAACGATTTGTCGCCCGCCGTCAGGGTGATCTTGTCAAATTCGGACACGACGCAACTCCAGTGGGGGTGGCAGACGCCGGCCAACTGGCCATGCGCCGGCGCATGGGGAAACTTGGATTATCGCACACGACAGATCGAGCCCGGACTCGGACGATAGTCGAAGAGTCTTGATTTCGATCACCCAAAACGCAAAACGGCCGCCCGAAAGCAGCCGCTCCACAGGCGCCGCACACCCGCTTGCGCAGGTGCAACGCCTTTGTCTATTCGACGATTACTTCTGGTAACGCTTGCGGAACTTGTCTACGCGACCGCTGGTGTCGATCAGCTTGTTCTGACCGGTGTAGAACGGATGCGAGGAGGACGAGACTTCCACCTTGATCAGCGGATACTCATTGCCGTCTTCCCACTTCACCGACTCCTTGCTGGCGAGGGTGGAACGGGTCAGGATCTTGAAGTCCGAGGTCACGTCCTGGAAGACGACGTCGCGGTATTCGGGATGGATGCCGGCTTTCATGATACGAACTCTGGATAAGGGAACGGGAAAGAGCCGCGCATTTTAGCAGCAGCCCGGAGAAAAAGGCAAGCCAAACGATCAAAGCGCCTGAGCGGCCGCCAAGGCAGACTGCAGCATCCGTTCGAATCTGGCTTGGTCGTACTGCATCAGGATCGCCACATTGTCAGGTGCGCCCGTCTGACGGTTCCAGTCCACTACCGTGGCGCCACGCGTGTGGGTGCCTGCGGTTTCCACCACCAGGGGGCGTTCCAGCATGGTCTGCCCCCCCTCCGGCTGCAGAGCCAGCGCCATCGCCAGCGCATCGGCGGCGTGCCAGCGTTCACCTCGGCCTGCCCTGGCCCATGCCCGGGTGTGCGCCGAGATATCCCCATAAAACCTTGCACGCGGCGATTCCACAGCCAACCAGCGCTCGGTATCGGCGTGCAAGATCCCATGCGCCATGGTCGCCTCCCAGTCCGCCAGCTCAATGCGCGGGAAGGCCGAGAACACGGTGTGTGCCGCCTCCGGGTCGAACGCGATGTTGAATTCAGCCGCCGGGGTGATGTTGCCGTGCGCCGTCACCGCGCCTCCCATCACCACGCAACGGGCCACACGCTGCGGCAGGGTGGGATCCAACTTGAGTGCCAGCGCGAGGTTGGTCAGCGGACCCAGCGCCACCAACAGCAGCTTCCCGGCATGCTGGTGCGACAGCCGCAGGATGGCCGAAGCGGCATGCTCAGGCTCGGCATGGCGTGCGGCCGGAACATAACCGGTATCACCAAATCCATCGAGCCCATGCACATAGGCGGCGTCCCGGGCGGGGAATACCAGCGGCGCCTCGGCCCCCGCGTATACCGGCACATCGACCCCACAGACCTCACACAACTTAAGCGCGTTGGCCACGGTATGGCGCAGGCCGACATTGCCGGCGGCGATGGTCAGGCCCACGACCTCGTGGTGCGGGTCGTTGAAGGCCATCAGCAGGGCCAGCGCGTCGTCCACGCCAGGGTCGGTGTCGATCAGCAGGGGAATGCGGTCATGCGTCATTCCTGCATTATGACCACAAGCAGCAGGCTATCAGCGATAACGACGCAGATAGCGCTTTTCGAACGCGGCCTTGGCCCAGTGCATCATGCGCAGCGGAGGCAGCGCACGACCACCTGCCCCCTTGCGGGAGACCAGCATGCCTTTGTCCAGCGTATCGATGATGCACATCAGCTCGGGTGCGAAGGCCTCCGTCACCGGGGTGCCGCGCAGGGCACGCAGCAGGTTGCGCGCCGCCACTTCAGCCTGCAGGTCGGCCTGATGCGCCTGTTTGGGCATCCAGTCCGGGCCGGGAAAGCTGCCGCCATCGCCGGCCACGAAGGTGCAGGCCACACCCAGCACCCGGCACTGCGCATCGGCCTGCAGCAGACCGCCCGGTGAGCGCGGCAGTGCGGTGTTATCCAGCCATGCCTGCCCGGTGAGACCGGGCATGAACAGGATCATGTCGGCATCGATACGGGTGGTTTGCAGCTGCACCGCATCGGCCTCGAAGCGCTGCGGCTTCTCCCCCAGCGCGGTCTCGATCCCGCGTTTGCGCATTTCCGCCAAAATCATGTCCACCGCCGTTTCACCCAGCCGCTGCCCGGGTTTGTGCGACGGGCTGAAAAACACCAGCCGGAAGTTGTTGCGACGGCCCTGCTGGCGCAACAGGGTGTCGATGCCGAACACGAATTCGAACACCGGCCCGCCGCGCATGGCATTCGGCTCATTGGGATTGCCACCGAAGCCGAAGCACAGCGTACCGCCTTGGAGTGCGGCCAGCCGGTCGCGGATCGCTTCGCCGGCATCCACGCCTTCGCACGGAATGATGGCGTGCTCGATGCCGGGCAGCTTGCGCAGGAAACGCCCGCCGGTCGCGATCACCAACCCATCATTCGCCACCTCACCAGCCTCGGTCTGCAGAAGACGCCCATCGGCGGACAGCCCGGTGGCGCGTGCCTGATGGAACCGGATCCGGTTGCGGCGCAGGAAATTGTCCAGGGGCACCACCAGATCCTCGCGACGGCGCTTGCCGGACGGCATCCAGATGATGCCCGGCAGATACTGCAACTCGGCCTTCGGTGCCACTAGCGTCAGTTCTGCCTGCGGCGCCTGACTGCGCAAGGTGCGCAGCGCAGTGAGGCCTGCGAATCCGGAACCGACAACGGTGATGCGTGGCGTTTGCATGGCAACCTCCGATCAGTGGATGCCCAGCGCCTGCTTGAGCACGCCTTCCAGCTTGGTGACGCCTGCCTGCTTGCCCAGCGCCAGCGCGGTGTCTGCGGATGCGCCGTCATAATCCTTCTGTTCCAGCGCCAGCAGGGCACCGGCGCGATTGGCGCTGGCGCAATGCACCAGCACGCCGCCGCCATGCGCTGGCGATAGCGCTTCATGCAGCAGGCGGGCGTTGGCGGCATTCACGCCCTCGGAACCGGCCACCGGAATTTCGATATAGCGCATGCCGGATGCCTGCACTTCCGCAGCTTCATTGCGCCCTTCCAGCTCATTTGGCGTGCGCAGATTGATCACGGTGCGCACGCCGCGCGCGCGAATGGCCGCCCAGTCACCGGGCGCCGGCTGCCCGGCCGTGTACAGGCCCGGCAGCGGTTGCCGCAGCTGGACTTGCGGCGCGACCACGGACGCCGGCGCATGTGCACAGCCCCCCAGCAGCAGGCCCGACAGGGCAAAGGAAAGCCCGATGCCTGCGCGCTTCATGCCGATGCGCCGGCGGCGGCAAGCTCATCGAATGCGCGCAAGGTTTCCGCAGCGTAGATCATCGACGGTCCTGCCCCCATGTAGATCGCCATCGAGACGGTTTCCAGCACTTCCTCACGGCTGGCCCCGGCCTTGATCGCCGCCTTCACATGAAAGCCCACGCAACCATCACAGCGTGTTGCAATCGCGATGCCGATGGCGATCAGCTCCTTGGTCTTCACGTCCAGCGCGCCGGGCTTGAGCGCTTCGCGGGCGAGCATCGAAAACCCGCGCATCGGCTCCGGCGCGCCTGCGCGCAGCTTGCCGATGGCGGCATTGAGATCATCGATCAGATCCGGAAAGGACTGGCTCATGCAAGGCTCCTTGTTCAAAGATGATGGCGCGTCCAGCGCACGATGTCGGCTGCGCCCATGGCGCCCGACTGGCGCGCCAGTTCGCGCCCCTGGCGGAACAGCACCAGCGTGGGAATGCTGCGGATGCCGAACCGCGCGCCCAGCGCGGGCTGCGCCTCGGTGTCCACCTTGGCCAGCCGCACCATCGGTTCCAGCTGCGCGGCGGCGGCCTCGAACTGCGGCGCCATCACCCGGCACGGGCCGCACCATGGTGCCCAGAAGTCCACCAGCAGCGGCAGCCCGGATTGGCTGGCGTGGGCATCGAAGGCCGCCACGTCCAGCGCGACGGGCTGGGCGGTGAACAGGGGCTGGCTGCACCGGCCACATCGGGGGGCGTCGCCGAGGCGATCCGATGGCACGCGGTTGATAGCGTGACAGTGCGGGCAGGCGACCTGGATCGGTGCGGCGCTCATGGCACGCCTGCTTCGGCGTTGGCCGCCACTGGCACTTCCACCCACAACGCGCCGCGCAGGTCGCCGACGGCGAAGCCGGTGGCGTGGTCGTCGGGATAGCGCTGGGCGATGGCCGCGCGCACCGGTTCGGCCACGTCCTTGCCGTGGCAGGCCAGGCACGGCGCCTCGGTGGCGATGCCGCGCATCATCCGCAGCGCCACGCCCTCGGGCAGGCCGTCGCGGACCACCGCGACCTGTTCGCCGGCGGCCGCGCCGCCGTCCACCGCGGCTTGAAACGCCTGCAGGGTGTCCAGCTGCCAGCCATCGGCCTGCTGCGCCGGATTGCGGTTGCGCCCGGGCAGCGCGACCCGGCCCAGGCGCACGTCGTGCTCGGCCATCACCGCCTCGGCGATGCGCGGGGCCTGCTCGTGGCACACGGCCACCGCCGCGGTCGGGCCGCCGGCGGCCATCGCCGCCTGCAGTTCACCGCGCAGGGTGGTGCTGAAGGCCATCGCCGCGGCCTTGGCGCGATCCAGCGCGGCGTCCTGGCCGGCATCCCGGGGGGCGGCGGCCGCAGTTTCGTCGGCGGGTTGCGCGGCGCCGGCATCGACGGGGGCCGCATCGGGGGTGCGCGTGCAGCCGGCGGCGGTGGCCAGGGCGATGCACGCGGCCAGCGCGGCGGTTCGGGCGGGGATCGGGTTCATGCGAGTGCCTCCTCGGGGCGCGCACCCTTGCGGGCACGGAACGACTGCAGCGAGTAATACAGCAACGGGATCACCACCAGGGTCAACACGGTGGAAACCAGAATGCCGAAGATCAGTGAAATCGCCAGTCCATTGAAAATCGGATCATCGAGAATGAAGAACGCACCCAGCATCGCCGCCACGCCGGTGAGCACGATGGGCTTGGCGCGCACCGCGCAGGCGTCGATCACGGCATCGACCAGCGGCACCCC
>CAUJJG010000112.1 GCA_963205445.1 Pseudomonadota bacterium
GATTGATGCTCGATCCGGCAACGCTTCTGCCGCACGGCATGCGGAATGGTTCTTCCCTCGTCAAGGCGGGCCACTCATGAAGCACGGTACCCCGGCGCAGTCTGCGCCCCATAAACATGCTGTCGTCCTCTCGCTAGCCCTGTCGGCCATGCTGATTTCATTGCCGGCGCGCCCCCAGATTGTCCCTGGCGGAATGGCCTCTGGAGGTTTCTCGGGCACCGGCAGCGCATCCACATACACCATGACGATTCGTGTGGTGACAGATCCGGGTTTGGCCCCGTATTTCTGGGCAAATCAGTTTTGGGTAGACACGCAAACAGATCACGGGGGGTATTTCGGCCTGCAAGCCGTCGGCACCCCGGGGGATGGCACCTATCGGCGCCTGTCCCTCTTCTCGATCTGGAATGCTGTCGAAGCCCGGCCTGCGCCCGGGGCCATTGCCGTGCCCTTCGACGGCGAGGGCATTGGCTGGAGCCTGCGTCGACCCCATGACTGGCGCGCAGGGGTTCCCTACACGTTTACGCTCACCCGACACGATGACACGTGGTGGAAGCTTTCCGTCTCGGCGCCTGGCGAGGCACCGCTGGAGTATGGCTCGATCCGTGTCACGGCGGGTGCACCGTTACGTCGTGACTTCCTGACCTTCACCGAATACTACGCTGGAGCAACCGACTGCGATCACTTGCCATACGCCCATGTGGTGTTTGAAAACCCAACGTATGGCGGCAATCCCGCCACTGCGACCTGGGTAGAGACCTATGGCAATTGCCAACAAAACGCCGGCATCTACCTGACCGGCAACACCGCACACGCACATCGAGCGGGCGTATTGCTTGCTCGCGCACATCAATCCAATTTTGATGGCGATGCCCATTCAGACATTCTCTGGCGCAATGCAGTCACGGGTGCAAACATCGTGTGGCGATCCGCCAACTACACCACCCAGCTCCCGACGGCCAGCGTCAGCAATCTTGACTGGCGTGTGGTGGGATTGGAAGATTTCGACGGAGATGATGCAACCGATATTCTCTGGCGCAACACCACCACCGGTGCCAATATCATCTGGCCGAAAGGGAATTATTCCAGCCGTCGCGACTTGGTTGGCATTACCAATCTGTCCTGGACCATCGCCGCCAACGGTGACTTCGACAAGGACGGGAAAGCCGATATTTTCTGGCGTAATGTTGCAACAGGGGCAAACGTTCTCTGGCCTGCAGCCGATTACACCAAGCGCATCAACCTCATGGGTGTCACCAACATGGCTTGGCGCGTCATCGGCGCGGGCGATTTTGACGGCGACGGCTCTGCTGACGTGCTCTGGCACAACAGTTCCACAGGTGCAGGAACGATCTGGCGTTCGGGAAATTACGCCACCCAGCAGGTCCTGACCACGATCACCAACCTTGCGTGGAAGATGGTGGGCATCGGCGATTTCAATGGCGACGGGAAATCAGACATCTTCTGGCGTAATGACACCACCGGCGCCAATATCATTTGGCTTTCCGGCAATTACGCCACGCAGCAACCCACTGCCGCGGTCGCCAATCTGCAGTGGCGTGTTGCTGCCATAGGAGATTACGACGGGGATGGGCGCAGTGACGTTTTCTGGCGAAATGGCGTGACAGGGGCCAACATCCTTTGGCCTGCAGCCAATTTTGCAGCACGGCATGATGCGACAACCGTCACCAATTTGGCATGGTCGCCGATGTCGTTCTAGATCACACGGCTTTCGCTTGCCGCATCCTCCAACATCCGCTCACGACAAGCCTGCCAACTTCCGGCCACCATCACCAACACACACACGCCAAGGAATGCGAAGGGCAACCGCCAGCCGCCTTCCAGATCATGCAGGATACCGAACAGCAGCGGCCCGGCGCAGCTCAGGGTGTAACCCATGCCCTGCATGAAGCCGGACAAGGCTGCCGAGCCCGACGGCGTACGGGTACGCAGATTGATCAGGGTCAACGCCAGTGGAAAGGTACTCGGGCCCAGACCCAACAGAATCACCCACAGCACCGGGGCCTGCATCGGCGCCAGCATCAGGCCGGGAAAAGCGACCGCATAGGCCAGCACACAGGCCAACACCAGCGGAAACGGGTTTCGCATGCGCACCGCCAAGGCCGGCATCGACAGCGCGCTCACCAGGCCCAGTCCCGCAAACAAGGCCACCATGCTGCCACCGAAAGCCGGGCTGGCCCCGGCATCGGTCAGCAGGACCGGCAGCCAGGTAAACATGGAATAGGAGACCAGCGAGGTCATCCCGAACATCAGGGCCATGCCCCATGCCAACGGAGAGCGCCAGAGCCGCAACCGCGTGGTGGGCTGCGCCAGCTCCGGTGCCGCGTCATCCGTCTGCACGGCCCCGTCATGCACGGCGGTCAGCGCGGCATCATGCCCCTGCTCTCGCCAAAGCACCGCCAACCAAGCCAGCGCGGCCACTACGGCCGGCAATGTCCACACACCCAAGGAGAGGCGCCAGCCGGCGGCATCTGCCAGAGGCACCGCCAGCAGTGCCGGCACGATGGTGCCCACCTGCAACAGGGTCAGGTAAAACGCGCTGACCGCGCCCACCCGCGTCGGAAAATAGCGCTTGACCAGCGGTGGCAGCACCACATTGCCCATGCCCATGCCAGCCAACGCGATCACGCAGCCCACGGCCAACACACCGGCACCGTCGGCAAAGGCGCGCACCAGCAGGCCCATGGCCGCCAGCAGCATGGACAGCAGAGCCACCTGCTCCAACCCCATGCGATGGGCCATGCGTGGCGTTGCCACCCCGAAAAGCGCAAATGCCGCAGTGGGCAGCATGCCAAACAGGCCCACCACGGCGGAACCGAACCCGAACCGGTTACCCAGCAGGTCAAGCAAAGGGGTCAGTGAGGTGACTGCGGTGCGGAGGTTGAGTGCCGACAGCAGGATGCCCAGCAGCACCCAAGTGCGGCCAGTCCAGGGCGATGCAGGGGAAGGCATACGGCAATTGTCGATGAAACGGTGAGGCAGCCCGATGACTGCGTTTCCAGCAGGGTCAGGCAGGTGTGCACTAGCCGGAGGGAGGCGGGGCAATGCGCGCCCCGCCCAGCTCCTTGTCGCGCAGGGCGAGACTCAGCCCAGCGCCGCCAGTGCGGCAGCGTAATCGGGCTCTTCAGCGATCTCCGGCACCAGTTGCACGTGACGCACGACATCGTTTTCGTCCAGCACCACCACGGCGCGTGCGGCCAGCCCGGCCAGCTTGCCTTCCTCCAACGCCACGCCATAGTCCTGCAGGAACGCGCGGCCGCGCATGGTCGACAGCGGGGTGACGTTGCTCAGGCCCTCGGCGCCGCAGAAGCGGCCCTGCGCGAATGGCAGGTCGGCGGAGATGCACAGCACCACGGTGTTCTGCAGCGCGGCGGCTTCCTGATTGAACTTGCGCACCGAAGTGGCGCAAACGCCGGTATCGATACTGGGGAAGATGTTGAGCACCTTGCGCTTGCCGGCAAACGAAGCAAGCGTGCGGTCGCCCAGATCGCCGGCGACCAAGGTGAAATCAGGCGCCTTGCTGCCCACCTGCGGCAGCGAACCGCCAACGCGAACGGGGGTGCCATGGAAGGTAACGCTGGACATCGGGAACTCCTCCTTGAAAAGACAACAGTATGCGTGGATGAGCGTGAATCCGGTGTCACGGCACGCCCACCACTGCACGTATCTCAGTCAGAGCTTGGGCGTTTCAAACACCGGATCGATCAAGCCCTGCACGCTGCCACCGCCGCGGCCTTCCAGCTCCAGCACGATGATCTCGTTGCGCCCCTTGCGCAGCCACGACGCCGGCACCAGCAGGGTCTGCTGCGGGCCGATCTTCCAGTAGCGCCCCAGGTGGTGGCCGTTGATCCAGACGTGGCCGCGCTGCCAGCCGCGCATGTCGATGAAGCTGTCGCCCAGCCGCTGCAGCTGGAAGCTGCCGCGATGGAAGGTCGGCCTGCCTTCGGCGGCGGCGGTCGCGCGGAACGGCAGCTGCGACAGGTCGGTCAGCGGCAGCGGGAACATCTCCCAGTCCAGCAGCGGCTGGCCGTTGAAGCGCACCGGCCCCAGCAGGCCCTTGCGCTCATCCACCATGTGCCGGCCGTAGTTGATCCGGCCCATGTTCTCCACCAGCAGGTCCAGCGGCTGCTCGGCATTCAACGTCAGCGCCAGGCTGCGCTGGCCCTTGCGTCGCTCCAGCATGCCCAGCACACGCTCGCCCTGGAACAGCTGGGCACTGTCGCGCACGTCGCCAACCTCCAGCAGCCCCTCGCCCGCCGGCACCTTGGCGCGATACCAGACGAAGCCGTAGCTCTGGTCCATCTCTTCCATGGTCAGCGGCCGCACCGCGCGCCGCGGCGCGTCCAGCAGGGCCGACAGCGGCGCGGTTTCGCTCAGGCTGACGCGCGGGATGGCGATCATCGGCGGCGCTTCCGGCACTGGCGGCAGGGTTTCCCCGGCCGCCAGATGCTTGCCGATCAGCGCGCGCAGCGCGTGGTAGGCCGGCGTCGGCTGACCGCGTTCGTCCAGCGGCGCGCCGTAGTCATAGCTGCTGGTGTCGGGCTGGTAGGGCTCCTTGCTGCTGTAGTTGGCACCGTTCATGAAGCCGAAGCTGGTGCCGCCGTGGAACATGTACAGGCTGAAGGAAATGTCGCGCTCCAGCATCCAACCGATGTCGCGCAGGATGTTCTCGGTGTTGCCGGTGTGATGCGCATCGCCCCAGTGGTCGAACCAGCCGGGGTAGTACTCGCCGGCCATCTTCGGCGAGTTCGGGCGGAACTTCTCGAAGGCGGCGAAGCTGCCCGTCGGGTCGTCACCGAAGTTCACCACCGGCAGCACATCCGGCAGGGTGCCGCCTTCCAGCATCTTCGGGGTCGGGCCGTCGGCGGTGTACAGCAGGCCGTCGAAACCGGCACCGCGCAAGGCGTCGCGGACGCTGCCCATGTAGCCGTGGTCAGCACCGAACGAACCGTATTCGTTCTCCACCTGCACCATCAGGATAGGGCCGCCGTGCGCCACCTGCAGCCCCGCCAGCTGCCCGCCCACCGCGTGCAGATAGCGGGTGACGGCGTCCACGTAGCGCGGGTCGGAAGTGCGCAC
>CAUJJG010000113.1 GCA_963205445.1 Pseudomonadota bacterium
ATGATGCCGTCCACCAGCAGACTGCGCAGCGGCCCGTCCGGCATCCAGCCGCCGACGGTTTCACCGACCCATCCGGTCAGCCACTCGATCCCGTCCATCATCGGCGTCGCCCAGGCGTACACCGCCTGAAAGATCAGGAACATCACCACGCCCAGCGCCAACAGGCCAAACAGCGGATGCAGCAGCCAGCGGTCAAGCGCATCGTCGATGGCAGCGGTGCGGCGCGGCATGGTCACCGCCTGTGCCAGCAGTCGGCGGGTTTCCGCATGCAGGGCGGCATCGTCAAGCGGCGCATGCGCAGCCGGCTCCGGATGCTTGGCTTCCAGCTGGTGCAACAGCGCCTTGGCCCCATCACGGCGCACCGCCACGGTTTCCACCACCGGCACGCCCAGCTCGCGCTGCAGCGCCGCCACGTCGATGGCAATGCCACGCTTGCGCGCCGCATCCATCATGTTCAGCGCCACCAGCATCGGCTTGCCCAGCGCACGCAGTTCAAGCACGAAGCGCAAGTGCAGGCGCAGATTGGTGGCATCCACCACGCAGACCAGCAGATCCGGTGCGGCTTCTCCGGGATAGAACCCGCGGATCAGGTCGCGGGTGACCGCTTCATCCAGACTGGCGGCATTGAGGCTGTAAGCGCCGGGCAGATCCAACACCGCGAACTGACGCCCGGATGGCGCATGCAGCCGGCCCTCCTTGCGCTCCACCGTCACCCCGGCGTAGTTGGCCACCTTCTGGCGGCTACCGGTCAACAGGTTGAACAATGCAGTCTTGCCGCAATTGGGGTTGCCCACCAGGGCGATGCGGGGCATGGCAGCGGTTTGGCTCACGCGGCACCTCCGTGCCCATCCGGGGTTCGCAGCAACACGCGCGCGGCCTCGCTGCGACGCAGGGCAAACCGCGTGAAGCCCACCTGCACCAGCAAAGGCTCCGCCCCCAACGGGCCTGCGGCCACCACCTCGACATCCTCGCCGGTTACGAAGCCAAGCTCACGCAGACGGCGGGCAACCGGGTCGTTGGGCATCAGGTCATCCACGGAGTCAACCACGCTTGGCTGACGTTTGGGGAGCTCGGTCAAGCGCATCAATGCCGCACCTGGCAGGAAGATAGGAATTGTTCTCAATTTTAGCATTGCCCGCCGACCGTTATCATTGACGGTTCCAATGTCCATGGGGATGGATTCAGGCATGCAATCTGCCTTGCAACTGCACCACCAAGGCGCTGTCGCCCGTTTGCGGATGACCCGCGCCGACGTGCACAACGCCTTCGACGACCAATTGATTGCAGCATTGACCTCCGCACTGGAATCGGTTGCAGCCGACCCCGGCGTCCGTGTGTTGGTGCTGGAAGCCGACGGCCCCTCGTTCTCCGCCGGTGCCGACTTGAACTGGATGCGCGGCATGGCCGCCGCCAGCGAGGAAGAGAACCGCCGCGACAGCCTCGCCCTCGCCCGCCTGATGCGGACACTGGACGAATTGCCGAAGCCGACCATCGCCGCCGTGCAAGGAGCCGCCTTCGGGGGCGGCGTTGGCCTGATCGCCTGCTGCGACATCGCCATTGGGGTGCATGGGGCCAAATTCGGCCTGACCGAAAGCAAACTCGGCCTGCTGCCGGCGGTGATCTCGCCCTACGTCATCCATGCCATCGGCCCGCGCCATGCGCGCCGCTATTTCGCCACGGCGGAAATCTTCGACGCCGAAGAGGCCTGCCGCATCGGCCTGCTGCATCAGGTGGTGAACGCCACCGCGCTGGAGAGCGCCGTGCAACGCCAGATCGACCTCCTGCTCAAAGCCGGACCGATCGCCTCCGCCGCCGCCAAGCAGCTGGTGCGCGACGTCTGCGCCCACACCAACGGCGCCAAGCACGACGCCGATAACGCCGCCCTGATCGCCCGCCTGCGGGTATCAAAGGAAGGCCAGGAAGGCCTGTCCGCCTTCCTCGACAAGCGCAAACCCAACTGGATTGCCCAATAATGTTCGACACACTTCTGATCGCCAACCGCGGCGAAATCGCCTGCCGCGTGATCCGCACCGCGCGCAAGCTCGGCATCCGCACCATTGCCGTTTTTTCCGAAGCCGACGCCGACGCCCAGCATGTGCGTCTGGCCGACGAGGCCCACTGCATCGGCGGCCCCAGCCCGGCCGACAGCTATCTGCGCGGCGACGCCATCTTGGCCGTGGCGAAAAAAACCGGGGCGCAGGCCATCCACCCCGGCTACGGCTTTCTGTCGGAGAACGCCGACTTTGCCGACGCGGTGGCCGCCGCCGGCCTGACCTTCGTCGGCCCCTCGGGCGCGTCGATGCGCAAGATGGGCAGCAAGGCCGGGGCCAAGGACCTGATGGCCGCCGCCGGGGTGCCGGTGGTGCCCGGTTATACCGGCGAGGACCAGTCGCCCGACCTGCTGCAGCGCGAAGCCGACCGCATCGGCTATCCGCTGATGATCAAGGCCGCCCACGGCGGCGGCGGCAAGGGCATGCGCATCGTCCGCAGCGCGGGCGAGTTTCTGACCAATCTGGAGAGCTGCCAGCGCGAGGCGAAGAACGCCTTCGGCCGCGACCGCGTGCTGCTGGAGCGCTATATCGAGCACCCGCGTCATATCGAGATCCAAATTTTCGGTGACAGCCATGGATGCGCACTCCATCTGGGCGAGCGCGAATGCTCGGCCCAGCGTCGCTACCAGAAGGTGCTGGAAGAATCGCCCTCGCCCTTCCTCACCCCCGAGCTGCGTGCGGCGATGGGCGCGGCGGCGGTGCAGGCCGCACGTGCAATCGACTACGCCAACGCCGGCACCGTGGAGTTCATCGTCGGCCAGGACGGCGGCTTCTACTTCATGGAGATCAACACCCGCCTGCAGGTCGAGCACCCGGTGACGGAGGAGGTGACCGGCCTCGATCTGGTCGAATGGCAGCTGCGCATTGCCGCGGGCCAAGCGCTGCCGCTGGCACAGGAGGCCATCGCCCAGCGCGGCCATGCGATTGAGGTGCGCCTGTATGCGGAAGACCCCGACGCCGGCTTCCTGCCCGGCTCCGGCACGTTGCACACGCTGCGGCTGCCGGCAGCAACGCGCCATATCCGCATCGATTCCGGCGTGATCGAAGGCGACAACGTCACCATCTTCTACGACCCGATGATCGCCAAGCTGATCGTGTGGGACGAAGATCGCCCGCGCGCACTGGCGCGGCTGCGCGAAGCGTTGGCGCAGTGCGCGATTCGTGGCCCGAAGTCGAATATTGCCTTCCTCGAACGCCTGATCCGCCACCCGGCCGTCACCGAAGGCCGCATCGACACTGGCTATCTGGACCGCCACCTCGACGAATTCCTCACCCCCGCCACCCAGCCTACCGGCCTGCTGCTGGCTGCGGCCACGCTGCAGCTGCTGCGCCAGGAAGCAGCAGCAGACGCC
Organism: Pseudomonadota bacterium; assembly: GCA_963205445.1. Classification (GTDB taxonomy): domain Bacteria; phylum Pseudomonadota; class Gammaproteobacteria; order Xanthomonadales; family Xanthomonadaceae; genus Thermomonas. The sequence goes on from CAUJJG010000113.1 coordinate 3,404, forward strand.
GCCGCCGGTACCAGCGCCGATGCCACCTCGCCTTGGGCCAGTGCCGATGGCTGGCGGTTGGGGCATGCCGGCCAGCGACGGCTGGCGTTTGCCGACGGTGGCGAGGCCCGAATCGAGATGACCGCCCAAGGCCACGCAGGCGACTACCGAATCACGCTGACCGAAGGCATGCACACGATCAGCGGCGCTCGCCTGGACGGTACCGCCCTGAGCCTGCGCATCGATGGTGCCATGCACCGTTTTCAGGCCCTGCTTGACGGCGACGACCTGCTGCTCCACGACGGCAACCAACGCCTGCGCCTGCGCGCCGAACCGATGTATCGTCGCAACATGACGGGCGATACTGCCGCCGACAGCCGCATCCGTGCGCCGATGCCGGGGCGGGTCGTGCTGGTGCAGAAACAACCCGGCGATACGGTGGATGCCGGCGAGGTAGTCCTGGTGATCGAAGCAATGAAGATGGAACTGGCTTTGAAAGCACCGCGCTCGGGCGTGATCGCCGAATTGCGCGCGCAGGCCGGTGACTTTGTCGAGGCCGATGTGGTGTTGGCCCTGTTGGAGGCATGACGATGCACGCCTATCGCTTGTTCGCCCCGTTGCTGTTGCTGCTGGCCCTGTCCGGCTGCTCGATGACCGTGTTCGAGGCGCTGCCGCCCGGCACCGCTACCCAATGTGCCCCCACGTGGCCAGGGCACTGGGTGAAGGTCAAATCCCCGTCTAACCAGACGACTGCCGAGGCCGAGGACGAAATTGAGGTTGAGGAAATCGATGCCAATTGCAGCGATGTCAACAAGGCGGGCAGCGGCAAGCCGGCCCCGGTGACGCTCATCTCCACGCCTGATGGCCGCCAATACATCGAATTCATGGGCGACCCTGGAAAACCCAGCTGCAAGCCCGGCCAGAGTGACAAGGAGCGGAAACGTTGCGGCCACATGCTGCTGCGCTATGAAGACGACGGCAATGCGATTCGTGTGTTTGACATCGATCATGACAAGGTGGCATCGCTGATCCGCAAGAAGAAAATTCGCGGTGAAACCGAACAAATGCCCTTGCCCGAAGGCAGCAAGCCGGACAAACCGATCCACTTCAATCTTGTCGCCGGCGATGCCGCCCAGATCGACAAACTCCTGAAAGCCAATCCTGATCTGTTCCTGCGCGAGCCCATCATGACGCTCCGTCGCGCCACCCCGGAAGAGATTGCCGCCGACAAGGCAAGGGAAGCGGCCGCAGCTTCCAAGCTCCAAGACAAAACCACGCCCCCATGAACGCCTCCCCCACTCGGGATTTCGTCCGCATCGTCGAAGTGGGCCCGCGTGACGGGTTGCAGAACGAAAAGGTCGATATCGGTACGGCCGCCAAGATCGAGCTGATCGACCGGCTGTCGCAGACCGGCCTTGCCAGCATCGAGGCCACCGCCTTCGTCAGCCCCAAATGGGTGCCGCAGATGGCCGATGCCGCGCAGGTGCTGGCCGGCATCACCCGCGCATCCGGCGTCGCCTATCCGGTACTGGTGCCCAACGAAGCCGGCTACGACCGCGCCCGCGCTGCCGGCGCGCAGGAGGTGGCGGTATTCACTGCGGCCTCCGAAACCTTCAATCGCAAGAACACCAATGCCGGCATCGACGAATCGATGGCGCGCTTCGCCCCGGTGTTGGTGCGTGCCCAAACCGACGGCGTAAAAGTGCGCGGCTATGTCTCCACCGTCCTCGGGTGCCCCTACCAAGGTGACGTGCCGTTGGCTGACGTGGTGCGCGTGGCCAAGGCGCTGCATGCGATGGGCTGCTACGAGGTCTCGCTGGGCGACACCATCGGCGTCGGCACGCCGCACAAGGCGCGTGCGATGTTGGAAGCCGTGGCAGCCGAAGTACCGATGACAGCCTTGGCCATCCATTTCCACGACACCTACGGCCAGGCGCTGGCCAATGTGCTGGCCTGCCTGGAAGCAGGCGTGCGCGTCGTGGACAGCGCCGTCTCCGGTGCCGGTGGCTGCCCGTATGCCAAGGGCGCCAGTGGCAACGTGGCCAGCGAGGACGTGGTCTATATGCTGCATGGCCTGGGCATCCACACCGGCATCGATCTTGCACAACTGGCCGAGACCGGCCGCTGGTTGGCGGGCCTGCTGGGGCGTGAGTCCGGCAGCAAGGTGGGCAAGGCCTTGGGCGCACAATGAAATCCACGTTGCTGCAGCAATTGATTGATGCCGCCAAGGCACCCACCACGTCGGCCACGGTGCAGTCGCTGCTGTTGCAGGCCGCCGAGGCGCTGCGTGAAGCACAGACGGAAATCACTGCCGGGCATGCCCATTACCGTGCCTTGTTCGATGCGGTGCCTGACCCCGTCAGCATCATTGCCCTCGACGGCACCATCCTGGCCTTGAACAAGGCCGGGGAAAGCGCCTATCGGCGCCCGCGCGAGGAGATCGTGGGCCAGACCGTCCTGGCCCTCAACCCCGATATCCCGTTGCATTACATGACAGCCGCCCTGGAGGCCATCGCGCTGGGTGAAACCCATGTGACGGAAGCCACCAACATGCGCGCGGATGGGGCGCGGTTCCCGGTTGAGGTGCACTCCGCCGGCATCCTCCATCACGGGCAACCGGCCGTGGTGGCCGTGGCCCGCGACCTGACCGCACGACATGCCGCAGAGTCCCGTTTCACCAATCTGATCGAGGGCTTGGACCAAGCGGTGACACTGCAGAATCGGGCAGGCCAGCTGCTGTACATGAATGCAGCTGCCGATACCGTTTTTGGCATTACCGGCGAAGACCCGCTGGTCACCCAACCGGACTGGAACGACTGGGTCATCGTGGACGAGAACGGCCGCACGATGCCGCCAAGTCACTACCCAACGGCGCTCGCACTGCAAACCGGCAACAGCATCAACAGCCAGGTCATCGGCCTGTATCGACGCAGCACGCAGCACCTGGTGTGGTTGTCAGTAACCGCCGTGCCCCAATTCACGCCCGGCGCACATGAGCCCAATCTCGTCTTGGCCTTGAGCAGCAACATCACCCACCTCAAGCGCGACAACGCCCTGTTCGCCCGGGTCCAGGAGCTGGCCAGCATTGGTGCCTGGCAGTGGGAACGCAGCACCGATGCGCTTTATCTGACCCGCGAAGCCACCCATATCCTGGGTGCAAAAGTGGCCCCGGACAGCATGGCGGGCGTGCTCAGCTGCCTCAACGATGCCTCAAGGCGGCTGCTGCGCAGAACGCTGAAGGCCATCGATGGGGATACCGGCTTCGATCTGGAGCTGCAGGGCAAAGATGCACTGGGCACCCCGTTCTGGATCCGCATGATCGGCGAGCCGGACCCGCACGACCCGGGGCATGGTCACCTCAGCGGCACCCTGCAGGACATCACGGAACGCAAGCAGTCGGAAGAAGCCCTGCGCCTGCAGGCACAGACCGACGCACTGACCGGCCTGCTCAACCGCGACGCCATCCTCGAATACATCAACACCACCATTGCGCTGCCTGACCACGCGGGCCTGTCCCTGCTCTACATCGACCTGGATCGCTTCAAGTTGGTCAACGACATGTTGGGCCATGGCGCAGGCGATACCGTCCTGATGGAAGCCGCTCAGCGCATCCGTACCGCTGTGGGGGATGAAGGCTTGGCGGCGCGTGTCGGCGGCGACGAGTTCCTGGTGGCCTGCGCCAACGACGAGGACATCGAGCGCCCGGAACGGTTGGCCCGCCAGATCCAGCAGGCGTTCGATGCCCCCTTCTGTCTGGACACCGAAGAATTCAGCGTAACCGCCAGCATCGGCATTGCCCATGCCGGCCCCGACGGCGAAACCCCCAAGCAGCTGATCCAAAGTGCCGACAGCGCGATGTACGACAGCAAGCGGCGGGCCCGCAACGGCGTGCAATCCTCCACGCCGGAGCTGTCGATTCGTCAGCAGGCGCGCCTGCAAACCGAAAACCAGTTGCGCCGCGCACTGGACAAGGGCGAGTTCCATCTGGTGTACCAGCCGCAAGTGGACCTGCGCAGCAACCGCATTCTCTACGCGGAAGCCTTGGTCCGTTGGCGCAACCAGAAGCTGGGCGAAATGCGCCCCGATCATTTCATCGACCTGGCCGAGTCCACCGGCGACATCATCCGCATCGGCCAATGGGTGCTGCAGGAGGCCTGCAGCCAGCTGCGTCGCTGGCGCGAACAGGACCTGCCGGTGCAACGCATGGCGGTCAACGTCTCCTACCGGCAAATCCTCAGCGAAGGATTCGTGGACACCGTGCGCACCGTGCTGGAGCAAACCGAACTGCCGGCACATGCTCTGGAGCTGGAACTGACGGAACGTGTGCTGGTGGAGGACAAGTCTGACACCCTGAACGTCTTCAACCAGCTGCGCAAACTTGGCGTTCGCCTGTCCATCGATGACTTTGGGGAAGGCTACAACGCACTCAACTACCTGCGTCGACTGCCGATCCATTCGCTCAAGCTCAGCCAAGGCTTCCTGCAAGGGGTGCCGGGCAAGCACTCCGACGTGGCCATTTGCCAGGCCATCATCGGCATCGCTCGCAGTCTGGGCCTGGGCGTGATCGCGGAAGGTGTGGAGACCGAAGCGCAGCGGGACTTCCTGCTGCGGCTGGGTGTCACCGTCGGCCAAGGCTTCCTGTTCGCACCCGGGCTGCTGCCGGGGGAGTTTGCACGCCGCCTCACCAAGCAGGTCTATTGATGGCGCATGCCGCCACGTCGCCGGCTCGCCCCTGTGAGCCGGCTGGCGGCATCCGCTAAAATCGCGGCTTTCCGCCCGCAGGACTCCCCATGCAGCTCGCATCCGCCCGCGCCGTCATCACCGGCGGCGTTTCCGGCCTCGGTTTCGCCGTGGCCCAGCATCTGGTCAACCACGGCGGCAAGGTCGCCCTGTTCGACGTCAACGAAGAAAAAGGCGCGGCCGCGGTGGCCGAACTCGGCGCGGACAACGCCCGCTTCTACAAGACCGACGTCAGCAACGAGGAACAAGTCGCTGCCAATGTCGCCGCCGCCAAGGACTTCCTGGGCGGTTTGAACGTGGCGATCAACTGCGCCGGCATCCTCGGTGCCGGCCGCGTGCTGGGCAAGACCGGGCCGATGACGCTCTCGCAGTTTTCGACCACGGTGATGGTGAACCTGGTGGGCAGCTTCAACGTCGCCAAGGCCTGTGCCGACCTGATGCAGCACAACGAGGCCAACGCCGACGGCGAGCGCGGCGTGATCGTCAACACCGCGTCGGTGGCCGCTTATGAAGGCCAGATCGGCCAGGCCGCCTATTCGGCCTCCAAGGGCGGCGTGGTCGGCATGACCTTGCCGATGGCGCGCGAGCTGGCCCGCTTCGGCATCCGCGTGATGACCGTGGCCCCCGGCGTGTTCTGGACGCCGATGGTCGATGGCATGCCCGACGAGGTGCAGAAGTCGCTGGCTGCCACCATCCCCTTCCCGTCGCGCCTGGGCCAGCCGGCCGAATACGCCGATCTGGTCGCCTACATCCTCACCAATTCCTACCTCAACGGCGAAACCATCCGTCTGGATGGCGCCACCCGCCTCGCACCGAAGTGACCACACCATGAAGGCTTACGACATCAAGAAAGGCAACGTCGTCGAATACAACAACGGCGTCTACCAGATCCGCGACATCGAGCGCAGCAGCCCGCAGGGCCGCGGCGGCAACGTGCGCTTCCGCTTCGTCATGTATTCCATCCCTGGCGGCAACAAGCTGGATTCCAGCTTCGACGGCGACGACGACCTGCGCGAAGTGGACATGAGCCGCCGCCAGTGCACCTATTCGTACAAGGACGGCGAGGCGTTCGTGTTCCTCGATGACGAGGACTACACGCCCTACACGCTGGACCCGGACGCCATCGGCGATGCCGCCGGCTACATCGTCGACGACCTCACCGGCATCTATGTGCAGCTGATCGACGACGTCCCGGTGGCGATCCAACTGCCGCAATCGGTGGCGCTGGAGGTCATCGAAACCCCGCCCGAACTCAAGGGCGGCACCGCCACCAAACGCCCGAAGCCGGCCAAGCTGTCCACCGGCATCGAGATCATGGTGCCGGAATACATCGGCACCGGCGAAAAAGTGTGGGTGAACACCACCACCGGCGAATTTGGCGGCCGCGCCGAGTAAGCGCCGCACAAAGGCCGGCTCCGGCGCTGCGCGCCGCGAGCTGGCCTACGC
>CAUJJG010000114.1 GCA_963205445.1 Pseudomonadota bacterium
AGCGCCTCCCACAGCGACTGCGCACGGTCGGCGATCTCGGCCTGGGTTTCCACCTGCTTGTTGATCGCCCGCCCCTGCTCGGCGATCTCGGCCAGATAGCGCACGCGGTTGCCGGGGATCAGCACGGTGGCGCGGGGCTCCTTCAGCTGGGTGTCGAGCTGCGGCTGCCGCGCAAAGCCGGTTTTCTCGCCCAGCAGGCGGCAGAGGTTGACGAACATCCAGTTCAGGCCGGGGTCGTTGAACTGGGAGGCAATCGTCGGATAGACCGGCACGTCATCGTCCGCAGTTTGGAAGGCAACGTGGTTGCGCTTCCACTGCTTGCGCACGTCGCGCAGGGCGTCCTCGGCGCCGCGGCGGTCGTATTTGTTGAGCACCACCAGCTCGGCGAAATCGAGCATGTCGATCTTTTCCAGCTGGCTGGGCGCGCCGAAGTCGGAGGTCATCACGTACATCGGGAAATCGACCAGATCGACGATCTCCGAATCGGACTGGCCGATGCCAGCGGTTTCGACGATGACCAGGTCGAAGCTCAGGGACTTGAGGAAGTCGATGCAGTCCTTGAGCACCGCATTGGTGGCCACGTTCTGGCGGCGGGTGGCCATCGAGCGCATGAACACCCGCGGGCTGCGCAGCGAATTCATGCGGATGCGGTCGCCCAGCAGCGCGCCACCGGTGCGGCGGCGGGTGGGGTCGACCGAGATCACCGCGATATGCATGTCCGGGAAGCTGGCCAGGAAGCGGTTGAGCAGCTCATCGGTCACCGAGGACTTGCCCGCGCCGCCGGTGCCGGTGATGCCGATCACCGGGGTCTTGCCGCTGGCCAGCGCCCATTCCTTGCGCAGCCTCGCCAACTCGGTCGGTTCCAGCGCCGCTTCCTCGATGGTGCTGAGCATGTGGCCGATGCCGATTTCGTCCTCGAAGGCCACCTGCCGCGGCGTTTGCGCCGGCAGCCGCGCCGCGCCGGCGCGCTGCACCACGTCGTGGATCATCTCCACCAAGCCCATCTTCATGCCGTCGTTGGGGTGATAGATGCGCTCGACGCCGTAGGCTTCCAGCTCGCGGATTTCCTCCGGGGTGATGGTGCCGCCGCCGCCGGCGAACACGCGGATATGCGCGGCGTTTCGCTCTTTCAGCATGTCCACCATGTACTTCAGATACTCGACGTGGCCGCCCTGATAGCTCGACAGCGCGATCGCATCGGCGTCTTCCTGCAGGGCCGCGCGCACCACGTCTTCCACGCTGCGGTTGTGACCCAGGTGGATGACCTCGGCGCCCTGCGCCTGGATCAACCGGCGCATGATGTTGATCGCGGCATCATGACCATCGAACAGGCTGGCGGCGGTGACGAAGCGCAGCGGCGAGGTGTCGGTCTGGGCGGCGGGAAGATTGGCGGCCGGGGTGCTCATCGGGGCTGCATCCACACAAAATTGGCAATCTGCAATTGTAGCGCGCAGGTTAGGATCCCCCCCGACGCCACCGTATCCAACGCCCATGACCCGACGCCTGCCCACCCTCTTGTTTGCCACCACCCTCGCCGCCTGCACCAGCCATGCCCCAAGGCCCGAACTTGCGCCACCCAAGGTCCTGCTGTTGGGTGAAGTTCACGACAATGCAACCGGCCATGCCGCGCGCGCCGCGCTGCTGCGCGAGGAGATCGCGGCCGGCTGGCGGCCTGCCATCGCCATGGAACAGTTCGATACCGACCAGCAACCGGCGCTGGATGCAGCACTGAAAGACTGTGCAGATGCGGCCTGCGTGATCGCCAAGGTCGCGCCGGCCAAGTCCAGCTGGCAATGGGATTACTACCGGCCGGTGATCCAGCTGGCGTTGGACCACAAGCTGCCACTGCTGGCCGCCAACCTGTCGCGCGCAGCGGCCTCGAAGGTGGTGAAAGAAGGTGTGGCCGCGGTCCTGCCGCCCCCCCTCGTCAGCCAATATCGGTTGAACGCACTGCCGGCCGATGTACTGGCCGCCCAAGAGACAGAGGTACGCGACAGCCATTGCGGAATGCTGCCGGAATCGATGGTCTCCCCAATGGCCAAGGCCCAGATCGCCCGCGATGTTGTGATGACCGACACGCTGCGGCCATACGCCGAACGGGGCGTCGTGCTGATCGCCGGCAACGGCCATGTCCGCAACGACTTCGCCGTGCCCTTCTGGCTGCGATTCCTCGGCATCCCCAGCCAGGCCATCGGCTTCCTGGAAACCGGGAACAGTGCGTCGAAATATGACAAAACACGCGCCATCCCCGCGCAGCCCCGCACCGACCCTTGCGCGGGCTTCAAACCACCCGCGCCCGCCGGACAAGCCCGTCCCGCCTGATTTCTCGCCCCGTCCATCGAGATGGCGCTTCAAACGCCATCCATGGCACGAAGTTTGCTTGACATCTGGCATGCCTCGTTGCCTGCGGCCGCTCGTTTCCTGCCTCGCTGCACTCATGCTGCTCACCGGCCCGCATGCCAAGGCCGGAAACGTGACGAACAGCACGATTGCGCCCTCCGGCATCAACCTGCAGCAGATCGGATGGCTGCCCTCGAATCTGTTCAACGATGCCAACGGCCTGCCGGACATTCGCGTCAACGCGATTGCCGTGCAAACCGACGGCACCACCTGGGTAGGGACCATGCGTGGCCTTGCGCGCAAGAGCGGCATGGCGATGCAGCCGGAGCATGGCCCAGACAACAGCCTGGACGACCCCATCGTGAGCTTGGCCACCACCCCCGGCAACGAATTGCTGGTGGCGACCGAAGCCCGCGGCACCTGGCGTCTCCGGAATGGGCGCTGGGATGCCTTGGGCAGCCCGTTTCCGCAAGGCCGTACCGAGCGCCTTCGGGTGCTGGCGGATGGGCCACGCCTGCGAATCTTTGCCCTCGGTGCCAGCATGGCAGAGCTGGTGGATGCGCAATGGAAACCTTTGCCCATTCCGCCCTTGCTGGCCAACCACCAGCTCATGGACATCGCCATCGATGCCCAGACCGACACCATGTGGGTGGCGACCTATGGCGCAGGGCTGGTGCGTTGCGACCGACAGCTGCAATGCACCAACATGCCGCTGCCGGACACCGGCCCGCGTACCGATGAAGCCAGAACTTTGCTCCTGCAACCTGGCAGCGACGGGCGAAATACGCTGTGGGTGGGGCTGCAGGGCGGCGGACTGGCGCGTCTGCAAGGGTCGCAGTGGACGCGCTGGCATACCGGCAACAGCCCGTTGCCCAGCAATTTCATCAGCGCCTTGCATTGGGTCACCCCCCGGACCGGACCGGGCGAGCTTTGGGCGGGCACCCGCAGTGGCTTGATCGTCCAGCACGCAAACGGCAGCTGGAAACAGGCGGATCCGCGCTTGCAGCCCTTGCATGAGCGCATCCACACGATACTGGCCACAAGAAGCCATCGCGGCATCCCGGAAGTCTGGGTAGGGACGGAAAGCGGTGCGGTGCGAACCCCCTTGCAGGGTGAATGGCATCTGATCAGCACCCTGGGGCACGATGCCAACGGCATCTGGGCACTGCGCGTGGAAACCACGTCGCAGGGCCGTGAGCGGCTGTGGCTGGGAAGCGACGGCGAGGGCATTGCCCGCCACGAAGACGGACAGTGGCAGCGGTATGGCAGGGCGGAGGGCCTCCCCAATCTGGCCATCCGCAGCATCGAACGGGTACCAGACGGCAGTGCGGAGGGTGCCCTTTGGGTGGGCACTTGGGGAGGGCATCTGCTGGAACTGCGCAATGACCGTTTCGTCACGTTGAACACGCCTTGGCTCAAGCAGGAAGAAGAATCCATCCGGATCCTGCTGGCGGAGCGCAACAACGTCTGGATCAGCACGCGCTACCAGGGCTTGGCCCACTGGGACGGTGCACGGTGGCTGCTGGTACCAGCCAGCGCAGGCGCGCCCACCCGGGCTTTTGCCGCCATTCGCGTTGGCCAGGACGTCTGGTTCAGCACCCGCGAACAAGGGCTGGCACGCCTGCGGGCAGGCCAATGGCGCTATTTCAGCAGCGACATCGCCTTGCCGTCAGGCCGCCTCCTGGATGTCCGTCTATTTCCCGATGCCAGCGGCAGACAGGTGCTTTGGATCGGCACCGCCAATGGCGGCATACAGCGCATCGACGTCTCCAACCCGGACCACCCAACGCGCATCGACACCCCCGCACTGCCGCCATTGCCGGTGAAAGGCGCCTACGGCGCCGTGCGCGATGCCCGTGGCGACTATCTGGTCTGCACGGACTATGGCGTGTTCCGCTGGCACCCGGAGGGCAACGGGTTCCGCTCAACGCCTTTCTATCGCAGGGATGGCCTGCCGCATGACGAATGCAACAGCAGCGTGATGCAGGCCGACACCCAGGGGCGTGTCTGGATCGGCACCATCGGCGGTGCAGCGGTATATACCCCGCCAATGGCGCCCCCATCCACGCCCGCCCCCTTGCACCTGACCGGTGTGCAGGTGAACGGGCAGCGGGTCCCACTACCGGCCGGCGTGCTGAAGATGCCCGCTGCAGACAGCCCGCTTACATTGGAATACGAGCTGCTGACAGGCGAGTTCGAAAGCGCCAACCGCTATCGGGTCTCGCTGGTGGGCGTCAGTCCCCACACTCAGGACTGGCAGAGCGACAACATTCGACACTACCCACACCTTCCCATCGGCAGGCAAAGGATTCACATCGAAGCCATCGACGCATGGGGGCAATCCCCCCCGCCACTGGAATTGGTGATCGAGGTGCCCCGCGCATGGTGGCAAACGCCAGTGTCGCGCGCCATTTTCGTACTGGGGGGGCTGGTGCTGTGCTGGTGCCTCCTGCGCCTGCGGCTGCGCACGCTGAACCAGCGCCAGGCCCAGCTGCGGTCGATGGTGCACACCCGCACGGCACAGCTGCAGGAGAGTGAAGCGGGGTTGCGCCGCGCCAATGACGAGTTGCGCAGACTGTCCTACACCGATGCCCTGACCGGGCTGGGCAATCGACGCGAGCTGTATGAGTCGCTCGACACCCTGTGCCGCGCCTGCGCCGTCGGCAAACGCTCCTTGGCGTTGCTGATGATCGACCTCGATCATTTCAAATCACTCAATGACAGCTTGGGCCACCTCGGCGGCGACGCCTGCCTGCAGGAGGTTGCCCGCGTGATCCGTCGCCACCTGCCGCGTGGGGCGATGGCCATGCGCTATGGCGGCGAGGAGTTCTGCGTGCTGCTGCAGGACGCCGACCTGGAAACCGCCCGCTTGCTGGCCGATCGCATCCGCCAATACATCGCCGAAATGCATCCGCCCTGCTGCGCCGGGTTGAAACCCCACCTGACGATCAGCGTGGGCGTTGTGGCGCAGATTCCGGATGCCGGCTGCAATGCCGACGGCCTGCTGCAGCGTGCCGATCGCGCGATGTATCAGGCCAAGGCCGAGGGCCGCAACCGGGTGGTGACAGCCGCCCCTTGAAACGTCGGCGCCGAGGGATGGCTTAGAATGGGTGGGCTAAGCCGGGCCAAAACCTGCCTTGCTTGACGCCTTCGCCACCTCTCCCCCAACAACCGCCTGCCCGTCCCAAACCCTTGCAGGCCGGAGCCCCACCATGATTTTCGAAACCCTCGACACCTACGGCCATGAACAGGTCGTGTTCTGCCACAACAAGGATGCTGGCCTGAAGGCGATCATCGCCATCCACAACACCGTGCTGGGCCCGGCCTTGGGCGGTACCCGCATGTGGCCGTACAAGAGTGAAGACGAGGCACTGAAGGATGTGCTGCGCCTGTCCCGCGGCATGACCTACAAGAATGCGGTCGCCGGCCTGAACATCGGTGGCGGCAAGGCGGTGATCATCGGCAACCCGGCCACCGACAAGTCCGAGGCCCTGTTCCGCGCCTTCGGCCAGTTCGTGGAGTCGCTGGGCGGCCGCTACATCACCGCGGAAGACGTGGGCATCGACGTCAACGACATGGAATATGTGTACCGCGAGACCGAGTACGTGACCGGCGTGCATCAGGTTCACGGCGGCTCTGGCGACCCTTCGCCGTTCACCGCCTACGGCGCCCTGCAAGGCCTGCTGGCGACGTTGAACCGCAAGTTCGGCGATGAGGACGTAGGCAAGTACAGCTACGCGGTGCAGGGCCTTGGTCACGTTGGCATGGAATACGTCAAGCTGCTGAAGGATCGTGGCGCCAAGATCTTCGTCACCGACATCAACCAGCAGCTGGTGGACAAGGCCGTCAACGAATACGGCGCGGAAGCCGTGGGGCTGGACGAGATCTATGACGTCCCGGCCGACGTCTACTCGCCCTGCGCACTGGGCGGAACGGTGAACGAGCAGACCTTGCCGCGCTTCAAGTTCAAGGTGATCTGCGGCGCGGCCAACAACCAGCTGCAGAACGACGCCATCGGTGACGAAGTGGTCAAGCGCGGCATCCTCTACGCACCGGATTACGCGGTCAACGCCGGCGGCGTGATGAACGTGGCGCTGGAGCTGGATGGCTACAACCGCGAACGCGCGATGCGGATGATGCGCACGATCTATCACAACCTCTCGCGCATCTATGAGATCGCCGACCGCGACGGCATCCCGACCTATCGTGCCGCCGACCGCCTGGCCGAAGAGCGCATCGACAAGATCGGAAAGCTGAAGCTGCCCCTGGGACGTGGCCGCACCCGTTTCCAGGGCCGCATTCGCGGCAACTGACACCGCAACCCTCCCCGAATTTGGGGAGGGTTGGACGCCCCCCCTTCCCCCACGAGACTCCCATGCGCCCATTCCCCCTCGGTGAAGACCTCGATGCCCTGCGTGATGCCGTCCACCGCTTTGCCGAGACAGAAATCGCGCCGCGTGCCGCCAAGGCCGACGAAGACAACTGGTTCCCGCAGGAACTGTGGCCGATGCTGGGCGACATGGGCCTGCTGGGGATGACCATCCCTGCCGAGTACGGCGGCAGCGGGTTGGGCTATCTGGCGCATCTGGTGGCGATGGAGGAAATCAGCCGCGCTTCTGGCGCCATTGGCCTCTCCTACGGCGCCCACTCCAACCTTTGCGTCAACAATCTCTACGCCAATGGCAACGAGGCGCAACGCACCAAGTACCTGCCCAAGCTGTGCAGCGGCGAGTTCAAGGGTGCACTGGCGATGAGCGAGCCGGGCGCGGGTTCCGATGTGGTCGGCTCGATGGCCTGCCGCGCCGAACTGAAAGGCGACGTCTGGGTCGCCAACGGCAACAAGATGTGGATCACCAACGGCCCCGAGGCCGACGTGCTGATCGTCTACATGCGCACCGCCAGCCGCGAGCTGGGCAGCAAGTGCATGACCGCCTTCATCATCGAAAAAGGCATGCCGGGGTTCTCCACCGCGCAGAAGCTGGACAAGCTGGGCATGCGCGGCAGCAACACCTGCGAGCTGGTGTTCGAGAACTGCGAAATCCCGCAGGAGAACGTGCTGGGCGAAGTCAACAACGGCGTCAAGGTACTGATGAGCGGCCTGAACACCGAGCGTCTTGTGCTTTCCGGCGGCCCGATCGGCTTGATGCAGGCCGCGCTCGACATCGCCCTGCCCTATGTCCGCGAACGCCGCCAGTTCGGCCAGGCCATCGGCACCTTCGAGCTGATGCAGGCCAAGATCGCCGACATGTACACCTCCCTGCAGTCCAGCCGCGCCTTCGCCTACCAGGTCGCCCGCGACTACGACGCCGGCCACAAGAGCCGCATCGACGCCGCCAGCTGCCTGCTGCATGCCAGCGAAGCGGCGGTGCAGGTGGCGCTGGAGGCCATCCAGTCGCTGGGCGGCAACGGCTACATCAATGAATTCGCCACCGGCCGCATCCTGCGCGACGCCAAGCTCTATGCCATCGGTGCCGGCACCAACGAGATCCGCAGGATGCTGATCGGCCGCGAGTTGTTCGCCGGCAACCACTGAAGCCTGTTCACGGCTTGCACCACGGCCAGAAAAGCAGGCTATAGTCAGCGTCAAGGGGGGATGGCCTTGGACGCAATTGAACTCCAGCAGGGCGCGGCAGGACTGCGCGATCCGTGGAAGATCCTGATCGCGGATGACGAGCCGGAGGTACACCAGGTCACGCGCCTGGTGCTGGGGGGCTTCAGCTTCGAAGCCCGCCCACTGGAATTCCTGTCCGCCTACAGTGCCGACGAAACGTTCGAAATGCTTCGCCAACAGCCGGACATCGCCGTCCTGTTGCTGGACGTGGTGATGGAAACCGAACATGCCGGGCTCGATTTGGTACGCAAGATCCGTACGACGCTGGGTAACCACCGCGTCCGGATCGTACTGCGCACCGGCCAACCGGGCCAAGCGCCCGAACAGGATGTCATCAGCGCCTATGACATCAACGATTACAAGGAAAAGACCGAGCTCACGGCTTCCCGCTTCCACACCACGATGTTCGTCGCCCTGCGTGGCTACCGGGACCTGATGACCATTGAGGCCAGCAAGGAAGGATTGGAGCAGGTGCTCTCCGCCAGTGCCAACGTCTTTTCCCAACGCGACGGCAATGGGCTTGCCAATACTGTGCTGGAACAATTGCCGCGTCTGGCCCACACCCGTGGGGCGACATTGTTGTGCCGGGTTGAGCACGACGCCACCGCAATGGCCACCTACCCGATCATCCAGGCCAGCGCTGCCCATCAGGCGTTGATCGGCCATGGCGCCGAAACGCTGCTTCCCCCGCAGCGACTGGAAACCCTGCAGCGGGCGTTGAAAACCCGTCAGCACGAATTCGCGAGCGACCACTACGTGCTGCACTTCATTGACGAAGAGCATCGCCAAAGCCTGCTCTACGTCGGTGAGTCCGAGGAAATGGGGGAAGTCGAGCGCAAGCTGATGGAGGTTTTCTCCTCCAACGTCGCGCTGGCCTTCAAGAACTTGCACCTGCATCAGGAGCTCGTGGACAGCCAGCTGGAGATGATCTGGCTGCTGGCCGGTGCGGCAGAGACCCGCTCGCGGGAGACCGCCAACCATGTCTTGCGGGTTGGCCTCTTGTCCGAAATGCTGGCCCGTCTCGCCGGTCAGGACGCGAAAGCTGCGGAGGCGCTTCGCATGGCCGCGCCGCTGCACGATATCGGGAAGATCGGGATCCCGGACGCCATCCTCAACAAGCCCGGCAGCCACAGCCCCGAGGAAACCGCCATCATGCGGACCCACGCCCGGCTGGGGGCGCAGATGCTGTCCGCTTCACACCGGCCGCTGTTGCAACTGGCCGCACGGATCTGCCTGGAGCATCACGAAAACTGGGACGGCTCCGGCTACCCGAATGGCATTCGCGGTGAGGACATCAGCCTGGAAGGCCGCATCGTCGCACTGGCCGATGTCTTCGATGCGCTTGGCAGCGTCCGCGTCTACAAGGATGCTTGGCCCGCCGAGCGCATCCGCGACTTCATTCAGGGCCAGTCAGGCAAGAAGTTCGACCCGGCGCTGGTGCAGCTCCTGTTCGACAACTGGGGTGAAGCAGAGTCGCTGCGCCAACGCTATCCGGACGACTGAGCGCGACGGCATCGCCGTTTGTGCAGGGCGATGCCGCCTTTGCTTTACCGCTGCGGCATGCGCAGGATGATGCGGGTTCCTTGGCCCGGCGCGGATTCGCACTCGATGGTGCCGCCCAACGCCTGCGTCACCAGGTTGTAAACGATGTGCATGCCTAGCCCCGAGCCGCCTTGGCCACGCCGCGTGGTGAAGAACGGGTCGTACAGCCGACGACGCACGTCTTCCTCCATCCCTACGCCATCATCCGAGAATTCAAGCACCCAACCCTCACCTTCGGCGCGAGCGGCAATGCGCATATGCCCGTTCGCGATCCCCTCGAAGGCATGCATCATGGCATTCGTCACCAGATTGACCACGATCTGGTAAAGCGCGCCTGGCTGCGTGTTGACGCGCAGCCCAGCCGGCACCGCGATCTCCAGTGCATGCGGGCTGCGCTTGAGCACAGGCTGCAGTGAGACAAGGATTTCCTCAAGGTAGCTCGCCACATCGATCAAGCGTCGCTCCTCGCTGGCCTGATCCACCGCCACCTGCTTGAAGCTTCGGATCATCTTGTCGGCACGCTGCAGATTGCGCAGGACCATCGCACTGGCATCATCCACCGAACGCGCGAATGCCAGCACCTGGGCGGCATCCAATGCGCCGGCCTCGGCCTTGCGATGGAACATCCGGGCCTGCTCCTCCAGATGTGAGGCAGCAGTGACCCCCACCCCAAGCGGGGTATTCACTTCGTGGGCAATGCCGGCAACCAGCGCGCCCAAGGCTGCCAATTTCTCGGACTCGACGAGTTGGTGCTGGGTCAAGCGCAGTTGATCGATGGTCGTGCTCAACTCCTTGTTCAGCAGGGTCAGGTCCGCGGTACGTTCTTCCACCCGCTGTTCCAACGCCTGGTTGAGACGCTCCAGGCTGCGCGAGTGTTCACGCAGGACGGTGACATCCTCGGTGACGCCTGCCATGCGGATCGGCTTGCCATTCGCATGACGCTGCACCGTGCGCCCACGCGACCGCATCCAACGCCACTCGCCCTGCAGGTCCCGCATGCGATACACCGGTTCGAACTCTGCATCCGGGTTCTTGAACACGCGCGCGACCGCGGCCGAGAGCAACCCCCGATCGTCTTCATGTACCAGCTCCAGCAACGCGGCGAAACCTATGGCCGCCGGGTTGCCGGGGGTCTGGATCTGCGGCAACGGGTTCACCCGCACCAAGCCACCAGTACGAAGATCCGCATCCCAGAACTCGTCGCCGGTTCCCCACAGCGCCAGCTGCAGACGCTCCTCACTCTCGGCCAACACCGCTTGGGCACGCTCGCGCTCGATGCCCCGCTGGTACCTGTTCCAGCCCCAAAGCGTGAACGGCAACAACAGCAACGCAACAAGCCCCGCCCGTGCCCACGACGTCTGCCACCACAGGGGGGCCAACGTGACATCGACCACGCGCTCAGGGCCGTAATCTTCGCCCGGGTAACGGGCACGCAAGCGCAGCCGATACTGGCCTGGCGCGAGGTGGGGATAGCCTGCCGTCCGCTGGCCTGCATCCGCATCGGTCCATCCATGGTCAATGGGGTCCAGACGGTAGCTGTACTGGATATGTTCCGCATCGGCATAGGCAAGTGCGGAAAAACTGAAACCGAAGCCACCCGCGCCTGCGCGCAACCGAAGGCGATCGGCGGCATCGGTTCCGCCTTCATAGGTGAGGAAATCACCAGAGGCCCCGGCCGCGCTCTGGAACGCGCGAACGTCGGTGATGACGGGACGATGCACGGGGTTGTGCGGAAGCACTGCGGCCGGGTCGAACACGGTCAACCCTTTCAGGCCGCCAAAGACAATCCTGCCATCAGCAAGCGCAGCCCCTGCGGAAACGAAATAGCCTTCGTTCTGGGCACCGGAGTGGGAGCTGTAGTTCTCGATCTTGCCGCTGCCCGGATCCAGCTTGCTGATCCCCAGCGTGGTGGTGATCCACAACAAGCCGCGCCCATCCTCGATGATGCTGCCGATGGCTTCCGCCACCATGCCTTGCTTGTGCGTGTAGGAAGTCAGGCGATATCGCCCATTGGCCAACGGCTGCAACCGCACCAGGCCTTCGCCCTGCGTCCCCACCCAGAGATCCCCGCCCCGGGCCTGCATGATCACCGTGACCGTGCGGGGCACCGCACCATCCTTGGTTTCCACCAGCGCGCTCAGGGCCGTCGTCCGCCCCGTCTTGCGATCCAGCAAGGCCATCCCACCCGGGCGTGACCCTACCCACAGGTGGCCGGATCGATCCTCAAACACTGCATTGATCGTGCGTCCGGGCAGGCCAAACGCGTCGTCCGCACGGTGACGGTAGGCGCGAAATTGATCACAGCCGCGACACAGTGCATCCAGCCCGTGTTCCTCGTATCCGACCCAAAGCGTGCCTGCACGATCCACGCTCAGACTGAGCACATTGGGTCCGCGCGGTCGCGTGGGGTCCCCTTGGTCGGGGGGCAGCAGCTGGAACGAACGGCTGCCGCGCCGCAGTACCGCCAGTCCGACATCCACCATGCCCACCCACAGGTTGCCGTCGTGATCCAGCGCAATCGCCTGCACGCGGTCACTGGGAAGCTGGTATTCCCCAGCGCCATCCGGGTAATAACGATCGGTGACGCCTTTGGCAAGATCAAAGCGCACCAGCCCGCCGCCTTCCTGCACCCCAAGCCAAAGACCGCCTTCGCTGTCGGCAGCAAGGGATCGCACACCATTCCCGGGAAGTGTCCCTGCAACCCCCGGAATCGACCGAAATTCCCGGAACGCTTCCGAATCCGGTTGATACAGATGCACCCCCGCCAGCCAGCTGCCGATCCAGATCAGGCCATCCCGATCCTGCAGGAGCGCGTGGACGCGTTCGGAAGCCAGACTGTCGTTGCTCGCGCCAGCGCGCCAATTTCGCGGCGCAGCGCCACGCCGGTCGATCCGGGACAGGCCCATGTAGGTGCCGATCCAGACACGGCTCCAGCGGTCAACCAACAGGCTGCGGACGTCATCCCCCACCAGGCCTGACGCCACATCGACATGTCGCAGCAAACGCCCGTCCCGCCCTAGCTCAAAAGCCCCCTCACCCAGGCTACCCACCCAAATCCGGCCCTCCCCATTGCGCGCCAGCGCCTGGACATCGACCTGCAGCCCCGCGGCCGGCCATGGCTGCAAGGCCCCGTCCGTCTGTGTCCAGCGGAACAGGCCGGCCGAGCCGCCCACCAGCACATCCCCCTCAGGCAGCGGCAACACGACGCGCACGGTCATCTCCGCCGGCACGTTGATTGTGCTGAACACGCGCCCCTGCGGGTCCAGCCGTTGCAAATGGCCACGCCCGCTGGCGACCCACAAGCTGCCATCCGGCGCCGCCGCCAGTGCATTGATCGGCACGGCCGCGACGGCATCACGGCGCCCCTGCCCGATCGGATAGTTGTGGAAGACTTGCCGGTCCGGATCGTATCGCCCCAACCCGCCGGCCTGCGTCCCCACCCACAACCGCCCCTTGCTGTCGGTGGTCAGCGCGATGACATGGTTGTCCGACAGGCTGTCGGCCTGCATGGGATCATGACGAAACACGCGGAAGCCGTAGCCGTCATAGCGATTCAGGCCATCCTGGGTGCCAACCCACAGCATGCCGTCCCCATCTTGGGCCAGCGTCCGGGCACTGGCCTGGGACAGACCATGCTCCACTCCAAGTCGTTGCAGGCGCAGCCCCACTTCACCAGGCAAGGGCTGCTGTGCCTGCGCCGCAAAAGCGAGGACCAACAGCCCCAGCAAGCCCATCAGGCCCAGTAGGCGCGCCATCACCCGGCTTGCCTGCGACGCGTTTCGACTTGAATCATCCGCCCCCCTCTTGTGGGCTCAGGCTACCAACGCCACCACCCAAGAACCGTCGCCATGCCGCTCTGCCCCAGGCTGCCCTGCTGACGGCTCAGGTCGAAGCGGAGCCCTGCATTGGGCCCCAGCCCCGCGTCCAAACCCACACCAAGCACCTGCGTACGCGGGCCAAGGCCCATGCCTTGCAGGGGTGCCCATTGTTCCAGCCCGGTGAAACTGGCATCGAACAGTTCGCCTTCGGCCTGCAAAGTGCGCTGCCATTCGGCGCGGGCATCTGCCTGCAGCAGCAGCCCTCCCACACGCCAAGCCCGTCCCGCCCGCACGCCCGCCAAGGCCTGCCAACGCGACACATCCCAGTCATGCGCACGCAATCCGAACCCGGTGGCGCCTGTTTCAACGAATTCGTCATTGGAGATCCGCACGAAGCGGCTACCGATGTACGGGGTCCATGCCAAATCCCCCGCCTCGAAACGTCGGCCCAGCTCGGCGTAAGCACTGCGATAGTCCCCAGCAAGCCGGGTTGCCACGATGTCCTGCTGTTCACCCAGCTGCAAGGTACGCAGCATTTGACGCTGGAATCTGCCATCGGCGAGCTGCACCTGCGCCTGCCAAGGCCCGCGCCAAAGCACGCCATACAGCTGCAGTTCGCGTTGCTGGCCACGGGCATGATCCGCTGCCGCCGACAGCCAGCCCGATTGCGCCATGCGCTGCATGGACACACCCAGCAGCGCATCGTTGCCCAGCCGCCAATCGTTGCCCACCACCTCGCCCACCGATTCCAGGCCCATGGCGTTGCCACCGTCGGTCGGCAATGCGCCATCGCTGGCAAGGTTGCGATACCACCCCCCGGCCGGCGTCTCTGGGTGTGCCAGTGTCGCGACACGTGCCACAAGATTGCGCCGCCCCGCCTCGATCGCATCCAGGGTCATGGCGGCGGACGCTGCATGCAGCTCGCCAGACAGGCTGCGCAGCGACGTGGCCGCCATGTCGGCACTGGTGGCGCGCTGCAGGGCCCCTGCGGCCTCGATGAATGCCTCTCCGATGCCAGCTGGTGCAGCGCCGCCCAACTGGTCATCAATGGCCTGCATGGCAGATTCCACGCGCCCGGCCGACATCAGGGTGATCCCGTCGAATCCCAGGGCGGCGACGGCCTTGCTCACATCGATGCGGTTGATGTTGAGGAACACCGTATTGGGGTCGTAGGCCAGGGCCGCGTCCAGGAACACGTTGGAGGCGGCATTGATCGAGGTGAAGGTGCCATTGACACCCCCCTGCGCCGTGAGCAGCGTTTCCTTGGCGGTCGTGGTGTAGCCCCCCTTCACGCCAAGGATCGACACCGTGCCATTGAGAGTGGCACTGCCGGTCACGCTGAGCGCGTTGCCCAGCCACACGCCCAAGGTCCCGGTCGCGGACTGGCTGAAATTGCCCGCGATGCTGGTAGGAACACTGGCCCCCACCAGAAAGCGGCCACTATTCGTCACCTGCCCGCCAAAGCCGCCGAACCCCCAAGCCGTGCCGCCCGACAGGATCGACAGATCCCCCGCCAATCCCTTGCGAAGCGCGAGGCCTCCGCTTTCCACCCGGGTCAAACCGGCATAACTGCCGCGCTCGGTCAGGGTCAGGTTGCCACTGCCACGCTTGATCAACCCGCCACTGCCGGTGATCTCATTGCGCCAAACCGAATTGCCGGTCACCGCCGCATTGAAATCCCCCCATGCAAACTGGCTGGGCCCCATCGCCGCACGGGTCACGTCCAGCAACCCCCAGCCAAACACCGGGTCCACGCCCGGTGCGCCCAAGTCTTTGGCGGCCCCCAGCAGGGCCTGCCTGACCTGATCATTGGTGAAATATGGGAAAGCCGACCACACCACCGCCGCCGCGCCCGCCACCTGCGGGGCGGCATAGGAGGTCCCGCCCCCTTGGTACAAGGAATAGCTGGCATCCGCCGTCGTCGCCTTGGGGTCGATGAAGACCACGTTGCCCGGCGCTACCAGGCAGTAGTACATCGCAGTGCCGCATTGCTGTGAATACGCAGTGAGCTGGGTGGGGTTGTCCGGGTCCAGTGCCCCTACCGTCAGCCAGCCTTTTTCAAGCAGCACATCCCCTGCCAGCGTGGGCAGCCTTGCATTGTCGGAAGGATTGCCCGCATAGCGCGAATCTTCCCCGCTGTTGCCGCTGGCAAACACCACGATGCCGCCGCGGTTGACCACGAAATCCCGCCACGCAGTCGCCAATTCGTAGGTCAGCGCGGGGTCGTTCCAGTACAGGCCGCCCCAGGAGTTGTTGATGATCTTCGCCCCGGCATCCGCCAGCTCGGCATTGATCGAACGGAAGAATTCCCCGTACCCCTCACCCGCATGAATCTCGTTGCCCGCGCCCGATCCGTCATCGGTTGGACGCTTGTCCGCGATGATGCGGGAGGACGCAATGGTGGCACCCTGCGCAACACCGCCGCCCCAGTTGCCCATCCCTTGCCCGGCCGCCATCTGGGCCACCACCGTGCCATGCCCCACCACATCATCCACGCTGGTGTTGTTGGTATTGGGATTGACGTGGACGAACAGCTTGCTGACCCGGCCAGCCAAGGCCGGATGATTACGATTGACCCCGGAATCCACCAAGCCGATGGTCACCCCCTGCCCCGTCAGCCCCGCCCCCAATGCCCCCGCAGCATTGGTCAACTGCAGATGCCGACTGTATTGCGGCAGGCTGGCCGCTGCCGACAGCGTCGGCACGGACGGTGGATTGACGACAATCGACGTGTCATTGGGCACGTTGGGGGTGAACCCCAAATCCCCCGGCGGCGTGGTGGGCGGTGGCGTGGCAGGCGTCGGGCTGACGATGCCACTGGCGCCGCCCCCCCCGCAGGCCGGCAACAGCAAACTGATCGAAACCCCCAGCACCGCCGCACGCAACGGACGGCCAAGCCGGCAAGAATGGGCGTCGTACATGGCATCCCCCTTTGCTGGAACGACTGCAAACCGATCATCCACTAGTCCAGATCCGTTGTATTCCGTCACGCGGGATTTCGCAACGCCTCCAGCCGAAAACGGGGGCGCGCTGCCCAACACCCGCGGATGAATCAGGCCATAATCGGGGTTTGTCCGGCACAACCCCACCTCTCCGGAGTCCCCCCCATGAGCGACGTCGTCATCGTCGGTGCCAAGCGCACCGCCATCGGTTCCTTCCTCGGCCAGTTCACTGGCACCCCCACGCCTGCCCTCGGCAGCGCCGCGATCCAAGGCGCACTTGCGCAGTCCGGCCTTGCTGCAGACAAAGTGGACGAAGTCATCATGGGCTGCGTGCTGCCAGCCGGTCTTGGCCAGGCGCCGGCGCGTCAAGCCTCACGCGCGGCCGGCATCCCGGATGCCGCCACCTGCACCACCATCAACAAGGTCTGTGGATCGGGCATGAAAGCGGTCATGCTGGCGCACGACATCATCAAGGCCGGCTCGGCCAGCGTCGTCGTGGCTGGCGGCATGGAATCGATGACCAATGCCCCGCACCTGCTCAATGGCTCGCGCACCGGCGTCCGCTACGGCAGTGTCGAATTCCTCGACCACATGGCCTTCGACGGCCTGACCAACCCCTACGACGGCAAGGCGATGGGCGTGTTCGGTGACGCTGCCTGCGCCAAATACGGCTTTGACCGTGCCACCGTGGACGCGTTTTCCGCCGAAAGCGCCCGTCGCGCACAGGCCGCGCAGGCCGCAGGCGCCTTCGATGCCGAAATCACGCCGGTGACGGTCAAGACCCGCAAGGGTGAAGTCGTCATCGCCAAAGACGAAGAGCCGGGCAAAATCGACTTGGCCAAGATTCCGGAATTGCGTGCCGCATTCGGCAAGGACGGCGTGCTGACTGCCGCCTCGTCCTCGAAGATTTCCGACGGCGCCGCCGCGTTGGTGGTGATGTCCGCCGATGCGGCCGCGGCCGCCGGCACCCAGGTATTGGCGCGCATCGTGGCCCACGCCACCCACGCACAGGCGCCGGAATGGTTCACCACGGCGCCGGTGGCCGCCCTGCAGAACGTACTGGCCAAGGCCGGCTGGACGGTGGCGGATGTGGATCTGTTCGAGGTCAACGAAGCCTTCGCCTGTGTGGCGATGGCGCCGATGAGCGACCTGGGCATTCCTCACGACAAGCTGAACGTGAACGGCGGCGCGCTGGCGCTCGGCCACCCGATCGGCACCTCCGGCGCGCGTCTGCTGGTGACCCTGATCCATGCGCTGCAAGCCCGCGGTGGCAAGCGTGGCGTGGCTTCTCTGTGCATCGGCGGGGGCGAGGCCACGGCCATCGCAATCGAATTGGCATAACGCAATCACAACGTCAGCCGGAAAAATTTTCGGTCAGACGCTTGACACAGGACGCAGTCGCGTCATCATGTTGCAGCACGCAATGTTTGCGCTGCCCAAATTTCATTGACGAGGAAAACGTATCATGTCGATCAACAAGATCCTGCTGGCGATGGCCCTGGGCCTGGCCCTGACCGCTTGCAGCAAGTCCGAGCCGGCTGCCGACGCTGCCGCCAGCGCCGAAGCCCCGGCTGCTGACGCCACCGCCGCTGCTGACGCCGCTGCCGCTCCGGCCGCCGACGCCACCGCCGAAGCCGCTCCGGCCGACGCCGCTGCCGCCCCGGCTGCTGACGCTGCCGCTGCTCCGGTCGACGCCGCTGCTGCCCCGGCCGAAGCCCAGCAGGCTGCTGACGCTGCCGAGCAGGCTGCGACCTCTGCCGAAGCGCAGAAGTAATCGTTCAGGCGGACCTGTTCGCCAACGCATTACTGCAAGAATCGAATTAGCCGTCGGTGATCCGGCGGCTTTTTCGTGTCCCGGAGCATCGGGACCCAAGTGTCAGTGAACGACCCGCCGGCTCGACCGGTTCGCTAAGCGCACTGGCGTTGTCTGATTCCAACCTGTTGCATTTTCAGTCAACCCCCTCTGGAGATATCCATGAACACCAAGCTCTACGTGCTCCTTGCCGCTGGCGTCCTCGCTCTGTCGGCCTGCAAGAAGGAAGAAGCCCCGGCTGCCGACGCTGCTCCGGCCGCGGATACTGCCGCCGCTCCGGCCGATGCTGCTGCCGCTGACGCTGCTGCCCCGGCTGATGCCGCCGCTGCCCCGGTTGATGCCGCTGCCGCCCCGGTCGACGCCGCCGTTGACGCCGCTGCCGCTGCCACCACCGACGCCGCTGCCGCCACCACCGACGCTGCTGCGGCCGTTGCCGGTGCCGCCACCGACGCCGCCAAGGACGCGACCGCCGCTGCCGCTGGTGCCGTCAAGGACGGCGCTGCCAAGGTTGAAGAAGCCGCCAAGAAGTAATTTCTGGCTGCGGATGCAACCCATTGCAAGGCCCGCTTCGGCGGGCCTTGTTTTTTGTGGGAATGGCGTGACTTCTCGACGATCTGCCCTGACCCGCTGTCAGAGCGCCATCACATGTGCGCAACAGGTGCCGCTGCGTCCAGGGCCTGTTCGGCCAGTGCATCGACAAACGCCGCATCCAGCGGGAACCGGCCCCACCAGCCATGCTGAATACCGGCCAGCACCCGCAGCATATGCCCGCGCGCCAGCGGCAACCGCCCCGCCGGCAGGAAGGCCAGATCGCGCAGGGCAGCAAGGTTGTCCCGGTTGGACTGGAACAGCGGCGTCAGCCAACGGCTGTAACGGTGGTAGGCCGCCAGGTGCGCGCTGCGTTCGTTCTGGTAGGCGTCGAATGCTCCAGCGATCGAGGACGCTTCCCGCAATCGCGTGGCCAGCGCCAACGCATCCACCAGCGCCATGTTGACGCCCTGCCCCAGCTGCGGGCTCATCGCGTGGGCAGCATCGCCCACCAGCACTGCACGTCCACGCCACCATCGCCGCGGGATGGCATCGCGGTAGGCGGCACGCGCCAGCACGCCGACATCGAACGCCTCACCCAGGTGTTCGCGCGCCTGCGGCCACAATCCTTCCAGTGTCTTCAGCCAAGCTTCGCGGCCCGCGTTGCGCCACGCCTCGAAATCCGCCGCCGGCAGGCTCCAGAAAAAGCTCAGCTTGCGCGATGGCGCACCTGGCATTCTCCCCACCGGCAGCACTCCAGCCATCTGCCGCGCACGCAGATAGCGTTGCCGCAACTCGTCACGCCATGGCCACTCGCCTTCCGGCAACAGGCACCACAATGCTCCCCACGGATAGGGCTTGTCGATACGCATCTCCGTGATCGCGCCGCGCAGCGTTGAGGCCGATCCGTCGGCCACTGCCACGACATCGAACGGCCCATGCCAGCCGCCTTGGTCATCGCGCAGACGACCGCCATCGCAATCGGATTCGACGATGGCGCAGCCGGCATGCAGCTGAATGCCAGTCTCACGGGCGATGGCGGCATGCAAGAGCGCGAACAGCGCACCGCGCTGCATGCCGATGCCACACAGGCGCGTATCCAGCGCCGCATATCGCATGTCCATGACCGCACGGCCCTGCGGCGTCTCTCCGTACAACCGCGATACTGGCGCGCCCAGCGCACACACGTCGCCCAGCAGGCCCAGCCGCCACAGTGCCTGCAAGCCAGTGGGTTGCAGCAGAAAGCCCGCGCCTACCGGGCCTGGCTGCGGCACGCGCTCGAAGATTTCAACCTCATGACCATCGCGCGCAAGTGCCAGCGCCGTGGCCTGGCCGCCACTGCCATAGCCGACGACGGCAACGCGAAGCCGGCGCGTCATCCGCCCAGCAGTGCCCGCAACAGGCGGGCCGCATCATTCATCGCCACCGCCACGTTGTCCAGCACGTCTTGCAGGGTGATGACCTCATCCGGGTTCGTCCCTGCGCCAGCCGCCCAGTTGGCCACGATGGCCAGGCAGGCGTAGTCCAACCCCAGCTCACGCGCCAGCCCCGCTTCCGGCATGCCGGTCATGCCAACCAGGTCGCAGCCATCCCGGCGCATGCGGGCGATCTCGGCCTTGGTTTCCAGTCGCGGCCCCTGCGTTGCGCCGTAGCAACCCTCATCGACCAGCGCGACGCCGGCACGCGCGGCGGCATCAACGACTTGCCGGCGCAGCGACGCCGTGTAGGGCTCCCCGAAATCGACATGCAGCACCTCGCTGCCCGGTTCTTCGCACAGGGTGGAGATGCGCCCCCAGGTGTAGTCGATGAGCTGATCCGGGCAGGCCAGCACGCGCGGCCCGAAGCGGTCGGTGATACCGCCAACGGTATTGAGCGCCAGCACTTTGGTTGCGCCCAGCGCTTTCAGCGCGGCGAGATTGGCCCGGTAGTTGATCTTGTGCGGCGGCAGCGAATGCCCCTCGCCGTGGCGGGCGAGAAAAGCAACGCGCTTGCCTGCATAGGTGCCGACGCGCACCGGTCCGGACGGCGCACCGTAGGGCGTGACCGG
>CAUJJG010000115.1 GCA_963205445.1 Pseudomonadota bacterium
CATGCCCCGAACGACGCGCTCCTGGATCTGCGGGCTGAGGCTTTCGCGCAATTGCGCAAAATTCACGAAACGCCAGAGCTGGTCGTACTGCTGGTTGGCGACCAGGTGGCGGATGCCATTGATGGCCAGGTACGGGCCTGCGGCCACATAGACCAGCAGCCCCATCAGCAGGAGGGCGAAAGCCGCCAGGCCCCACTTCATCTTCTTGCGCATCGGTGCACTCCTGCTGGGCAAGTGCGCATCCTGCGGAAATGGCGCGGCGCGGGCAAGCCCGGCCGGCAGGCCTGTTGCGGGCCAGTGTCGATGCAGGGCGCTGGCCCGCTAAACTAGCGGTTTTCCGCCCCCACCGGAGCCCCCGTGATCAAGCCTCGCACCCCCACTGGGGTCATGGAGCTGCTGCCGCGCGACCAGATCGCGTTCCAGCGCATGCTCGACACCATTCGCCAGACCTTCGAACGCTTCGGCTTCCTGCCGGTGGAAACGCCGGTAATGGAACTTTCCGACGTGCTGCTGACCAAGTCCGGCGGGGAGACCGAGCGCCAGGTCTATTTCGTGCAGTCCACCGGCGCGCTGGAAAAGCAGGCCGAAGGCTTGCCGGAGCTGGCCCTGCGCTTTGACTTGACGGTGCCGCTGGCGCGCTATGTGGCCGAGCATGAACACGACTTGGCCTTTCCGTTCCGTCGCTACCAGATGCAGCGGGTGTACCGCGGCGAGCGAGCCCAGCGCGGTCGCTTCCGCGAGTTCTACCAGTGCGACATCGACGTGATCGGCAAGGACAGCCTGTCGCCGCGCTTCGACGCCGAGCTGCCGGCGGTAATCGCGGCGGTGTTCGAGCGCCTGGCCATCGGCGAGTTCACCATCCAGTTCAACCATCGCAAGCTGCTGCGTGGCTTTTTCGAAGGGCTTGGCATCCTTGGTGAAGCGCAGATGCTGGTGCTGCGCGAGCTCGACAAGCTCGACAAGCGCGGGGCCGATGCAGTGCGGCAGACGCTGGCGGGCGAGGGCTTCGGGCTGGCGGCGGACGTCATCGAGCAGCTGATGGCGTTCTCGCAGGTGCGCTCGCAGGGACACAATGACGCGTTGGCAAAACTAGACGCGTTGGGCGAGGGTACGGCCCTGTTCAACGAGGGGCGCGACGAGCTGCGCACGGTGCTGGCCCAGCTCAAGGCGTTGGGCGTGGACGAGCGCCGCTACGCGCTGAACCTGTCGATTGCGCGCGGCTTGGACTACTACACCGGGATCGTTTACGAGACCACGCTCAACGCCTATCCGCAGATCGGCTCGATCTGCTCCGGCGGGCGCTATGAAAACCTCGCCGGCCACTACACCAAGTCGAAGTTGCCCGGCGTGGGCATCTCGATCGGCCTGACCCGGCTGTTCTTCCAGCTGCAGGATGCCGGCTTGGTCGCGACTGCAGACAGCTCGGTCGATGTGCTGTTGGCGTTGCTGGATGATGCCGGGTTGGAGCACGCATTGGCACTGTCGCAGCGGCTGCGTGCGGCCGGGTTGAACGTCGAGACCCAGCTGGAGCCGCGCAAGCTGGCCAAGCAGCTGCAGTATGCCGACAAGGCCGGCATCCGCTTCGTGGTGATGCGTGGCGGGGATGAGGCGACGCGCGGGGTGGTGGCGGTGAAGGACCTGCGCCGCGGCGAACAATTTGAAGTGGCGGAAGCCGAGGTGGCCTCGGCGCTGCTGGTGGAACGCGAACAGCTGCGCAGCGCAGCGGGGAAGGCATGATGAACGATGTGGTCAAGCTCGATGGCGTTTCGCTGAGCCGCAAGCAGCTGGTGCAGGTGGCGCGCGGTGCGCAGGTGGCGCTGGATGAGACCGCGCTGGTGCGGGTCGCACGCGCCGCTGAATTTTTGCTGGAACAGGTGGCCAAGCAGGAGCCGATCTACGGTATTTCCACCGGCTTTGGCAGCAATGCCGACAAATTGCTGGGCAGCCACCGCCTGCGCGACGCGCTGCCGGGCGCAACGCCTTCGGCGCAGCCGCCGCATATCGAGCTGCAGCGCAATCTGATCGTCACCCACGCCGTTTGCGTGGGCGAGCCGTTCGCGCCGGAGGTGGTGCGGGCGATGCTGTGCATCCGCATCAACACGCTGCTGCGCGGCCATTCCGGGATCCGCGTGCAGACCCTGCAGGCGCTGACGGCAATGCTCAACGCCGGCATCGTGCCGGTGGTGCCGCAGCTGGGCTCGGTGGGCGCCTCGGGCGACCTGGCACCGCTGTCGCATCTGGCCATCGTTCTGCTCGGCGGCGGCGAAGCCTTCGTCGACGGCGTGCGCATGCCTGGCGCCGACGCGCTGGCGCGCAAGGGGCTGGCGCCGGTGGAGCTGTCCTACAAGGAAGGGCTGGCGCTGAACAACGGCACCGCGCAGATGCTGGCCACCGGCGTGCTGGCGGTGCAGCAGCTGGAAGATCTGCTGGAGACTGCAGACCTCGCCGCGGCGATGACGATCGACGCCTTCGCTGGTCGCCTCGGCGCGTTTGCGCCGGAGGTGCACGCGCTGCGCCCGCATCCGGGCCAGGTCGAAACTGCCGGCCACCTGCTGCAGCTGCTCGACGGCTCCACCCTGTCCGACATCGCCTACCACCTGGTGCCGAAGTTCCGTCAGTGGCAGCCGGGCAGCTGGGACACCCCGGCGTCGCAGGCGCTGGGCTTCGACATCGGCTGGGACTGGGTGGGCTTTGCCCAGCGCCACGGCCGCGAAAAGTTCTACCAGCGCTTCCTGCCGTTCCGCGGCGGCAAGAAGCACCAGCCGCAGGACAGCTATTCGCTGCGCTGCATCCCGCAGGTGCACGGCGCGGTGCGCGATGCGCTGGCGCAGGCCAAGCGCGTGCT
>CAUJJG010000116.1 GCA_963205445.1 Pseudomonadota bacterium
GCCCGGTAATGCGCGTCGCCGCGCAGCACCGTGTCATATGCGGCGAGGCTGCCCCCCGGTGGACGGTCATCCGGCAACTTCACCGCGGGCGGGGCAACCTGCAGCACGTTCGCAACGGCCTCCACCACCGCATCCTGGGTCGCGAACAAGTCCCGCAAGGGGCGCTCGAACGTCTTCGACCACAGCGCCGTCCCATCGGAGGCCTGCACCAACTGCATCGACAGTGTGAATGCCTCGCCATTGCGGCGCAGGCTGCCGCGCAGCAGGGCATTGGCTCCCAGCCGGTCACCAATGACGCTGTTGAGCTCACTGCTCCCACGGAAACGGAACGAGGACTCCGGGTTGATCACGACCACGCCGGGCAAGTCTCCCAGCGCGCGTGCGAAATGGCGGGAAACGCCATCGGTGAAATACAGGGCATCGGGATCATTCCCGGCATTGTCCAGCGGCAACACGGCCACGACCGTCGTGCCCACTGCGATCGGCTTGCCCGTCGCCTTGCCTTCGGACGTCGGCGGTTGCGGCCGGGAACAGGCCACCAGCAGGGCAACCCCGAACATCAATACCCACCACCCCGCCACCCAACTGCCACGCGTCCAACGCCCGCCACGTCTGCCTTCCCGCATGCCCCGCGCCTCCCGCAACCAAGATGAACCACGCTGTACAACGGAAGAACCACCGCCTTCCGGGCAGGCAAACAACGCTGCCCGTTGCCTCAGGATTCGCTAGACTGCAGCCTGATGCAAGCCATGTGACCCCAACACCCCATGTCCGAGGACGACAGTCGGCGCACCGCCGACACCGACGAAAAGCCCGCCGACAAGCCACACCGCTCGTGGCTGGACCGCATCAGTGCCGCGCTGTCCGGCGAGCCCACCACCCGGGAGGACCTGGTGGAGCTTCTTCGTGATGTACAGGCCGATGGCGTGATCGGGGCAGACACGCTGCGCATGATGGAAGGCGCCGTAGCCGTGGCCGACATGACCGTTGGCGACGTGATGGTGTCCCGTGCACAGATGGTGGCGCTGCCAGCCGATGGAAAATTTCTGGACCTGATGAAACAAGTGGTGGAATCCGGCCACTCGCGTTTCCCCGTGCACGGGGAGGACAAGGACGAAATCCTGGGCATCCTGCTGGCCAAGGACCTGCTGCGTGGCGTCGTTGCCGACAATGCCGCCGCCAGCATCCACGAGCTGCTGCGTCCCGCCGTGCTGATCCCGGAATCAAAGAACCTCAACGTGCTGCTGCGCGAATTCCGGCAATCCCGCAACCACATGGCCATCGTCATCGACGAATACGGCGGCGTGGCCGGCCTCGTCACCATCGAGGACGTGCTGGAACAGATCGTTGGCGAGATCGACGACGAGCACGACGATGCCGCCGATGCAGGCGTGCTGATCGCGGCACAGGCCGACGGCCAGTTCGTGGTCGACGCCCTGACGCCGATTGCCGACTTCAACGAGCGTTTTGGCGCCGATTTCCCCGACGATGAGTACGACACCATCGGCGGTCTGGTCACCGCCGCCATCGGGCATCTCCCGGAAGCGGGCGAGGAGCTCACCTTGGGCCGCTTCGGTTTCCGCGTCGCACGCGCCGACGCCCGTCGCCTGCTGGCCCTGCATGTCGCCGTTCACGCGGACCATTGAGGCGCAAGGCCCGGTGCCCGCGCACGCACGGGGGCTGGTGTGGTTTGGGCTGCTGCTGATGCTGTTTGTCGGCATTGCACGGGCACAGCCCACGGCGCCCCCCCCGCCCCCCCGCATCGGCGTGTTGACCATGGCCCCAGGCGAAGTGTTCTGGGAGCGTTTCGGCCACGATGCCATCGTGGTGGCCCCCGCCAACGGCCAGGCCATCAGCTACAACTTCGGCTATTTCGACATGACGGAACCCGGCTTCGTGGGCCGGTTCCTGCGCGGCCGCATGCAGTACATGCTGGTGGCTCTGCCACTGGAAGAAGACCTCGTCTACTACCGCAACGTCGGCCGTGGGGTAACCCTGCAATGGCTGGACCTGCCCTCCGGGCAAGCGCAGGCCTTGGCCGATGCGCTGACCGAAAATGCGCGCCCAGAGAACGCACGCTACCGCTACGACTATTTCACCGACAACTGCGCCACGCGCGTACGCGACGCCTTGAACCATGCGCTCGGTGGCCAGCTGCGCCGGCGCACTGAATCCCGGTCCAGCGGTGACACCTGGCGTAGTGAAGCACTCCGCTTGTCCGCGCCCGCCCCATGGATGTGGCTGGGTTTCGACATCATTTTGGGGCCGGCGTCAGACAAGCCGCTCACCCGTTGGCAGCAGGACTTCCTGCCACGACGACTCGCTGACGATTTGCGGGAACTCAAGCAGGCGGATGGCCGGCCGCTGGTGGCCACCGAACTCAACCTGCTCCCGCATCGGCAAGCGGCCGAACCCAACGAGCAAGCACTTGCACTGTGGCCATGGCTGCTCTGTGGCGCGATGCTGGCCGGCATGACATTGGTTCTCACCCCGCGCAGGCCGCGCTTGGTGGCGACTGCCTGCCTGCCCTTCTGGTTGGCCTGCGGGCTGCTGGGGTGGGTGCTCGCCTGCGCCTGGGCGTTCACCGACCATCAGGCCATCTGGGCCAACCGCAATTTGCTGCTGATGAACCCGCTCTGCCTGCTGCTGCTGCCGGGCGCGTGGGCTGTGGCACGCGGCAAGCCACCGGTACGCGGTTTCCGAGGCATTCTCGTCGTTGTCGCGGCGACGGCGGCGCTGGCCTGCCTGCCACTGTGGTTGCAGGTTTCGCCACAGCGCAACGGCCACTGGCTGGCCCTGCTGTTACCCTTGCATGCCGCGCTTGCGTGGGCTTTCCTGCACCTGCAAACGGCACCCAGAAGCACGGCTTGAACAGGCTCAGGAGCCACCCGATGTCGGAAACCACCGCCCTTCCTGCCTGCGTGGTGAACTCTGCCGCCTACGACCGCAGCGGCCAGCGTCAGGACATTTCGCTCGATGCCATCAGCGACGTGCTGGCCGTCGACGATGGCAGCTTTGTCTGGGTGGGCCTGTACGAACCCGAAAACGCCCTCCTGGACAAGCTGCAGGAAGAATTCGGCCTGCACGATCTGGCCATCGAAGACGCCCAAAACGCCCACCAGCGCCCCAAGCTCGAGCCTTATGGCAACAGCCTGTTCATCGCTGCCCATACGGCGCAACGGCAGCACGACCATGTCTGCTTCGGCGAAACCCACATCTTCATGGGGCCGCGCTTCCTGATCACCGTCCGTCACGGCGCGTCGCTGAGCTACGCCGGCGTGCGCCAACGCCTGGAGCGGGAACCAGAGCTGCTGGCGCGCGGCCCAACGGCAGCCTTGCACGCGGTGCTCGACTTCATCGTCGACAACTACCAGCCCATCGTCTCCGATTTCGAGGCCTTGCTGGACGCGTTGGAACAAGACGTCTTCTCGGAAAGCTACCGCCGCGGCACCACCCGCAGGCTGTACGAACTGCGCAAGGACCTTGCCAAGATGCGCATGGCGGTCGCCCCGATGCAGGACATCCTGTCGCAGCTGTTGCGCACGCCCACCTTCGCCATCCCGGACATCATTCGGCCCTATTTCCGCGACGTCCATGACCACGCCGTGCGCGTGGGCGACAGCATCGATACCCTGCGCGAAATGGTGACGGCGGCCATGAACGTCAACCTGTCACTGGTCACCGTGGCCCAGGGCGAGATCGTGAAGAAGCTGGCAGGTTGGGCCGGCTTGCTGGCGGCGCCCACCCTGATCACCAGCTGGTACGGCATGAACTTCGTGCACATGCCGGAGCTGGCCGGACGCTACAGCTACTGGGTCCTGATCGGCATCGTCGCCCTGGTCTGCGTAAGCCTGTACGGCTATCTGCGCAAGATCGACTGGCTCTGACTACCCGCCCGCCATGCGCTGCAAGACTTGCCCCAAGCCATAGGCGATCACCGTTCCGGTTGCATAGCCCACCGTCCCCAACAGCACCCCCACCGGTGCCAACGTGGGATGGAAAGCCGCGGCAACCACGGGGGCGGAAGCCGCCGCACCGATATTGCCCTGCGATCCGATCGCAAAATAGAACAGCGGCGCCTTCACGATCCGTGCCGCCCCCCACAGTACGAGGACGTGTACCGCCATCCACACCGCCCCCAGCAGCAGCAACAACGGCCGGTCCGCCAGCTGCATGAAATCCATCTGCATGCCGATGCTTGCGATCAGGAAATACAGGCAGGCACTGCCAACCTTGGCCATGCCCGCATTCTCCAACCGTCGAACCGGCGTGAAGCTCAGCAGCAGACCCGCAAGGGTGGACAACACGATCACCCACACGAAGGACGAGTCCAGACTGAATCGCGCAGCATTGGGAACATTCGCCCCGAACCACGCTGAAACCGGTGCCGCCACCGCATGTGCCAATCCGACGATACCAAAGCCGAGACCGATGATGACCATCAGATCCGTGAGTGTCGGAATGCGCGCATTCGCCGCCTCGTGTTCCTCCAACCGCGTCTTCATCTGGTCGATGGCACGGGTATCCGCGCCGCTGCGCGCGTCGATCTGCGCTGCACGCCCGGCCATGAACAACAAGATGGCCATCCAGGTGTTCGCGATTGCCACGTCCACCACTGCAAACTGCCCGAACAAGGTGGCATCGACGCCGTAGATTTCACGGATCGCCACCATGTTGGCACCGCCGCCGATCCAGCTTCCGGACAGCGCGGCCATGCCTTTCCAGACATCGCCTGCCACCACCGAGGGCAGGAACCAGTCAAACAGCTGGAACGCAACGATCGCCCCCAGCACGATGCCCAGCGTGCCCGCGCAGAACACGAACAGCAGGCGCGGGCCAAGGCTCAGCACACCCTTCAGGTCGATGGTCAAGGTGAGCAGCACCAGCGCCACCGGCAGCAGCACCCGGCTGGAAATCGGGTTGTAGATCGCCCCTTGGGTGCCGTCAATCAAGCCAACGGTGTTGTAGAGCGCCGGCACGAAATAGCACAGCAGCAACGCAGGAACCCAGGAAAAGAATTTCTTCCAGAACGGCGTCGGCCCACTGGACAACCAGAAGATCAGGCCCAAGGTGGCTGCGATCAGGCCGAAAATAACGATGTCGTTTTGGATCAATGCAGCAGCGGGTTCGCTTGACTCTAGCGCCATGCAGGGCAATTCCAATTTCGATCGATGGAGCATGCGCTGGCCGGCGTTTTGCCGGCCAGAATGGGTGGCATCACTGCCCGATGTGCTGCTTCAGCCAGGCGTTGACGGTGTCATGCCAGAGCACGCTGTTCTGCGCCTTGAGCACCCAGTGATTCTCGTCCGGGAAGTACAGCAGTTTCGACTCCACGCCCTTGCGCTGCAGGGCGGTGAATGCCGACAGACTCTGATCCAGCGGCACCCGGAAATCGTTCTGCCCGGCAACCACCAGCATCGGCGTCTGCCACTTGCCGATATGCCGCGCCGGGTTGTACTTCTCGTAGTTGTCCGGCTGATCGAAGATGCTGCCGCCGTTCTCCCATTCGGAGAACCACAGTTCCTCGGTCACCAGCCCCATCGAACGGTTGTCGAACACGCCGTTGTGGGTCACCAGACATTTGAACGGTGCGCTGCCGTCGGCATTGAACCAATTGCCGGCGATCCAGTTGGTCATGTAGCCGCCATAACTGGCGCCCAGCGCGCAGGCCTTGCTGCCATCGAGGAACGCGTATTTTTGCTGCGCCGCCGCCCAGCCTTTCTGCAGGTCTTCCAACGGGCGGTCGCCCCAGTGGCCGCTGATGCTGTCGGTGAATTTCTGGCCGTAGCCGGTGCTGCCATGGAAATCGATCATCACCACCGCATAGCCCTGCCCCGCATAGGTCTGCGGGTTCCAGCGGTAGCTCCAGCCGTTGCCGAAGCTGCCCTGCGGGCCGCCGTGGATCAGGAAGGCAACCGGGTACTTCTTGCCTTCCTCATAGTTCCACGGTTTGACCACGTAGCCATGCACGGTCTCGTTGTTCCAGCCGATGAAGGTGAACTGCTCGTATGCCCCCCAGGCCACGTCCGGCAGCATCTCGCCAGCACTCGGCGTGATTGCGCGAATGCCGGCCTTGCCATCAAGACTGGTGGTGGCGATCACGTCGCCGCTGCGCAGCGTATTGCGTGCGAACGCCAAGCTCGGGCCCGCCAAGGCGAAGGCCGACACGCTGCCATCCTTGACCACGGTCTCCACCTCGCCATTGGCCAGAGAGACACGGAACAGCGGATGCTGGCCCAGCTCGGTTGCGGTGGTGTAAATCCACTTGCCGTCGGCGGAGAGGGTGATGCCGTCCGCCGAGGCATCCCAGCGCGGGGCCAGTTCACGGGTCTTGCCAGTGGCCAGATCCATCGCCATCAGCGCGAAGCGATCCGCCTCGAACCCCGGGCGCGCCATCGCGCGGTAATACAGGGTCTTGCCGTCGGCGCTGAACACCGGGCCGGCATCCCAAGCCTTGTTGGCGGCGGTGAGGTTGCGCGCACCACTGCCATCGGCCCGCACCAGCCAGATGTCGAAATTGGTGCTCCAGGCCTCGTCACGCCCCCCTTGCCGCACGCTCATGGCCGCCGATTGGCCATCCGGCGCCCAGGCAAAATCCCCCAGATCACCGAAAGGCTTGGAAGGAATGTCGCCATGGATGGCGCCGCTGAGCAAGGTGGCCGTATTCAGCATGTCCTTGCCGCCCAGCTTGGCCGCGAACACGCGATTCAGGCGGCCGTCGGCCCAGGTGTCCCAATGGCGCACAAACAGCTTGTCGTGCAGCACGCCCGAGGCGGTGCGTGCCTCCGTCGCGTCCAGTCTGGCCTTGGTGCAGCCAAGATCGGCCTTGCAGTCGGGGAACACCGCAAACGCCAACGCCACCTGCTTGCCATCCGGCGAGAGCTTGTAGCCATCGACATCCAAGGGGAAGGCGGTCAACTGCTGTGCCTGCCCGCCCATGCTGGGCATGGCATACAGCTGCATGGAACCGGACTTGGCACTGAGGAAGTACAGCGTCTTGCCATCCGGCGAGAACGCCGGTGAATTCACGCTCCAGCCCTCCGGCGAAATCTGCTTCGGCGACGCAAGGTCACGGGTCACCAGATTGCGCTGCCACAGCGACGTGGTGGACTTGTTCGTCCCCTTCTCCGCAACACGTTTGGCAAACACCAGCACGCGCCCGTCCGGGGACAGGGTCGGTGCGGAATGACGGTCCATCGTCGTCATGTCCTGCACGGTAAAACCGCGCTCTCCCGCGAGAGCAGGCAGCGACAGCGCGAGGGCAAGCGGAAGGAGAGCGTGGCGAAGGTTCATGGCGTGGCTCCGTTGATGCGGGCGAATGCGGAAAGCCCGCGGCCAGCGCGGGCGTCGTGAAGGATCAAGCAGCGTTCGGGTTGGCTTTGGCGCCGGTGCGGTAGAGCAGCCAGCCGATCACGGCCAGCACCGCAAGGCCCACCCACTTGCCTTGCTGCAGGGCCTCCGGCAGCGCGATCACGTCGGCGCGTCCCGAGACCACGATGGGGATGGCGATGAAGATGCCCATCAGCGCCTCGCCGGTGATCAGGCCGGCGGCAAACAGCGTGCCCGGGCGGTGCAGGCGGTCGCGCGCCGCTTCATCATGCGTCCCCACCATGCCATG
Organism: Pseudomonadota bacterium; assembly: GCA_963205445.1. GTDB lineage: Bacteria > Pseudomonadota > Gammaproteobacteria > Xanthomonadales > Xanthomonadaceae > Thermomonas. The sequence goes on from CAUJJG010000116.1 coordinate 7,619, forward strand.
CCGCTTTTCGACCAAATACGCCAGCAGGCCACCCAGGAAGATCGGCACCATCAGCTCCAGAGGCAGATAGATGCCGATCGCCGCGGCCAGCACCGGCACCCGGAAGGTCTTGCCGCTGGCCTTCAGCCATTCGTCGATGGCGATGATCACCGCGCCAACCACGGCACCGATGCCGATGATCGTCCACGGCAGCTCGCCGCCGAACATGCCCTTGGCCACCGAGGCCATCAGCGTGGCCTGTGGCGCCGACAGCGCGTTGGGGTGCTCGGGCGTGGGCGCGCCGATGCCGTAGGCCTGCGCCAGCAGGTTCAGCACCGGCGCCATGATCAGCGCGCAGGAGAACGCACCGATGCCCAGCATCAACTGCTGCTTCCACGGCGTTGCGCCAACGATGTAACCGGCCTTGAGATCCTGCAGGTTGTCACCGCCGACCGCCGCCGCGCAGCAGACCACCGCGCCGATCATGATCGCCGCCACCGCCCCCAGCGGCGCGCCTGCCGTCCCCACGGCCATCTTTCCGGCCTCGCCCAGCAACACCAGCAGCACCGCTGACGCGAACAGGATCGTCGCGATCGTGATGCCCGACACCGGGTTGTTGGAGCTGCCCACCAAGCCGGCCAGATAGGCCGACACGGACACGAACAGGAAGCCGGCCACGATCATGATGATCGCCATCGGAATGCTGACGTGCCACATGCCGACGATGGCCTGGTACAGCAGCAGCAGCGGCACCACGAAGGCGACCAGCGCCACCAGCATCCACTTCATCGGCAGGTCGCGCTCGGTCTCCGCCACCGTCTCGTCGCCGCCCTTGCGCGCAGCTGCAATCCCGCTCTTGACGCCCGACAGCAGCGACTTGCGCAGCGAGAACAGCGTCCACACCCCGCCGATCAGCATCGCGCCGACGCCCAGATAGCGGATCTTGGCCGACCAGATCGCGCCGGCAATGTCTTCCGCACCGGCACCCGCGATCTTGGCGGCCAGCGCCGGATCGGTGTCGAGGAAGGCCATGTGATACAGCGGGATGGCGATGTGCCAGGACAGGATCGAACCGGATACGACCACAATGCCGATGTTGAGGCCGACGATATAGCCCACGCCGAGCAGCGCTGGCGACAGATTGGTGCCCATGTAGCCCAGGTACTTGCCGAAGAAGCCCGCACCGGCGGCGGTATCCGGGATCAGGCGCATGCCGCTGGCGGCGGCGGCCTTGATCAACCCACCCAGGCTTGCGGACAGGGCCAGGATCTTCAACCCCGGGCCGGGGTTTTCGCCGGCTTTCAGCACTTCCGCCGCGGCCTTGCCTTCGGGGAAGGGCAACGGCTCCTCGACGATCATCGAGCGCCGCAGCGGCACCGAGAACAGCACCCCGAGCAGGCCGCCGAGGCCGGCGATCGCCAACACCCAGGAATATTTGAAGTCGTCCCAGTAGCCCAGAATGATCAGCGCCGGAATGGTGAAGATGACGCCGGCGGCAATCGACGAACCGGCCGACGCACCGGTCTGCACGATGTTGTTTTCGAGGATGGTGCCGCCGCCGAGCAGGCGCAACACACCCATCGAGACCACCGCAGCAGGAATCGCGGTGGCGATGGTCAGGCCTGCAAACAGGCCCAGATAGGCATTGGCGGCGGACAGGATCACCGCCAGCACGATGGCCAGCAGCACCGCGCGGAATGTCAGCTGCGGCGCAGCCTTGCCCGAATTCGACATCGAGATACCCCGTCAATTCATCAACCGACGAAACCTAGCGGCTGCGGCACGACAAGTCCAGTGCGGAAAGTCCCGACCGCACCCCTGCAGCAACGATGCAACGCGCAGCCGGCGGGGCCGCATCCGCCATACTTCGGCATCGCCACGGGGATCCCCATGCACACCGACCCACTTCGCCACCCCGTTTCGCACAATGACTTCCTGGGGCACCCGAAAGGCGTCTTCGTCTGTTTCTTTACCGAAATGTGGGAGCGCTTCTCGTTCTACGGGATGAAGGCGCTGCTGTTGCTGTACCTGCTGAAACACCATCGGTTCAGTGACGACATGGGCTACGACCTGATCGGCGCGTATGGCGGGCTGGTGTATGCGGTGCCGGTCATTGGCGGCTTGGTGGCAGACCGCTGGCTGGGCATGCGCAAGGCCGTGGTGCTGGGCGGCGTGCTGCTCTGTCTCGGCCATCTGGGCATGGCGGTGGAAGGCGTGGACGCACGGGTCGTGGACGGCGTGGTGGTGCGTGACGAAGGCGCACTGCAGGTGTTCTACCTGTCGCTGGCCTTCATCATCATGGGCGTGGGCTTCCTCAAGCCGAACATCTCCACCATCGTCGGCAAACTCTATGCGGAGGATGACCCGCGCCGCGATTCCGGGTTCACTCTGTTCTACGCCGGCATCAATGTCGGCGGCCTGTTCGCCGGCCTGATCTGTGCCTTCCTGGGCGAAACCTATGGTTGGAAATACGGCTTCGGTGCCGCCGGCATCGGCATGCTGGCAGGCCTGTGCATGTTCCTGTGGGGGCAGCAATACCTGCACGGGCACGCCGAGCCAAAAGACCCGGCAGCATTGCGAGAACGCGTGGGCCCGCTTGCGCGCGAGGGCTGGATCTACCTTGGCGCCTTTGCCGGCGTGGCCGTGGTCTGGCAGTTGATCCAACGCACCTGGACCGTACACGGGGCGATGCATCTGGTCGCTTTGGCCTTTGCCGGCTGGTTCGTCTGGTTTTTGTCGCGACACTGCAACAAGGTCGAGCGTGAGCAGATGATCGCCCTGCTGGTGACCATTCTCGGCGTGCTGGTGTTTTTCACCCTGTACGAACAAACCTACGGCTCTTGGCTGACGTTCACCGACCGCCTGCTGACCAAGGACATGCTGCCGTCGCTGGTCGGTGATCCCAGTGGCAGCCTCCCGTGGTCCCTCTTCGTGATGCTGGGCAGCGTGCCGTTGATGGTGCTGGCGCTGCGTGCCAGTGATGCCGGCAAGCCGTCACAAGCACGTGGATGGGTGGCCTTGCTCATCACGATCATGGCGGTGGCCTGCGTGCGGGACGTGGTGCTGGTACCGCAGACGGCAGGCTCGCTGACCTTTCTCGGCTCGTTCTTCATCGTGCTGCTCTCGCCCCTGTTCGCTTGGTTGTGGCCATGGCTGGAAGCGCGTGGCCGCAATCCGGGCAAGCCGATGAAGAGCGCCATCGGCCTGCTGTTTGCCGCCCTGTCGTTCCTGCCGTTGATCGCCGCAGCCAAGATTGCCGGCGGTGGCACGCTGGCCAGCGTGTGGTGGTTGGTGCTGGCCTATTGCATTCTCGAAATCGGCGAGATGTGCCTCTCACCGATTGGCTTGTCGGCGGTTACGCAATTGTCGGTGGCACGCGTGGTGGGCTTGATGATGGGCGGCTTCTGGCTGGCCACCGCGTATTCCGAAGTGCTGGCCGCGCAATTCGGCAAGCTGGCCTCGCTGGAGGTCCCCGAAGGCGGCCAATTCGACATGGCTGTGGCCGCGGCCAAATACGGCGACCTGTTCCAGCTGTTGCTGTGGGTTGGGTTGGGCACCGCTTTGGTGTTCCTGCTGCTGGCCCCCTTGTTGCGACGGATGATGCATGGCGTGCGGTAACGCGGTCAGTGTCGATTGCACCAGCGCTGCTACACTCCCGTGCGATTCTGCTGCCGAGCCAACTGCATGACCCAACTGCGCCCGCTTGCCATTGCCCTGTGCCTCGCCCTAGCCGCTGCTTCGGGCACCCCCGATGCCCACGCCGCAAGAAAGCCGGCACCGAAAAAAGCAACGCCGGCCACACCCTTGGCATGCAGTGATTTTTACGCCGAGGCCAACAAGGGCTGGCTGGCCAGCAACCCGATGCCGGAAAACGGCGCCATTTCGGCACTGGGGCAACTCACCGCGCGCGCACAGCAGCAGCAGCGCCAGCTGCTGGAAACCGCGGCCACGAAGCCCGCCAATGACGTGCAGAAGCTGCTGGGCGACTTCTGGGCCAGCGGATTGGACGAAGCCGCGGTCGAGCGCGAGGGTGCGGCACCGGTGGCCCCTCTGCTCAAACGCATCGACAGCATTCGCAAGAGTGCCGACATCGCCCCGGCGATCGCTGCCTTGCATCAGGTCGGTATCCCGGTGGTCTTCCATTTCGGCGCAGATGTTGATTTGCGTGATCTGAACCGCCACTTGGGCTATTTCAGCCAAGGCGGCATCGGGCTGCCGGATCCGGCCTATTACACCCGTGCCGATGCCGATACCAAGGCCCTGATTGCTCGCTACGCGGACTACATCCGCAAGATCCTTGCTCTGTCCGGGGTGGCCGCCAAGGACATCGAAAGCCAGACGGCGCTTGTTCTTGATCTGGAAACCCGGATCGCCGCCACCGCACGCCCCCTGTCCGACCTGCGCGATCCCCGTGCCAATTTCGCACCAGTCCCCGTCACGGATCTGGGAAAGACCTACCGGAACCTGCAGCTGGATGCCTTCCTGAAGGCACAGGGCGTGCAGGATGACACCGTCTCACTGGCCAACCCGGCGCAGTTCGCGAAGCTCGATGCCTTGGTGCGATCGCTCAAGCCTGCCCATTGGCAAGCATATCTGCGCTGGCGCGTCGGTGACGCGATGGCCCCCTACCTCTCCAAGCCTTGGCGCGACGCCTCCTTCGATTTCCGTGGCCGTGTGCTGCATGGTCAAACTGCCCCGTCCCCACGCTGGCTGCAGGTGCTCGATGCAATCAACCTGGCTGCCGGGCCAATGCTGGGGCGCGAATACGCTGCGACCTATCTTGCCGACACCACGCGCAGCCAAGCCGAGACCATTTCGAATCAGGTTCGCAATGCGTTGCAGCAGAGCATCGCCAGCAGCCACCTCCTGGGCGCGCAGGCCAAGGCGGAAGCACAGGCCAAGCTCGAGAAACTGCGCATCGAAATCGGCACCCCGCGCTATGACATCGACTACACCATCCAGCCGATGGGGCGCGGCAGCTTCGGCAGCAACCTGCTGATTGCCTCGACCTGGCGCCATACCCAGGAGATGCGCCGTATTGGCAAAGGCAGCGCGCATCGCCGCTGGGACGTCCTGCCGCAGCAGCCCGCACTGGCCTACGACCTGGCCCACAATCGCCTGATCGTGACGGCCGCCATGCTGCAAGCGCCGGTGCTGGATACCGCCATGCCGGTCGCGCACCAGTACGGGGCGTTCGGTGCGCTGGTTGGGCATGAACTCAGCCACGCCATCGACGGGCTTGGCCGGCACGTCGATGCCGCCGGCGAAATCCGCGACTGGTGGAGCAGCAACGAAGCCGCAGCCTGGGACGCAAAACTGCAGAAGACCATCGCCCTGTATGCCAGCGTTCCTTACCCTGGCTACAAAGGCCACAACGTCGATGGCCGCCTGACTGCCAACGAGAACATTGCCGACCTGGTCGGACTGGAGCTGGCCTTCAAGGCCTTGACCGCCAGCCTGCCGAAACCTGACGCACGTGCCGACAAGGGGTTCCACACGGGCTGGGCGCAGCTCTGGGCCCAGCAAGTCACGCCTGAAGAAGCAGCCCTTCGCGCCAGCCAGGATGTCCGCGCCCCCGGCCAGTGGCGCACCAACCTGCCGTTGATGCAACAGGCAACCTTCTCGACCACCCATGGCTGCAAGGCAGGGATGCCGATGCAGGTCAAACCCGAAAGCCGCCTCACCATCCTCGATTGATCCCGTACCGGTGCCTGACGTGCGCCGGCCTTGCCCGGCGACGCGGGAGCCCGTATTATTTGCGGCCCACTTCCGGAGAGGTGGCAGAGCGGTTGAATGTACCTGACTCGAAATCAGGCGTAGGTTTATAGCCTACCGAGGGTTCGAATCCCTCCCTCTCCGCCAGATTTGCACAACGCCCCAACCGGGGCGTTTTGTGTATCTGACGTTTGTGAGCCTCCCCCGACCAGTCACGCGCATCGACGGCCACGATGCCGCCGCTGGGCGACCTCGTAACCATGACTTCCGTCATGGTTGCCATGTTTTTTGCTGAACTTCACCGGCATTCATTGCATCCTGTCCGTCCGCTTCCTTGATGCGAGTGCGTTTACCCACATGAGTCCACGACGATTGCCGACCGCATGATCGAATTCGGACACCTCACCCATGTCGGCCTGCGACGCGAGCTGAATGAGGACACGTATTACGGCGACAGCGATCTGGGACTGTGGCTGGTTGCTGACGGCATGGGCGGCCATGACTACGGCGAGCTGGCCAGCGCACTGGCGCGTGAAGCCATCGTGCGCGAGGTTCGCGCCGGCTCCACCCTTGCCGAAGCCATTCGTACCGCCGACGAGGACATCATCCGGTGCTCCAAGCGCCGGGGCGACAGCCTGCCGATGGGCACCACCGTGGTCGCCGCGCGCATCAACGGCAATCGGTTCGAGGTGGCGTGGGTGGGCGATAGCCGCGTCTATCTGTGGCGCGAAGACAGCCTGACCCAGATTTCCCACGACCACAGTTATGTGCAGGAACTGATCGCACAAGGCGCCATCAGCCCCGCACAGGCCCGCAGCCACCCACACCGCAATGTGGTCACCCAGGCACTGGGCGTGACCGCACCGGACCAGCTGAATGTGGAAACCCTGACGGGCGAGCTGCGCCCAGGCATGCAGCTGCTGCTGTGCAGCGATGGTCTCACCGAAGAAGTGGACGATCGCCAGATCGCGCAAGTGTTGTCACATCACGAATGCAGCGCCCAGGAATGCGTGGATGGACTGGTCGCGGCGGCACTGGACGGCGGCGGGTCCGACAACGTGACGGTGGTGCTGGTGCGCCGGCACTGAGCCGGCTCACCCTGGCTCAGGCCGCCGCGGCGTCCCCCTCCAGCTCCAGCCACAGGCAGCGACCCGCTTTTTTTTGCAGGCCCGCCAAACGCGCGGCGTGGGCTTCGGCTTCCTCTTCTGTCACTCGAACCCGCGGCCGCGCCGGGGCATCCACCAGCGTGACATCGACCGCAAAGGCTGCGGCTTCCTTTCTTGTTTCGGCGACGTCGCCCTCGAAGCCGATCTCGCCCTGCCCCGAGGTCAGCGCCAGGTACACGTCAGTCAGGATCTGGGCGTCGAGCAGAGCGCCGTGCAGCGTGCGGTGGGCATTGTTGACATCCAGCCGCTTGCACAGCGCGTCCAGCGAATTGCGCTGCCCCGGATAGCGCTTGCGCGCCAGCAGCAGGGTATCTTCGACCGTGCAGCGATCGAGGATGCTGCCCAAGCCCTCCAACCGCGCCAGCTCGGCATCGAGGAAACCCAAATCGAACGCGGCGTTGTGGATGATCAGCTCGGCACCGTCGATGAAGTCGAGGAACTCATCGACGACATCGGCAAAGCGCGGCTTGTCAGCCAAAAAATCAAGGCTCAAGCCAGTCACTTCCTGCGCACCCGGCTCGAACTCGCGATCGGGATTGAGGTAGCGATGGAAAGTTCGGCCGCTCGGGCGGCGCTCCCGCAGTTCGACGCAGCCGATTTCGACCACGCGATTGCCCTTGCGCCACTCCAGGCCTGTAGTTTCGGTATCGAGGACGATTTGCCTGTTCGTGGACGCTGCCATCAGCCGGTGTACTCCTTGTGCTTGAGCGCCTGTGCGCGGGCAAGTTGATCCACACGTTCGTTGTCGGGGTCGCCGGAGTGGCCCTTGACCCAGCGCCAGTCCACCGCATGCCGGGATGCCGCAAGATGCAAGCGCTCCCACAGATCACGGTTCTTGACCGGGTCTCCCCCCGAAGTCTTCCAGCCGCGCCGGACCCAGTTGTCCAGCCACTGCAGAATACCTTGCCGCACATACTGCGAATCGGTGGTCAACACCACGCTGCAGGGCTCCTTCAGCGCCTCCAGCGCCATGATGGCCGCCATCAACTCCATGCGATTGTTGGTGGTGTCCGGCTCGCCCCCCGAAAGATCCCGCTCGATGCCGCGCCAGCGCAGCAGCACGCCCCAGCCACCGGGGCCCGGATTGCCCAGACACGCGCCATCGGTATGGACCTCGACGTGTTTGCGTACCGAAGTCACGCCGGCGTCCCGCTGGCCAACGTCAACGCCCGCGGACGACGCACGGGGGTCAACGGCATGCGGCGCTTCCCTGCACGCAACAGGAAGGCGGCGCGCAGGCCCGCCCCATCTTGCTGGGCCGGGTCCGGCAGGCTGCCCCAACTCGGCCCCAGGCCACGGGTCACCCCATCCACATGCAGGCCTGCCGCGCGCAGGCGGCGGCGCCAAGTGATGGGTTCACGCGGCTGCAGCCCTTGCCCCCGCCACCGGAACCGGAACGGCGACAGGGGATTGAGCCCGAGCAGCCACATCTCCGCCCCTGGCAGCAACACCCGGGCACATTCTTCCAGCAGCGGCGCATGGTCGCAGCCAAGATCCATCAGATGCTGGATGACCACCACCGCACAGGACTCGCTGGCCACGGGCAGGGGCAAGGCGCAACGCAGGTCGCCACGGAAGCCCTCCCCCCCCGTCCAGCGCAGCCGGAGCACGGGCCCTGCATCCAGCATCTGCGCCTGTGCCACCGCCGGCCCCAGCCACAGGTGGGCCTGGCCGGGCCGCTGCCGCAGGGCTGCTTCCACGCAGGCCGCCTCACTCTCAAGCAGGTTGCGGCCCGCATCGCCCGCAAACCAAGCCTCGGCGGCGACTGGATCGGATTGACGTTGGAACATGGGTGGCGGCATGGTGTGATTCTGCGGGAAAGCCCGCCTCACGTCACGGCTGGACAGATGCACCTGGAACCGATCCCCGTTTTCGATGACAACTACGTGTGGCTGCTGCGCGATGGTGGCGGCCGTGCGCTGGTGGTCGATCCCGGCGATGCCGCACCGGTGCTGGCGGCACTGGGCCCAATGCCGCCGCACGCGATTTTGCTCACCCACCACCACGGCGACCACATCGGTGGCGTGGCCGCACTGCTGGCGCACTGGCCAGGCACCCCGATCTTCGCCCCCCGCGATGCCCGCATCGCCCTGCCGGCCTGCCATGTCGAAGACGGCGATCGCATCGAGATCGGCCCTTGGCAATTCTCCGTCCTGGCGCTCCCCGGCCATACCACCAGCCATGTCGCTTACCACGGTGAAGGCGTGTTGTTCTGCGGCGACACCCTGTTCTCGCTGGGCTGCGGCCGCATGTTCGAAGGCCAACCGGCGCAGATGCTGGCATCGCTGCAACGGCTGGCTGCGCTGCCCGACAACACGCAGGTTTGCTGCGGCCACGAGTACACACTCGCCAATGCCGCCTTCGCGCTGGCCGTCGACCCCGACAACCCCGCCTTGCAGGTACGCGCCCGCCAGGCCAAGGCGCAGCGCGACCGTGGCGAGCCCAGCCTGCCCGCACTGCTGCGCGACGAAATCGCCTGCAATCCGTTTCTGCGCTGCCACGTCCCGGCCCTGCACCGCGCGGCGCAAGCCCATGCTGACAAGCCACTGCAGGATGCCGCCGAGGTCTTCGGCGTGCTGCGGGCCTGGAAAAACGACTTCCGCGGCTGATCACACTGGCCGCCACCGCACGGGCAAGGCAAACTAGAGCATTCGCTCGACGCGCCCCCACGCGCATCACTTGCGCACCACTCAAGGAGACACCATGGGATTCCTGCAAGGCAAGCGCGCGCTGGTCACCGGCATTGCCAGCCAGCGCTCCATCGCCACCGGCATTGCCGATGCCTTCCATCGCGAAGGCGCCGAACTGGCGTTGACCTACCAGAACGACAAGCTCAAGTCGCGGGTGGAAGATGCTGCCGCCGAATACGGCAGCAACATCGTCCTGCCGCTGGATGTGGCCGATGACGCCCAGATCGACGCTTGCTTCGCTGAACTGGGCAAGCACTGGAGCGACGGCTTCGACATCCTCGTCCATTGCATCGCCTTCGCCCCGCGCGAGGCGATCGAGGGCGATTTCCTCGACGGCATCAACCGCGAGCGCTACCACATCGCCCACGACATCAGCGCCTACTCGCTGGCGGCGCTGGGCAAGGCCGCGCGGCCGCTGATGAAGGGCCGCAACGGCAGCATTCTGACCCTGTCCTACCTCGGTGCAGAACGCGCGCTGGCCAACTACAACACGATGGGCGTGGCCAAGGCCTCGCTGGAAGCCACCGTACGCTACATGGCAATGGCGCTGGGCCCGGAAGGCACCCGCGTCAACGCGATCTCGGCCGGTCCGATCCGTACCCTCGCCGCCTCCGGCGTCGCCAATTTCCGCAAGATGCTCAGCCAGTTCGAAGCCGCTGCGCCGCTGCGTCGCGTGGTCACGATCGAGGATGTCGGCAATACCGCTGCGTTCCTGTGCTCGGACTTGGCCAATGGCATCACCGGCGAAGTGACCTATGTCGATGCCGGCTACAACATCATGGGCATGAGCGGAATCGACTGATTTCCGCCGCGACTGCCGCACAAACCTGCCGTACAAACGACGACGCCCGGCCAATGCCGGGCGTCGTTGCATTGGTCGGGTGACGCCACCGGGGTGGCGCCACCGTGCCGACGATTACAAGCGGTCTTCCGCCACCTTGATCTGATACTTGGTGCGTGCTGCGCGCTTGAAGGCATCCTGTGCCTGCAGGCCATTGGCCATCGCCACTTGCTGCATCAGCTGCTGGCGCTCCTGCGGCGTGACTTGGCTGATATCGCCATCACGCACCGCCCTGATGGCAAACACGATGTACTGCCCCTCAACCTTTGCCTTGCCCAACATCACGCCGCCGTCCTTGTTGCGCGGCTGGTTGAAGAAGGCCTCCACGGCCTCCGGCGAAGGCACCGGGCTGCCACGACGCACGGCATTGGCTTCACCGAAAGCCGCACCCGCTGCCGCTGCCGCCTCGGCCAAGCCCTTGGACTTCGCCGACGCCAGTACCGCATCAGCCGCGGCTTCTGCGGCCTTGCTTTGACGGTCGGCCCGGATCGCGGCAATCACCGCCTCGCGCACTTCAGCCAACGGCTGCGCCCGCTCCGGCGCATGGTCGATGACCCGGATCAGCACGGTGCGTTCCGGCCCCAACTCGATGGGGTCGCTGGCCGTCTCGTCCTGCAGCATCTGGTCAGAAAACGCCACGCGCAGCACCTTCGGATCAGCGGCAATGCCCTCGCCGCCGCTGCGGGTGAAGGCCGGCGTGGTCTGCACCTGCAGGCCCATGGCCTTGGCCGCGGTTTCCAGCGAGTTCGGGTTCTTGTAAACCGCATCCACCAGCGCACCCACGCGCTCATTGAAGGCTCGCTCGCGACCGCCCGCCTGCATTTCCTGTGCCAGCTCCGGACGCACCTCCTCGAAGCTGCGCTGCTGGCCGGCCTGCACAGCGTTGAGCTTGATGATGTGCCAGCCGAAATCCGTCTTCACCGGCCCGCGCACCTCGCCTGCCTGCATGCTGAAAGCCGCGTCGTCGAACGCGCCCGGCATGCCACCCTTGCCCATCAGACCCAGCTCGCCGCCCTTGTCGCGAGAACCGGTATCGTCGGAATTGGCCTTGGCCAGCGCCGCAAAATCCGCCCCCGCAGCCTTTGCATCGGCAGCCAGCTTTTTGGCCTTGGCCTCGGCCGCTTGCTTGTCGGCAGCGCTGGCATCAGCCTTGACCGCAATCAGGATGTGGGCGATGTCGCGCTTCTCCGGCGAGGAATAACGGGCGATCTGCTCTTCATAACGCTTGCGCAACGCTGCCTCGTCCGCCCCCGCGTCCGCCGGCGGCAATGCGCTGCCATCAACCTCCACGTACTCCAGTCGCACCGATTCGGGTTTGCGGTAGCTGGCTTTGTGCGAGGCATACCATGCGTCGATCTGCGCGTCAGTCACTGGCGCGGCATCCATGGCCGGCGCTGGCAGCATCGCAAAGCTCACGTCACGCTGCTCACCGAGCAGGCGCATCAACCGATCCAGCTCACCGGTCGTCGCAAAGGCCGACCGCGCGATGCGGCTCGGGATGAGCTCGTCACGGAGGCTGTCGCGGATCTTGTTCTCGAAATCGCGCGCCGTCATCGGTGGATTCTGCGAGGCCAGCATCAGCTGGTAACGGTCGGCGTTGAACTTGCCGTCAACCTGGAAGCCAGGCACCTCCAAAATGGCCTTTCTGACCTCGGCATCGTCGACGATGATGCCATCCCGTTCGGACGCCAACTGCATCAACGCCTCATCGATCAGGTCATCCAGGATCTTGCGCTTGTTGTCGACCGACTCGAAAGCCTTTGGGTCAAAGGCATCGCCCTGCGTCTCGCGCATGCGCATGCGCATGTTCTCGACGCGCTCGCGATAGGTTTGCGCATCGATGTCGTGGATCGTCCAGAAGTAGGTGACGGGCCACACTTGCGGGGCAGACGCCCACCACGACGGTGGTTGCGCGATGCGGGCGACATAGGTCTCCACCTGCTGGGACATGTAGGACTCCATGCCGAAGAAGGCAAACGGAATCATCAGCAGGCCAAGGATCACGGTGGCGATCCAGCCGGAGGTTTTTTCGCGGAGTTTCTGCAGCATGGGCTAACCAGCAATGAGACGTAGCCGCGTAGTCTAACGCGGTACAAGGCCGGCGGTCTGCATACAGCAAAAAGCCCCGCATTTCTGCAGGGCTTTTGCTTCAAACTGGCGGAGTGGACGGGACTCGAACCCGCGACCTCCGGCGTGACAGGCCAGCATTCTAACCGACTGAACTACCACTCCGCTGTGAGCCGACAATTGTACGGAGGTATTTCTGATTCCGCAACAATTTTTTTCAACTTTCTTCCTGGTGGGCACTGAGGGGATCGAACCCCCGACCCGCTCCTTGTAAGGGAGCCGCTCTACCGCTGAGCTAAGTGCCCGAAGCCGGCCATTATCGCAGCCGCGGGCTGGAAACGAAACCTCCCCATGAAAAAACCCGGCCGGAGCCGGGTTTTTTCGGGCTTGCACGCAGGAGAAGGTCAGTTGACCGCGTCCTTGAGCGCCTTGCCTGCCTTGAACGCCGGGTTCTTGGAGGCCTTGATCTTGATGGTGTCGCCGGTGCGCGGGTTGCGGCCGGTGCGGGCACCGCGCTTGCGGACCGAGAAGGTACCGAAGCCCACGAGGGTCACGGTGTCACCCTTCTTGAGGGCCTTGGTGATGGCGGCGATCATCGCATCGACAGCGCGGCCGGCATCGGCCTTGGTCAGTTCGGCACCGTCGGCTACGGCTTCGACGAAATCGGCTTTGTTCATTGGTGTGTTGGCTCCGTTGCAGGAAGTGACGCGGAGAAATCGTTGACCGGTTCAGCTGGCGCTCCCCTGCCTTCGACCCGGATTTGCCGCGGCGGCATGCACGCCGCCGCGGTTGCAGATCTTATACCAGCGCAGTTTCCCGCATGCAACACGAAAGCGAGCGCTGGCGCGGTTTTCAGCTGTCAGGACGTGACTTTCAGTGCTTGACTGCAGGGCGCGCTGCGGGCCTGGACTTGGTCTTGGGTTTTGCCTTGGCCTTCGCCTTTGCCTCTGCCACCCGGGCTGCAGGGGTTGGCTCGCTGCGCATGGCCAGCGGGCGCTCCAGCGCCAGATCCAGCACTTCGTCGATCCATTTCACCGGAACGATCTTCAGGTGCTTGGTGACGGTTGCGGGCAGATCGGCAAGATCCTTCCGGTTTTCCTCCGGAATGATGACGGTCTTGATGCCGCCACGCAGCGCCGCCAGCAGCTTCTCCTTCAAGCCACCGATCGCGCTGACCTTGCCACGCAGGGTGATCTCACCCGTCATCGCCACATCGTGCCGCACGGGGATCTTGGTCAGCATCGACACCAGCACCGTGGCCATCGCGATGCCCGCGCTGGGCCCATCCTTCGGCGTAGCGCCGTCAGGCACGTGCACATGGATATCGTGCTTCTGCAGGAAATCCAGATCGATCCCGTACTGGCCGGCGCGCGCGCGCACGACCGAAAGCGCCGCGGAAGCCGACTCCTTCATCACATCACCCAGCTGACCGGTCAGGGTCAAAGCCCCCTTGCCCGGCACCAGCGTGGACTCGACCTGCAGCAAGTCGCCGCCGACCTCGGTCCAGGCCAGGCCGGTGACGAGGCCCACTTCGTTCTCCGCCTCCGCACGCCCGAAGTCGAAGCGCTGCACGCCCAGGTACTTGTCGAGGTTCTTGGCGTTGACCACGGTGGGCTTGGGTTTGCCCGGCTTGCCTGCCTTGACCGGGGGGCCCTTCAGCGCGATTTCCTTCACCACCTTGCGGGCGATCTTGGCGATCTCGCGCTCGAGGCCGCGCACGCCGGACTCCCGCGTGTAGTAGCGGATGATGTCGGTGATGGCACTTTCCTCCACCTCCAATTCACCGGCACGCAGCCCATTGGCCTTGAACTGCTTGGGCACGAGGTAACGCATGGCGATGTTGAGCTTCTCCTCCTCGGTATAGCCGGGGATGCGGATCACCTCCATCCGATCCAGCAGCGGCCCGGGGATGTTCATCGAGTTCGAGGTCGCCACGAACATCACCTCGGAAAGATCCAGATCGACCTCGAGGTAGTGGTCATTGAAGGTATGGTTCTGCTCGGGGTCCAGCACTTCCAACAAAGCCGACGACGGGTCGCCACGGAAGTCCATCGACATCTTGTCGATCTCGTCGAGCACGAACAGGGGATTCTTGCTGCCCACCTTGTTGAGGTTCTGCACGATGCGCCCCGGCATCGAACCGACATAGGTGCGGCGATGCCCACGAATCTCGGCCTCATCGCGCACGCCGCCCAGTGCCATGCGCACGAACTTGCGGTTGGTGGCCTTGGCGATGCTCTGCCCCAGCGAGGTCTTGCCCACGCCCGGAGGGCCAACCAGGCACAGGATCGGCCCTTTCAGTTTGCTGACGCGGGCCTGCACCGCCAAATACTCCAGGATGCGCTCCTTGACCTTTTCCAACCCATAGTGGTCGGTGTCCAGCGTGTCCTGCGCCAGCTTCAGGTCCTTGCGCACCTTGCTGCGCTTCTTCCACGGAACCCCCAACAACCAGTCCAGATAGTTGCGCACCACGCCAGCTTCGGCGGACATCGGCGACATCTGCTTGAGCTTTGCCAGCTCGGCCCTGGCCTTGGTCTCCACGGGTTTGGGCATGCCAGCTGCGGCCATGCGTTTGGCCAGTTCTTCCAGATCGTTCGGTGCCGCGTCATCGAGGTCGCCAAGCTCCTTCTGGATCGCCTTCATCTGCTCATTGAGGTAGTACTCGCGCTGGCTTTTCTCCATCTGGGTCTTGACCCGCCCACGGATGCGCTTTTCCATCTGCTGGACATCGATCTCGCCATCCACCAGCCCCACCAACAGCTCCAGGCGCTGCCCGACATCCGCCGTTTCCAGCAGCTTCTGCTTGTCCTGCAATCGCACGCCCAAGTGCGCTGCGATGGTGTCGGCCAGACGGTCCGGCCCTTCGATGCCCGCCAAGGTCTGCATCAATTCCGACGGCAACTTGCGGTTGGTCTTGATGTATTGCTCAAACATGGACAACAAGGACCGGGAAATCGCCTCCAGCTCCCGCGGTTCGCGCAAGCAAGCGGCGTCCACCGGCACCGATTCCGCAAACAACGCGCCGTCCTGCACATGAACCCGGCCAACGCGTGCGCGTGACACGCCCTCCACGAGCACCTTGATGGTCCCGTCAGGCAGCTTGAGCAGCTGCAACACCTGCGCCACGGTGCCAACCTCGTGCAGGTCGGCAGCCACCGGGTCATCGATGTCGGCGGATTTCTGCGCCACCAGCAAGATGCGTTTGTCGGCCTCCACCGCGATGTCCAGCGCGCGAATTGATTTCTCGCGACCGACGAACAGCGGGATCACCATATGGGGAAACACCACCACGTCGCGCAACGGCAAGACCGGCAGCACGTGGGAGGAGGACGGGGTCGGATCGGACATGGGGGACTCCAGGCATCAGTCGCGGCGCATCCGCGCCGCCATGGCTCGTTTATGGGGCTGGCGGGCCTCGGTTGCAAGCACTTCACGACATTGTCGCCACTGCCCCCGAGGACTGCTGGCGTCAAAACGCAAAAAGCCGCCCCAAGGCGGCTTTTTGGGCTGCGTGCCCCGGATCAGTCGGCGGAAGCCGCCTTGGGCGGTGCACTCTGGTAAATCAGATAGGGCTCGGACTTGTGCTCGATCACCGACTCGTCCACCACCACCTTGCTGACGTTCTCCAGCGAGGGCAGCTCGTACATGGTATCCAGCAGCACGGATTCCACGATGGTGCGCAGTCCGCGCGCGCCGGTCTTGCGCTTGATCGCCTTCTTGGCGATCGCCGCCAGCGCATCCTGACGAATCTCCAGCTCCACGCCTTCCATCTCGAACAGTTTCCGGAACTGCTTGGTGATGGCGTTCTTGGGCTCGGTCAGAATCTTGATCAGCGCCGCCTCGTCCAGCTCCTCCAGCGTCGCCACCACCGGCAGGCGGCCGACGAACTCGGGGATCAGGCCGTACTTGATCAGATCCTCGGGCTCGACCTGAGCCAGCACCTGACCCACATCGGCCTTGCGCTCGGCGCTCTTGACCTTGGCGCCAAAGCCAATGCCACCGGCTTCGGTACTGCGCTGCTGGATCACCTTGTCCAGGCCAGCAAAGGCGCCGCCGACGATGAACAGGATGTTGCGGGTGTCGACCTGCAGGAATTCCTGCTGCGGATGCTTGCGCCCGCCTTGCGGCGGCACGCTGGCCAAGGTGCCTTCGATCAGCTTCAGCAGCGCCTGCTGCACGCCTTCGCCCGACACGTCGCGGGTGATCGACGGGTTCTCGGACTTTCGGCTGATCTTGTCGATTTCGTCGATGTAGACGATGCCCTGCTGCGCCTTTTCGACGTCGTAGTCGCACTTCTGCAGCAGCTTCTGGATGATGTTTTCCACGTCCTCACCGACGTAGCCGGCTTCGGTCAGGGTGGTCGCATCGGCCATGGTGAAGGGCACGTTGAGCATCCGCGCCAGCGTTTCCGCCAGCAGGGTCTTGCCCGAGCCGGTCGGGCCGACCAACAGGATGTTGGATTTGGCCAGCTCGATGTCGTCGGATTTTTGCCGGCTTTCGATGCGCTTGTAGTGGTTGTAGACGGCCACCGCCAGCGTTTTCTTTGCCCGTTGCTGGCCGATCACGTATTGATCGAGCACTTCCAGGATTTCACGCGGCTTGGGCAACGAGCTGCGGCTGGACTGCGCCTTCTCCTCCAGCTCCTCGCGGATGATGTCGTTGCAAAGCTCCACGCATTCATCGCAAATGAACACGCTGGGGCCTGCGATCAGCTTGCGCACCTCATGCTGGCTCTTCCCGCAGAAAGAGCAATAGAGGATCTTGCTGTTGTCGCCGGTACTGCGTCCCTGACGGTCTTCGCTCATTCGCCACTCACTCGCCGCGACTTGCGGCTTTCGCCCGAGAATACCATACGCCCCTGCCGGGCCAAGCCGGGGCGGTGTGTCCTTGTCCTGCCTGCGTCAATGTCTGGGCCCGGCCTTCAAAATGACCTGCCCAAGACCAACTCACCCCGTCTGGATCGACTCCGCCGGGCGGCGGGCCAACACTTCGTCCACCAGACCGTACTCACGCGCAGCGTCGGCGCTCTTGAAATTGTCGCGCTCGGTGTCGCGCGCGATCGCATCGATCGGCTGGCCGGTATGGCGGCTGAGGATTTCGTTCAGGCGTTCGCGCATCGCCAGGATTTCGCGCGCCTGAATGTCGATATCGGTGGCCTGGCCCTGCGCACCGCCCAGCGGCTGGTGGATCATCACCCGCGAGTTGGGCAACGCATAGCGCTTGCCGGCCGCACCGGCCGCCAGCAGCACCGCGCCCATCGAACATGCCTGACCGACGCAGATCGTGCTCACGTCCGGCCGGATGTATTGCATGGTGTCGTAAATCGCCATGCCCGCGGTGACGATGCCACCCGGCGAGTTGATGTACAGGCTGATGTCCTTTTCGGGGTTCTCCGCCTCAAGGAACAGCATCTGCGCCACGATGACATTGGCCACGTGGTCGTCAATGCCGCCCACCAGGAAGATCACGCGCTCCTTCAGCAGGCGCGAATAGATGTCGTAGGCGCGCTCACCGCGGCTGGTCTGCTCAACCACCATCGGTACGAGGTTCAGGGCTTTGATCGGATCCATGGTTGCTCGCTAGAAGGACAGGAACCAAGGCGGCGCGCACCCACCCGGGGTACGCGACCGCCAGCGGTGACATTACTGGCCGAGGGCTTCCTGGAAGCTCAGCGCGGTTTCGGTGTGCTGGGCGCGCTCGGCGATCCAGTCGATCACCTGCTCTTCCATCACGCGGTTCTGCAGCCCCTGCAGCAGCTGCGGGTCATTGCGATAGAGGGCAAACACCTGCTCCGGCTGCTCGTAGGTGGAGGCGATCAGACGCATGGTTTCCTGCAGGCGCTCCTGCTCCAGACGCAGCTCATTGCGACGGGCCACTTCACCCACCAGCAGGGCCACGAGCACGCGCTTGCGCGCCGCCTCCTGGAAAGCCTCCGGACCAGCCGCAAGCTGCTGGCCACGGCGACGGGCATCCTCGCTGGCGGTCGCCAGCAGCGCGCGCGCTTCATTCTCGACCAGGCGCGGCGGCAGCTCGACATCGGCATAGGCGGCCACCAGCTTCTCGCCGACTTCGCGACGCAGGCGGTTCATCAGCGCACCCTTCAGCTCGCGCTCGAGGTTGCTGCGAATCTCGGCCTTGAACTGCTCGACATCACCACTCTTCACGCCGAAGCTGCGGATGAAGGCTGCATCGACTTCCGGCACGACCTGTTCGGACACATCGACCAGCTTGAAGGTCGAGGTTGCGGTCTTGCCCGCGAACTGGGCCACGTGCCAGTCGGCCGGCAGGGTCACGTCGATGGTCTTTTCGTCACCCGGCTGCATGCCGGCGATGGCGGACTCGACTTCAGGGTAGAGCGCCGACGAACCGAGGACGGTGCTGGCCTTCTCCACGCCCTCCGGCGGCATCCGATTGCCGTCGATGGTGCTGGAAATTTCAACGTTCACCAGATCGCCGGCCTTCGCCTCACGGCTGGCCTTGTGCCAGGTGGCGCGCTGCTGGCGCAGGTTCTCCAACATGCGCTCGATGTCGGCATCCGCGACCTCGGCGGTATGGCGAATGACTTCCAGCTTGGCCATGTCCAGCTCACCGAAATCCGGCACCAGTTCGACCGAGGCCACGTACTTCAGCTCGCCCTCACCGGCATCATCACTCAGCGACACCTGCGGCAACCCTGCCACGCGCAGCGCATTGTCACGCACGGCCTGGTCCAGACCCTGGCGCAACAGCCCGTCCACGATTTCGGCGCGCACCTGGCCGCCATAACGCTGCTCGACCACCTTGGTCGGCACCTTGCCCGGACGGAAGCCCTTGATGCGGACCGTACGCGCGATCTCGCGCAGACGGCTGCCGACCTGGTTGTCGATATCGCCCGCAGGCAGGTTGAAGATGACGCGACGCTCGAGGTTGCCGGTGGATTCGACCGAGACTTGCATGATGCGATGACTCCTGGGCGGGCGCAGCTGGCGCCGTGATTGCAGTTGATGGACGGTGGCCGAGCCGCGGTGCACGGCCCGAACGCGGACGATTTTCGGCCGCGCAGAACGGTCTAGTTTCGCCGATTTCAGGCTTTCGCGCCAGACGCACGCAAACAGGCGTTGACATGCGCCGCCCGGGGTCGGACAATGCGCGGCCTTTCGTAGCGCTGGCGCGTCTCGGAAGTGGGTGTTCGCAGTCGTCGGGCGACGCCGGGATGTACCGGTTCACCGGCGGGGTATAGCGCAGTCTGGTAGCGCGCCTGCTTTGGGAGCAGGATGTCGGGGGTTCGAATCCCTCTACCCCGACCATTTCGGCAACATCCGAATCTGGTTCCGGCCCGGGCGCCCGTAGCTCAACCGGATAGAGCACCGGCCTTCTAAGCCGGTGGTTGCAGGTTCGATTCCTGCCGGGCGCGCCAAGGTTTCGAAATCGTTTTTGTGGTGGCTGTAGCTCAGTTGGTTAGAGTACTGGATTGTGATTCCAGTTGTCGGGGGTTCGAGTCCCCTCAGCCACCCCATTCTTCGCAATCACCTGTTGCACTGCGGCGATTGTTTGCTACAATTTCACTTCTCGGGCCGTTAGCTCAGTTGGTAGAGCAGTTGACTCTTAATCAATAGGTCCAAGGTTCGAATCCTTGACGGCCCACCAAACCCGAGACGCCCGGCCACAAGCCGGGCGTTTTACTTTGCGAAAGTGGCGGAATTGGCAGACGCCCTGGATTTAGGTTCCAGTGCCGCAAGGCGTGCGGGTTCGAGTCCCGCCTTTCGCACCACGCAAGCAACGGCTATCCTGCCCGTTCGGCATCCCGCCGGGCCTCAACAGGAACGACGCCATGCGCAGCGGCAACCCCGCCCTTTCCCAAAACACTTTCCTCGATCTCGGCAGCGGCACCGTTGTCCGCCACGATGCCGGCGCGATGTCCCTCAACGGTACGGTCAACAAGACCGCCCTGCTGCTGGTACTGACCTTGGCCGGTGCGCTGTTCACCTGGTCGCAATTCTCCGAAGCCCTCGCCGCCGGCAACCCCGGCGCGGTCATGCCCTGGGTCTGGGGCGGCGCGATCGGCGGTTTCGTGGTGGCCATGGTCACCGTCTTCAAAAAGCAGTGGGCGATGTTCACGGCCCCGCTCTATGCGGTGCTGGAGGGCCTTTTCCTCGGCGCCGTGTCAGCCATGTTCGAACTGCGCTTCCCCGGCATCGTGATGCAGGCCGTGGGCCTGACCTTCGGCACGCTGGCAGCCTTGCTGATGGCTTACCGCAGCGGCCTGATCAAGGCCACCGAGAACTTCAAGCTGGGCGTGGTGGCGGCCACCGGCGGCATCGCCCTGCTGTATCTGGTCAATATCGTGATGGGGTTCTTCGGCAAGTCGATCCCGTTCATCCATGAAAGCGGCCTGATGGGCATCGCCTTCTCCGGGTTCGTTGTGGTGATTGCCGCTCTGAACCTGGTGCTGGACTTCGACTTCATCGAACAGGGCGTTGAACAGGGCGCGCCCAAGTACATGGAGTGGTATGCCGCCTTCGGCCTGCTGGTGACGCTGGTGTGGCTGTACCTGGAGATCCTGCGCCTGCTCTCGAAGCTGCAGTCGCGCGACTGACACCTCGCAGCACCCCGGACACGCAAAAGGGCACCGCAAGGTGCCCTTTTCCGTTGGCTGCCACGGAACCGACTGTTGCCGGCCCCACCGCGCAATCACACCCGGCTGGCGATCGCCTTGGCAAACGCCATGGTGTTGCCGTCACCGCCCAGATCCGGGGTCAGCGCATCCTTGGCCTCCAGTGTGGCGATGATGGCCTCGCGCAGCGTTGCTGCCTTATCCGGCAAACCCAGATGATCGAGCATCTGCGCCGCACCCAGCAGCAGCGCGCAGGGGTTGGCCACGCCCTTGCCGGCGATGTCCGGGGCCGAACCATGTACGGCTTCGAAGATCGCCGCATCGGTGCCGATATTGGCCCCGGGGGCCAGGCCAAGGCCACCGACCAAGCCGGCGCACAGGTCGGAGATGATGTCGCCGAACAAATTGGTGGTGCAGATGATGTCGAACTGTTCCGGCTTCATCACCAGCTGCATGCAGGTGTTGTCGACGATCAGCTCGTTGCATTCGATGTCCGGGTACTGCTGGGCCACCTCGCGCGCGACCTTCAGGAACAGGCCTGAGGTCGACTTCAGGATGTTGGCCTTGTGCACGATGGTGACCTTCTTGCGGCCGGTCTTGCGGGCCAGATCGAAGGCGTAGCGCACGATGCGCTCGGACCCCTTGCGGGTGACCTTCTGGGTCAGCACCGCGGTCTCGCCGTCGGCCGACACTTCCTGCCCCTCGCCGATGTAGGCGCCCTCGGTGTTCTCGCGCACGGTGATCAAGTCCACGCCGCTGGAGAACCGCGACTTGGTGTTCGGGAAGCATTTGGCCGGACGCACGTTGGCGTACAGGTCGAAGCGCTTGCGCAGCTCGACGTTGATCGAGGAGAACCCGCCGCCCACCGGGGTGGTCAGGGGGGACTTCAGCGCGATCTTGTTGCGACGGATCGATTCCAGCGTGGCTTCAGGCAGCAGTTCGCCGTGCTTTTCCAGCGCCACCATGCCGGCATCCGCGAATTCGTATTGCAGGCCCAGCTGCATCGCATCCAGCACGTGCAGGGTGGCGTCCATGATTTCCGGGCCGATGCCGTCGCCGCGGATGACCGTGATCGTTGTCATTGTTCAGTTTCCAGACTGACGGCCGCCATGCGGGGGCATGACGGCGTGGTGGGGGTACATAACCCGCAATTATGGCAGATGGCGTGCGCCGGCGTATGTGACGGGACCTTCAACCATGGTCGTGTAGCGCAGGCGACGCGGCTTCGCCGTGTTCCAGTCGGTCGAGGAAATCGGTGGCGCGGCGCAGGTGCGGAATGACGATGGAGCCCCCCACCACCAGCCCCACCGAAAACGCCTCGAACATCTCCGCGCGGGTCACCCCTGCGTCCTTGCACTGCGCCACGTGGTAGCTGATGCAGTCGTCGCAGCGCAGCACCATCGAAGCCACCAAGCCGCACAGCTCCTTGGTCTTCACATCCAGCGCGCCGGGCTGGTAGGTCTGGGTATCGAGCGCAAAGAATCGCCGGATGACTTGGTTGGGTTCATCCAGGATGCGCTGGTTCATGCGCTGGCGGAATTCGGTGAACTGCTGCACCCGGTCGTCGGCGTCGCTCATGCCGACTCACCGTTCAGCAGCGGCTCCAGCTTGCCAGCCTTGTGCAGGGCCATCATGTCGTCGTAGCCGCCCACGTGGACTTCGCCGACGAAGATCTGCGGCACGCTGGTGCGCTTGGTCAGGGCCACCATTTTCTCGCGCTCGGTCGGGTCCAGATCGATGCGGATCTCATCCCAATCGCGGCCTTTGCTCTTCAGGAAATTTTTGGCCATCACGCAATACGGGCAGACGGCGGTGCTGTAGATGGTGATGCGGGGGGCGCTGGTGTTGCTCATGGCGGGGCTCCTGTGCGGCAAAAGGGATTCTGGGGGAAGATGGGGGCGACGCGGTGCTTTTCCACCCGCTCAAGTACCGTTCACGCCTCGTCGCCCTCATCCACGCATCCTGTCCCGATGAAGCCAGCCCTGTTGATCGCCCCCCTTGCCCTGAGCCTTGCCCTTTGCCTTGGCGTGACCACGGCGCTGGCACAGGAGCGCAATTTGCCCGATATCGGCTCCTCCGCGGGAACGCTGCTGTCACCCGCGAAGCAGGCCGAATACGGTGCGATGGTGCTGGCCCAGCTGCGGCATGCCGACTATGTCCTCGACGATCCGTTGCTGAACGGCTGGCTCAACGATGTGGGACAGCGCCTCACCAACGCCAGCGACCGCCCCCAGCAAAGCTTCACCTTCTTCCTGTTGCGCGAGCGCCAGATCAACGCGTTCGCCACGTTGGGTGGCTACATCGGCATGAACGCCGGCCTGATCCTGGCGGCGGACCGCGAGGGGGAAGTGGCCGGCGTGTTGGCGCACGAAATCGCGCACGTCACCCAACAGCATGTCCTGCGAGGGGCGGAAAAGGCACAGCGGGAGAGTTTGCCCATCCTGCTGGCCACGCTGGGTGCAATCGTTGCGGCCCAGCAGGCCGGGGGCAACTCAAGCAATGACGCCAGCACTGCCGCCCTGATGACCGGGCTGGGGCTGCTGCAGCAGCGGCAGATTGACTACACCCGGGACAACGAGGCCGAAGCCGACCGCGTTGGCATCCGCACGCTGGCCCACGCGGGCTATGACCCCGAGGCGATGGCGGATTTCTTCCAGACCCTGCAAGGTGTCACCCGCATGAATGTCGGGGATGAGCGGGCGGCGACCCCCGGCTACCTGAAAACGCACCCATTGACGCTGTCCCGCATCAGCGAAGCGCGCGAGCGGGCGGCCAAGCTGGAGCCCACCTTGTCCAGCACCGCAGGCTTCACGCCGGCCAGCAACCCCATGTTGCCGCCCGGGCTGCAGATCAACACGCAGACCCGGAGCCGCCAAGGCCAGGGCAGCTCGGGCGACTTCGCTTGGGCACGGGAAAGGCTTCGCGTCTACAGTGCGCCCACGCCCGCGCAAGCCATTCGCGAGTATCAGCAACTGCGCACCAAGCAACCCTTGGACGAAGCTCGCCGCTATGGCTTGGCGCTTGCCCAGCAGCTGGCCGGTCAATCACAGGATGCGTTGCGGGAACTGACCCCGCTGGCCAAGGCCCACCCAACCAATTTGTGGGTGCAGATCGCCATGGGCGAGGCTGAGGCACGGACCGGCCACACCGCCGATGCCGACCAGCGCTTCGAACAACTGCTGACGCGCATGCCCACCCATCGCGCGCTGGTCCTCTCCTATGCACGACTGCTGGGTGAGCGCAACACGCCTGCGGCGGGCGCGCGCGCGGTGATGGTACTGCGCCCCCTGCTGGGCACCAGCGCCAGCGACCTGCCCTTCCAGCAGGCCTATGCCCGTGCCAACGAAATCGCCGGCGACCCGGTGCGCGCCGGCGAAGCCTGGGCGGAAGCGGCTGTCCTCTCGGGCCGCCCGGAGCAAGCGCTGGTGCAATTGGGCAACCTGAAGAAACGCGACGACCTCGACTATTACGCCCGCAGCAGAATCGACGCACGCATTGCCGCCATCACGCCCACCGTCCTGGAACTGCGCAGGCAAGGCATCAAGGACGAGGAAGCCACCGGCCGGCTGAGCTTTACCCACTGACGCGGTCACGAAACTGTCACCAAACCGTCGTGTAATGCGGGCGTCACCCCTCCCCTGGCCCACCAACACCTGCA
Source organism: Pseudomonadota bacterium (assembly GCA_963205445.1). Classification (GTDB taxonomy): domain Bacteria; phylum Pseudomonadota; class Gammaproteobacteria; order Xanthomonadales; family Xanthomonadaceae; genus Thermomonas. Next base: position 32,328 of record CAUJJG010000116.1, read on the forward strand.
TGCAAAAACACGTCCTGATCGTCGAAGACGAACCCGCCATCCGCGACATGCTGGCCTTTGCCCTGCGCAAAGGCGATTTCGTGCCGATGCTGGCAAGCGATGCGCGGGAGGCCCAGATGCAGATCGCCGAGCGCGTGCCTGATCTGATCCTGCTGGACTGGATGTTGCCCGGCAGCAGCGGCATCGAGCTGGCGCGCCGCTGGCGCCGCGACGCGTTGACCCGGGATCTCCCGATCATCATGCTGACCGCCCGCGGCGAGGAAAACGACCGCGTCGGCGGCCTCGAGGCGGGCGTCGACGATTACGTCGTGAAACCCTTCTCCGCGCGCGAACTGTTGGCCCGCATCCGGGCGGTGCTGCGTCGCTCGCGCGAGGATGATGCCGACGGCAGCGTGCAGGTTGACGCCTTGCGCATCGATGGAGCCGCACACCGCGTCTTCGCCGACCTGGACGGCACCGCAACGCCGGTTCAGATGGGGCCCACCGAATACCGGCTCCTGCATTTCTTCATGACCCACGCAGACCGCGTCTATACCCGCACACAACTGCTGGACCACGTCTGGGGCGGCAGCGTGTATGTCGAGGAACGCACGGTGGATGTCCACATCCGCCGCCTTCGCAAAAGTCTGGAGCCCTACCGCCTGGACCCCATGATCCAGACCGTGCGTGGCGCCGGCTATCGGTTCTCGGCAGCGACGTGACCGTCGCCCCGTCTTCGCCGCGCAATCGCGGATACTGCCCGGCATGACTCCGGAGATCCGCCCCGCCTGGCGACACACCCTCGCGCTGCTGGGGCTGCTGCTGGCGGGCGCAGTGGGCGTGGGTGTCCTGTTGGGCTACCCGTGGCAAGCGCTGGCCCTGATGGCGCTGGGGGTCGTGTTCTGGCACTACTGGCGGCTGCATCAGGTTCTGCTGCAACTGGGCGCACGCCGACGCACCCCGCCGAATGGTGGCAAAACCGCCTGGGCGGCGCTGGAACGCCTGCTGTTTCGTTCACAGACGGAAATGCGCACGCGCAAGCGTCGGCTGCTTGCGATGTTGCGCGCCTACCGCGCGGTAGCCGCCGCCCTGCCCGATGCGGTGGTGGTGATCGATCGCAACCACCAGCGCGTGCTGTGGTTCAACGAGGCCGCCACCCCACTGCTGGGGCTGCACTATCCACGCCACCACAACACCCCGGTCGCAGCCGCCCTGCACCCCTTGCCGATGGCGCAATGGCTGGCCGCAGGCCGCAATGCCGCGCCGATGCTGGACGTGGCCTCGCCCGTGGAGCCAAGCCTGCGGCTGGACCTGCGCCTGATCCCCTATTCCGACGAACTGTGGCTGCTGCTGGCACGCGACGTCAGCAAGTTGCTGCACCTGGAACAGATGCGCCAGGATTTCGTGGCCAATGTCTCGCACGAGTTGCGCACGCCGCTGACCGTCATCCACGGCTATCTGGAAATGCTGGATGCGGACGAACACCCGGACTGGGGGCCGCAGCTGGACGAAATGCGCAGGCAGTCGCAGCGGATGGCCCGGCTGGTCGAAGACCTGCTGACCTTGTCGCGCCTGGAGGCACGCGAAGGGCTGGCCGACGAGCATGTTGCCATGGCCCCGATGCTGGCGGGCCTGAAGCGCGAAGCGGACGCGCTCAGCAGCGGCCAGCACCGGATCGACGTGGAGGATGCCGCCAAGGTCGATCTGCGGGGTGCCAGCCGCGAACTGCACAGTGCCTTCTCGAATCTGGTCAGCAATGCCGTCCGCTATACGCCTGCGGGCGGCATCATCACGATCCGCTTCATGCGGGAAGCCAATGGCGGGGCCACGTTCAGCGTGCGCGACACCGGCCACGGCATCCCCGCCGCACACCTGCCGCGCCTGACCGAACGCTTCTATCGCGTCTCCACCAGCCGCTCGCGCGAAACTGGCGGCACCGGCCTCGGCTTGGCCATCGTCAAGCATGTGCTGGGCCTGCACGGCGCGCGGCTCCACATCAGCAGCGAAATCGGCAAAGGCAGCTGCTTTGAATGCCGTTTCAGCGCCGATCGCGTCTGCGCCGCCCCCTTGGCCCACATCGAGAACGCTCCCCCATGACCGCACGTCCCGCCACACCTGGTCTGGGCGACTCATCGCTCTACGCCAATCGCGAACTGGGGCAGCTCGACTTCAACTTCCGCGTGCTGGCGCAGGCGCAGGACCCCTCCGTGCCGCTGCTGGAGCGACTGCGCTACCTGTGCATCTCCTGCACCAATCTCGATGAGTTCTTCGAAATCCGCGGCGGCGCGGTGCGCCATGCCGTGGAGCTGAACCTCCCCGCCGGTGTGGACGGGCTTGCCCCCGCGGCCCTGCTGGAGCGCATCCATGCCCGTGCGGCCGAACTGGTGCAGGCGCAATATCGCTGTTTCGACGAGGAGCTGCGACCGGCGCTGGCCGAGCAAGGCATTCGCCTGTTGCAACGGGACCAGTGGTCCAAGGCCCAGCGGGAATGGCTGCGCAATCATTTCCTCACCGAAATCCTGCCGGTGCTTTCGCCGTTGGGGCTGGACCCGGCACACCCGTTCCCCAAGATCCTCAACAAGTCACTGAATGTCGTGGTGCTGCTGGAGGGACGCGATGCCTTCGGCCGTGAAGGCCATCTGGCCATCGTGCGCGCCCCGCGATCGCTGCCACGCATCATCCGCGTGCCCGATGCCGACGGTGACGGCGACGCTTTCCATGACTTCGTCTTCCTCAGCACGGTGCTGTCCGCCTTCGTGCAGGAGCTGTTCCCGGGCATGAAGGTCAAGACCGCCCACCAGTTTCGGGTAACCCGCAATTCCGAGCTTTTGGTGGATGAGGACGACGTGGACAACCTGGCGTTGGCACTGCGCGACGAACTACTGGGCCGCGGCTACCTGCGTGCGGTGCGGCTGGAGATCGACGAGCAGTGCCCGAAGGATGTGGTGGACACGCTGCTGGCCAACTTCGAACTGCCGCAGAACGCCGTGTACAAGATCAATGGCCCGGTCAACCTCAATCGGGTGGTGCAGGTCTGCGAGATGGTCGCGCGGCCTGACTTGAAATTCCGGCCGTTCCAACCGCGCCTGCCACGCGAGATGGACAGCATGTTCGACGCGATCCGCAACGGCGACATGCTGCTGCACCACCCCTTCGACAGCTTCGCACCCGTGCTGGAACTGATCCGGCAAGCCGCCGAGGACCCCGATGTCCTGGCGATCAAGCAGACCCTGTATCGCACCGGCAAGGACTCCCCCATCGTCGAGCACCTTGTCCAGGCCGCGCGCAATGGCAAGGACGTGACCGTGGTGGTGGAGCTGCGCGCACGGTTCGACGAGGAGGCCAACCTGGGGCTGGCCGACCGTCTTCAGGATGCCGGCGTGCAGGTGGTGTACGGCGTGGTGGGTTACAAGACCCACGCCAAGATGCTGTTGATCGTGCGGCGTGAGGACAACACGCTGCGTCGCTATGTCCACCTCTCGACGGGCAACTACCACAGCGGCACCGCGCGCGTTTACACGGATTTCGGCCTGATGACGGCCCACCCTGGCATCGGCAATGACGTCCACCTGATCTTCCAGCAACTGTCGGGCCTGTCGGCGCCGTTGAAGCTGGCACACCTGCTGCAATCGCCCTTCACCCTGCATCGCGGCGTGCTGGACCGGATCGAGCGGGAAGCACGTCACGCACGCAGCGGCAAGCCGGCCCGGATCGTTGCAAAGATGAACGCGCTCAACGAACCCGAAGTGGTCAGGGCCCTGTATGAAGCCTCATGCGCAGGGGTCCAGATCGACCTCGTGGTACGTGGCGCGTGCACGCTGCGGCCGGGTATCGCCGGCGTGTCCGACAACATCCGCGTACGTTCGGTGGTGGGGCGCTTCCTCGAACACCACCGGGCATGGTGGTTCGCCAATGCCGGCGAGCCGGACCTGCTCTGTTCTTCCGCGGACTGGCTGGAACGCAACCTGCTGCGCAGGGTGGAAACCGCGTTTCCGATCCTGGACCCGGCCGTCGCCCACCGGGTGCACCGCGAGGGCCTGCTCAACTACCTGGCCGACAACCAGAACGCTTGGCAGTTGCACGCCGATGGGCAATATCGCCGCTGCGTGCCGGACGCGGGTGAACCTGCATTCTCGGCACAAATGTCGATGCTCGACGCGCTGGACGCCTGAACCCGATGGCGGGCGATAATGTGCGCATGCGCAGCTTGACGGATCGAACCGCATGACCACCGGAAGCCCCTTGCGGGAAGGCGACATGCTGGCAGCGCTGGATCTTGGCTCCAACAGCTTCCACATCGTGGTGGCCCAGTGCGTCCTTGGCCAGTTGCGTGTGGTCGATCGCCTGCGCGAAACCGTGCGCATGGCCGAAGGCTTGAATGCGCTTGGCGGCCTCTCTCCGGCCGTGCGGGAGCGTGCGCTGGGTTGCCTGTCACGTTTCGGCCAGCGCATCGCCGATATCCCGCCGCGGCAAGTACGCGCGGTGGCCACCAACAGCGTCCGGCAACTGCGTGATCCGGACACCTTCCTCAAGCCGGCCGAAGCCGCGCTGGGCCACGGCATCGACGTGATTTCCGGCCGCGAGGAGGCACGCCTGGTCTATCTGGGCGTGGCCCATGAACAACCCCCGCAGCCCGGCATGAAACGGCTGGTGATCGACATCGGTGGCGGCTCCACCGAATGCATCATCGGCCGCGGCTTTGAACCGATCGAGCGCGAAAGTCTGCAGGTGGGCTGCATCGCCAGCTCGTTGCGTTTTTTCGACGGCGGGAAACTCAACCGAAAACGCTGGAACGCCGGGCTGACCGAAGTGTCGGCACAGCTGCAGCAGTTTGCCGCCACCTACCGCGTGCTGGGCTGGGACGAGGCCATCGGCACTTCCGGCACCCACAAGGCCATCGGCAACATCTGCGCCGCGTTGAAACTCACCAAGGGCGCGATCACCGCTGAGGGCATTGCCGCGATTCGCGAGCGCATCCTGCAGGCTGGCCACATCGACGACATCACGCTGCCCAGCCTGTCCGACGACCGCCGCCCCATCATTGCCGGCGGCGTACTGGTGCTGGAGGCCCTGTTCGCCACCCTGGGGTTGGAGCGCCTGCAGGTCAGCAAGGCGGCCTTGCGTGAAGGGGTGCTCTACGATCTGCTGGGCCGTGGCGGCGTGGATGATCCACGCGAGGTGTCGGTCAAAGCCCTGATGCAACGCTATGGCGTGGATCAGGCACAAGCCGCACGGGTGGAGACCACCGCGCTGGCGCTGTTCGATGCCGTGGCCGCCGACTGGGCACTGGGCAGCGATGACAGCGCGATGCTTTCCCGCGCTGCCCGCCTGCACGAAATCGGCCTGGCCATCGCCCACAGCGGCTATCACAACCACGGCGCCTACGTGCTGCAGCATTCGGACATCGCCGGCTTCTCGCAACAGGGGCAACGGTACTTGGCCGCCCTGGTCCGCACGCACCGTCGTGGCGTGGCGAAATCGGCCTTCGAGATGATCCCGGACCGGCTGCTGGCCAGCGCCCGCCACAGCGCCGCGCTGTTGCGGCTGGCTGCGCTGCTGCACCGGGCACGCAAGGACGAGAGCCCACGCGTGCAGGCGCGCGCCAACGGCGAACGCCTGCGCCTGCGCATCGATCGGCGCTGGCTGCAGGCCCGCCCGCTGCTGCGCTCGGACCTCGACAGCGAGGTCGAGGACATGCTCGGCCTTGGCATCCAGCTGCAGATCGACACCGTGTGAACGCACGAGGCCGGCATCGCTGCCGGCCCCGGGTCACGCACGATAAACCGTGCGACTTACTTTTCGACTAGCACCTTGCGCGGCAGCTTCTGGGCACGCTGCGCGGTGTTGTAGGCAAACGAGGCAATGATCGCCGCGGCCTGCTTCAGATCGTCTTCCACCGCATGGTCCTGCACATCCAGATGGGTGTGGTGGACGTGGCTGAAGTAGTCCAGCTGGTCCTGCACGAACTGGAAGCCGGGCACGCCCACGCTGTCGAAGCTCACATGGTCGGTACTGCCGGTGTTGCGCTGGGTGACGATGGTGGCGCCGACGTCATGCCAAGGCTTGAGCCATTCGGCAAAGATGGGCGCGGCCGCAAGATTTTCCTGCGCATAGATACCGCGAATCTTGCCGCTGCCGTTGTCCAGGTTGAAGTAGGCAGACACCTTGTCGTAATCAGCGCCGCGCACCAGCCGGCCCTTGGCTTCACGGAAGAACTCCGGCACGGCCTTTTCCTTCGGGTCGGTGGGCTCCGGGTAGTGGGCGATGTGCCGCTTCACGTACTCGCGCGAACCGATCAGGCCTTGCTCTTCACCGGTCCACAGGGCCACGCGAATGGTGCGGTTGGGCTTGGCGCCCACGGCCTTCAGGATGCGCATGGCCTCCATCATCACCGCCACGCCCGCACCGTTGTCATTGGCACCGGACCCGGTATGCCAGGAATCCATGTGGGCCCCCAGCATCACCACTTCGGACTTTTGCGGGCCCGTTCCGGGAATCTCGGCAATGGTGTTGTAGCCAGGCTGGTCAGCGTCATCCAGAAACGCGGCCTTCACGTCGAGGCGCAGCTTCACCGTTTCCTTGCGCTCAAGCGCGCGCATGACGGTGTTGTAGTGTTCGGCCATCATCACCAGCGAAGGCACGCCCACCGATTCTCCGGCCTTGCGCGAACCGCCGCCCATCACGCGGACGATGCCGTCGTTCCAGCTGCTGATCGAGACGGTGGCAACGACGCCTTCGTCGATGAGGTACTGGTTGATCAGCGGCGCCAATTCCATCCGTTCGCGGTAGCGCGCCATCATCGCCGGATCCCCGCCGCGCTTCTGCGGCAAGGGATAGGACAGCAATTCCTCCAGGCTGTCGTGGTCGTGACGCTTGAAATCGGATTTTTCATTCGGCTTGTAGGGCCGCAATTCGTCGGTGAAAACCACCTTGCCCTTCAACTTGCCCTTCCATTTCTCCAGGTCGGCTTTCGATTCGAGCTTGGCGTAGATCGCCTCGCCTTCCACCGGCCCGGCCGTGCCCGGAGTCCATGCCTTGGGCAGGGCGTGCAGTGGCATCGGGCGCGGGGTCAGCATGTCCATGCCGGCTTCGGTGAAAGCCCAACCGCGGCCGATGGCCGCTACCGCCTCGTCATGCACATTCGACAACCCCCATTCGGTGAACTTTGCGCGCGACCAGCGGTTGGCCTCCGCCATCGCCGGCGAGTTGGTCAACCGCGGCCCGATGACATCCGTCAGATGGTTGAGCGTGGCCATCACCTGCGAGCGATGGAAGGCCTCGGCGCGGATCTTCGCCGTCATGTCCAGATCCACCTTCTCCTGTCCCTGCGCGGTGCCCAGCGCCGCCACCAGCAGCGCGGCCGTCAACATCAGTCGTTTCATCGTTTTCCCCGGGAATCGAAAGCCAGGCCCGGAGTCTAGCCAGTGCGACACCGGCCAGACCCGGGTCTTTGGTCATGTGCGCCCCGCACCCGTCACGAATCCGTGATGCCACGCCCGCTTCAAGGGGTAGTGCCCTCCGGGCGGCCCGACAGCTGGTACCAATCCACTTTGCGGGTGGCCAGCATGAGGGTGGACAAAATGGCGAACAGCAAGCCGGAGCCCATCACCAAGGCGTTGTCTTCCGACAGCAACAGACCGTACAGCGCCGCATACAGCAATCCCAGCATGGCCGCGAAACCAAACCCGCGCAGGCCGCTGCGCAGGACCGCCGCCAGATAAACCCCGATCAGACCGATGCAGGCACACGTCGCCAGCAGATAGGACAGACCGAAGGCGATGTGCTCGCTCAGGCTGACCAGCAGCAGGAAGAAGATGGCAATCGCCATGCCCACCAGCAGGTATTGGATCGGGTGGACCCGCACCTGCTTGATCAGCTCGAACATGAAGAAGCCGACGAAGGTCAGCAGCACGAACAGCAGGCCGTACTTGCTGGCGCGGTCGGCCTGCACATACGGGTTGACGGGATCCAGCAGCGAAACGCTCACCGCATCACTTGGCGTTGCGCCCACCGACATCACCTGCGGGTATTGCCGCTGTGCATTGGTCGACACCGACGCCACCTGCCAGCGCGCACGAAACCCCTTGCTGTTCACGTCCTGCTCCGGCGATTTTCCTTCGAACTTCGGGTGCGCCCAGCTGGACTGCACGCGCAGGTCATTGCTGGTGCCCAACGGCAACATGGCGAAGGTCTCCGTGCCCCTGAGCTGCAGCTCGGCGACCACCTCCAACTGCAGACGCTGCCCGTCTTCGGGCACTTCCAGCAGGGCGTGCACCCCGGTGCCATCCGCATGGCCAAGCCCTTGCTCGACCTTGCGCAACTTGCCGTTGACCTGCAGCCGTGGCGTACCGGCCAGCCCCCCCACATCAGCCACGCCCAAACTCAGCCACGGCCTGCCCAAACTGCGCTGCACCCCATTCTCGGCGACAGGCATCGTCACGTCGAAGTGCGCCTTCGCCTGCCCAGCCCACTGGTAGACCCGCACCTGATGCAACCCGCGACGGCGTACGTCAGGCCGCAGCGTGCCATCGATGGCCAGCGTGTCCGGGTAATACGTCCACTGCCCTGTCTTGCGACGGACGCTGCGATGCTCCTGACCTTGATCATCCGTGGTCACGTCCACCACGCGCTCTTCATAGGGCACCACCAGCACCGGGCCGGCCAACAGTTGGCGCCCGCCAAAACTGGCCCCAACATCCCGTATCGCCTGTTCTCGGTACTGCTGCCGCTCATGGATGGTGCCGCGAATCATCTGCAGCGGAATCAGGATGGCCAAGGTCAACAGCACCACCATGCCGCACTTGAACGCCAATCGCATCGTCTTGCTCCGTCGGAAGGTGGACGCAGCCTGATGCAGGCCTTCGAAGCCATGATGGGGCGCCAGTGAAGCGGATGTGAAGCGTCAGCTTCCGGGCAGGTAAACGCAGGCCCTCGCCCCGCCACCCTCACGATTTTCAAGTGACACGCGGCCACCATGCAGTGCGGCGATTTGCGCAGAGAAGTTCAAACCCAAACCGGAACCACGCACGCCCCCGTCCGGCCGCGGCAGGGAATAAAACCGTTCGAACACACGCGCCAGTGCAAAGGCCGGCAGGCCCGGCCCACAGTCCTCGACGCACAATCGCAGGCCATTCCCCTCCGGCGCCAACACCAACGCAACCACCGCGCCAGCGGGCGAAAAGTCGATCGCGTTATCCAGCAGATTGACCAACAGTTGTCGCAACAGCAGCGGATCACCCTGCAATGCCGGCAGCGTCCCTTCGGCCTGCAGCCGCAGTTTGACTTGACGCCCCTGTGCACGCGCGGCGACATCCTCCAGCCCCGCTTGCGCCAAGGCCCTCGGATCCACCGAAACCGGCGCTTCGATGCCATCGCGATGCTCCAACGCCGCCAACTCCAGCAGACGGTCCACCAACGCCGCCATGCGCCGGCTCTGCCCCCCGATGCTGGCAACGAAGCGTGCCCGATCGGCCTCCGGCAACGGCCGTTCCAACAATTCTGCGGCCCCGCGGATTGCCGCCAACGGGCTTTTCAGCTCATGGGTCAACGCATGCACATAGCGTTCGACGTACTGCTTGCCATCCAGCTGCCGACGCATGCTCTCCAGCGCGCGACCGAGATCGGCAAACTCACCCGCTGCATCCGGCAACTGTGCGCGCTGCCCGGCCGCCACCGCGTCGGCATAGCGGCGCAACGCCGCCAGCTGCCGTGACAGCCACCAGGCCGCCACCAACCCCACCAGCAGCGCCACCCCGAGCAAGACCCCACCCCAGCGCAGGATGATCCGCTGGCTGCGTTCGATGAATGGCTGAATGCTCCGGTTGGGCTTTGACACGGTGAGCACCCCGACGATGCGCCCGTCTGCCGCCTTGATCGGTGCCGCCACGTACATCACCGTGCTGGTGTCATCGGCCGGGTCTTCACGGGTGGAGCGCGCACCGTATTGCCCGCGCAGGGTGCGATACACGTCGTTCCAGCGCGCGTTGTCACGCCCAAGCTCCTTGCCTGCGGAATCGAAGATGACGATCCCGCGCGCATCGGTGACGGTGATCCGGTAATCGACCCGATGCTTGGTTTCGTCCCAGATCGATGCGTGCAGGTCGCGCGCCGCCAATGCCCGCAGCCGCCGCGCGAACGGGCCATCATTGATCCGCCCGGCCAGCAGATCGTCGCTGGCCAGCTCCGCCAGCGCGTTGGCGGTATCGGCCAGAGTGGCCTCCATCGCCTGCCGCACCCCCGGTTTGACCTGCTGCACGAACACATTGCCCAACAACAGCGCCGCCAGCGCCACGATCAGGAAATACCCCAGCAACACCCGCAGCGCGATGTTCATGGCGCCCCCCGCTCAATCCACATCGACGGAATACCCCAAGCCGCGATGGGTGCGGATCGGGTCACGCGCGGGGTCCAGTTGGCGCAGCTTGGCACGCAGGGTCTTGATGTGGGTATCGACGGTGCGCTCGCCGGTCTCCAGCGCATCCGCCCAGACCCGGTCCAGCAGCTGTGCACGCGTCAAGATGGCTCCCGGCCTGCGCAACAGCTCGGCCAAGAGCGCGTGCTCGTAGCGCGTCAGCTCCAGCCAATGGCCGGCGAATCGAATGCGATGCGCCTCTTCATCCAGTTCGAAACAACCGCGCCGGCTGGACGGGGCTGCCTCATGTCGGCGCAAGCGAGCGCGCACCCGCGCCACCAGCTCGCGCGGCGAAAAAGGCTTGGCCATGTAGTCGTCGGCCCCAATCTCCAGGCCCAGCACGCGGTCGATCTCGTCGCTGCGCGCCGTCAGGAAGATCACCGGCAGCCCATGCGTCTCGCGCAGGCGGCGGCAGACTTCGAAACCGCTGATATCGGGCAGGCCGACATCGAGCACCAGCAGATCAATGCCTCCCCGCTGCAGCCGCGGCAACACCTGCCCGCCCAGCAGCACGTGCTCGGCGTCGAAACCTTCGGCACGCAGGGCATACAGCACGGTCTCGGCAATGGCGGCGTCGTCTTCGGCCAGGAGCAGGGTGGGCATGCCGGCATCTTAGCCGTCATGGCAGCACGCTCGGTGTGGCCATTGTGAAGTCCATGCAATGCGACAATGGCCCCATGAACTACCGCCACGCCTTCCATGCCGGCAACCATGCCGATGTGCTCAAACATGTCGTCCTGCTGGCCCTGTGCGACGCCCTGACCGCCAAGCCCGCCCCCTGCTTCGCATTGGACACCCACGGCGGCCGCGGCCTGTACAAGCTGGACGGCGAGGCCGCGCAGGCCACCGACGAAGCCGCCGATGGCATTGCCAGGTTGCAGGCCGAAGCGCCGCGCAACCCGGCAATACAGCGCTATCTGGCAGCAGTGCGTGCCTGCCGCGACCAGCACGGCGCCACCGCCTACCCCGGCTCCCCCTGGTTGCTGAGCCATGGGCTGCGCGAGACCGACCGTATCGCCGCCTGCGAGCTGCATCCGGAGGAGGCGGCAGTGCTCAGCCAGCATTTCGCCAGAAATCCGCGTCTGGCCGTGCACGCCCGCGACGGCTACGCCGCGCTCAAGGCGCTGCTGCCGCCGAAGCACGGGGCGCAGAAATTCGCACGCGGCCTGGTACTGATCGACCCCCCTTACGAGGCGCAATTGGCCGAGTTCGACATCGCGCTGGCCACCCTGCGTGAAGGTCTGACGCGATGGCCGCAGGGCATGTTCGCCCTCTGGTATCCAATCAAGCAGGGCCGCGCGCTGCAGCCGTTCCGTCGCGCTGCCGCCAAGCTGCCAGCGAAGTCCGCGCTACTGCTGGAGCTGCTGGTACGCCCCGACGATTCACCACTTCGGATGAACGGCAGCGGCATGCTGCTGCTCAACCCACCGTGGCAATTCGACGCCACCATGACCCCGGCGCTGGATGCGTTGTGGCGGGCACTGGGCGAATCCGGTGCCAGCGCGCAGGTGGCGTGGCTGAAAGCACCGGATTGAAATTCTCTGCACCCTCCCCCTGTGCGACACTGCGCCGCTGTTCTTGACACGCATTCGCGCCATGGCCTCCAGTTTCTTCGCTCTCTTCGACGACATCGCCACCTTGCTGGACGACATCTCGGTGATGACCAAGGTCGCCACCCAGAAAACCGCCGGCGTGCTGGGGGATGATCTGGCGCTGAATGCCCAGCAAGTCACCGGCATCCAGGCCGACCGCGAGTTGCCCGTGGTCTGGGCGGTGGCCAAGGGCTCGTTGGTCAACAAGGCCATTCTGGTACCGGCCGCACTGGCCATCGCAGCACTGGAGACATGGTTGAAGGGGCGTGGCATCGGCATTCCCTTGATCATGCCGCTGCTGATGATCGGTGGCGCTTTCCTGTGTTTCGAAGGCGTCGAGAAACTCGTCCACAAATTCCTGCATCGCAAGGAAGCGGAGGAACACGACAAGATGTTGGCCCAAGCAGTGGCCGACCCGTCGATGGACATGCTGGCCTTCGAGCGCGACAAAATCAAAGGCGCGGTACGCACCGACTTCATTCTCTCGGCGGAGATCATCGTCATCAGCCTGGGCACGGTGGCCACACAATCTTTCGCCAAGCAGTTTGGCGTGCTGGTGGCCATCGCCCTGATCATGACCGTGGGCGTCTATGGGCTGGTGGGCGGCATCGTAAAGCTGGATGACTTGGGCCTGCGGCTGGCACGCCCCGGTGCTAGCCGCCTCAGCACGATGTCGGGCCGCGCCATTCTGGCCTTCGCCCCCAAGCTGATGCGCTTCCTGTCGGTGGCCGGCACGGCGGCCATGTTTCTGGTTGGCGGCGGCATTCTGGTCCACGGCATTCCGTTGTTGCACCACTGGGCCGAAGCTGCGCACGCGTTGCCGCCAAGCTGGCTGTGGGAGAACCTGTTCAACGCCGCTACCGGGATCGTCACCGGGGCGCTGCTGGTGGCTGCCCTCGCTGGCGTCACGAAACTGCGTGACCAGCAACGGTCCCCGGCAGCCTGAGGCGGGACCAGATACGCTGCGTTCACTTTTTTAACATCCTCCACGCGATGATGCCGTCATGGCCGCCAGAAACCGCATGCCTCCTTGGCACGAAAACGTCCGACTCGCCAACGGGCGTGACATTCTGATCCGCCCCATCCGCCCGGAGGATGCCGGGCCGATGCAGGCGGCGTTCGCCCTGCTGGAACCAGGCGAGATTCGGCAGCGGTTCTTGCACCCCATGAAAGAACTCAGTTCGCAGCAAGCCGAACGGCTGGTGCGGCCGGATCCCCGTCGTGATTTCGCGTTGGTGGCCGCAGAACCACTGCCCCCCGGGGAGGCCCTCGTCGGCGCCGTGGCCCGCATCTCCATCGACGACAACGGCCAGGATGCAGAATTTGCCATCCTTGTCAGCCACTACGTCAACGGCATGGGCTTGGGCCGCCACCTGATGCGACGTCTTGTGCGCTGGGCCAAGGGCCGCAAGGTTCGCCGCGTTTATGGTGACGTGCTCGACTCCAACCTGCCGATGCAGGCGCTGGCGGAATCGCTGGGCTTCCGCAAGGAAACCACGGGGGAAGCCGGCTTGGTTCGCGTGGTGCTGGACCTGCCGCCCCCGAAGCCCAAAGCCGTGCCGCTGCCCCCCATGCTGTCCTCGCCGATCGGCGCGTAAAATCCAACGGGCCAATTCATCTCTCCCCGCGCTGGCGCACCGCGTCCGGCGCGGGCGTGTTTCCCAGTGAGCCTCATGCCGCAGCCTGTCATCACCTTCTCCCCCCCGCTGCCCCGTCCGGGCCAACAGCGCGCTTACTGGCGGTCCCCCGGCTCATCCACTGCACTGGCCTGTGCCATCTTCGCGGCCAGCCGCGAGACAGCGGGGCCCTTGCTGTTGGTGGCCCGCGACACCCCCTCTGCGCACCAGCTGGAATCCGACCTGCGCCTGCTGGCGGGCGCGGAGGCAGCGCAACAGGTGCTTGCCCTGCCCGACTGGGAAACCCTGCCGTTCGACCGCTTCAGCCCCCACCCGGACATCCTCAGCCAGCGCCTGGCGACGCTGGCCCGACTGCCCGACCTCCGGCGCGGTGTGCTGGTGGTCCCAGCCGCCACCCTGATGCAACGGCTGGCGCCACGACAACACGTGCTGGGCAATCGGTTCAGCGTGCAACTCGGACAGCGGATGGATCTCGACGCAGAAAAGCGCCGCCTGCAGTCCGCCGGTTACCGCAACGTCCCCCAAGTGTTCGACCCCGGCGATTTTGCGGTGCGCGGCGGTCTGCTGGACGTCTTCCCGATGGGTGCCGCTGCGCCATTCCGCGTGGAACTGCTGGACGACGAGATCGACAGCATCCGCGCTTTCGATCCGGAAACCCAGCGGTCGCTGGACAAACTCGATGCCATCGAGCTGCTGCCCGGTCGCGAAGTCCCGATGGACGATACCCACGTGCAGCGGGCCTTGGACGCCCTCCGCGAACGCTTCGACATCGATACCCGCCGCAGCCCGCTGGTACAGGACCTCAAGGCCGGTTTGGCCCCTGCGGGCATCGAGTATTACCTGCCGTTGTTCTTCCCGCCCAAACCCGGGGACACGACAGGGACGGAAACCCTGTTCGACTACCTGCCACCCGCCACCCTGCCCCTGCTCTGTGACGGTGCGCTGGAAGCCGCCGAAAGCGCGTGGGCCCAGATTCTTCATCGCCATTCACAGCTGTGTCATGACATCGAGCGCCCACTGCTGCCACCCGAGGCGCTGTGGCTCTCGCCGGATCGCCTGCGCGAGCGCTTGAACCGCTGCGAGCGGATCGACATCTGCGCTCCCGCACACCCCCGCCATGCCGACGCCCATGTGCTGCCGGTACAGCCTGCGCCCACGCTGCCGCTGACCCAGAAAGACCAGATCACAGGCGGCGCCCTGCGCGATTTTCTGGCGACCTATCCGGGCCGGGTACTGATCGCCGCCGATTCGGCTGGCCGCCGCGAGACCCTGCGCGAATTGCTGCAGGCTGCAGAACTGTCCCCGGCTGTGGTGGAAGGCTGGGCGTCGTTTGCCGATTTTCGGCCACCTCCGCTGACGGGAGAGGTCCGCGGGGAAGGTGCGCGCTTTGCCATCACCGCCGCCGCCTTCGACGACGGCTTTGCGCTGGCTGATCCAGCGCTGTGCGTGCTTACCGAGCGCCAGCTGTTCCCCGAGCGCGCCACCCAGCCGCGTCGCCGCAGGCGCGCCGGGCGCGAGCCGGAGGCGATCATCCGCGACCTCGGCGAGCTCAGCTTGGGCGCGCCGATCGTGCACGAGGACCACGGTGTCGGCCGCTATCGCGGACTGGTGGCGATGGACATCGGCGGCATGCCCGGCGAATTCCTCGACATCGAATACGCCAAGGGCGATCGCCTGTACGTGCCGGTGGCGCAGCTGGACCGCATCAGCCGCTATTCCGGCGCCAACCCCGACACCGCGCCGCTGCACAACCTCGGCGGCGAGCAGTGGGCCAAGGCGAAAAAGAAGGCCGCCGAGAAGGTGCGCGACGTCGCCGCCGAGCTGCTGGAGATCCAGGCCAAGCGGCAGGCGCGCAAGGGGCTGGCGATCGACGTGGACCGGGCGATGTATGAACCCTTCGCCGCCACCTTCCCGTTCGAGGAAACCCCCGATCAGCAGGCCGCGATCGAGGCGGTGCTGCGCGATCTGGCCTCCAGCCAGCCGATGGATCGGGTGGTCTGCGGCGACGTCGGCTTCGGCAAGACCGAGGTCGCGGTGCGCGCCGCCTTCGCCGCAGCAAGTGCCGGCAAGCAGGTCGCCGTGCTGGTGCCCACCACCCTGCTGGCCGAGCAGCACTTTCGCAATTTCCGCGACCGCTTCGCCGACTGGCCGCTGAAGGTCGAGGTGCTCTCGCGCTTCAAGACCAAGAAGGAGATCGAGGCCGAGCTGCAGAAGCTGGCCGAGGGCAAGCTCGACGTGATCGTCGGCACCCACCGCCTACTGCAACCGGACGTGAAGTTTGCCGATCTGGGCCTGGTCATCGTCGATGAGGAGCAGCGCTTCGGCGTGCGCCAGAAGGAGGCGCTGAAGAAGCTGCGCGCCAACGTGCACCTGCTGACGCTGACCGCCACGCCGATCCCGCGCACGCTGAACATGGCGATGAGCGGGCTGCGCGACCTGTCGATTATTGCCACCCCGCCGGCCAACCGCCTCGCTGTGCAGACCTTCGTCCACGCCTGGGACGAGGCGCTGATCCGCGAGGCCTTCCAGCGCGAGCTGGCGCGCGGCGGCCAGGTGTATTTCCTGCACAACGACGTCGAGAGCATCGGTCGCATGCACGACGAGCTGCAGGCGCTGGTGCCCGACGCCCGCATCGGCATTGCCCACGGCCAGATGCACGAGCGCGAGCTGGAGCGGGTGATGCTGGACTTCCACAAGCAGCGCAGCAATGTGCTGCTGTGCTCGACCATCATCGAGTCCGGCATCGACATCCCCAATGCCAATACCATCCTGATCCATCGCGCCGACAAGTTCGGCCTGGCCCAGCTGCACCAGCTGCGCGGCCGCGTCGGTCGTTCACACCATCGCGCCTACGCCTATTTGCTGGTACCCGATGGCCGCAACATCACCGCCGACGCGAAGAAGCGGCTGGACGCGATCAGCTCGATGGACGAGCTCGGCGCCGGCTTCACCCTGGCCACCCACGATCTGGAAATCCGCGGCGCCGGCGAGCTGCTGGGCGAGGACCAGAGCGGGCAGATGGCCGAGGTCGGCTTCAGCCTGTACACCGAGCTGCTGGAGCGCGCTGTGAAGTCCATCAAGCAGGGCAAGCTGCCGGACGTGGACGGCGACGACCGCTTCGGCGCCGAGGTCGATCTGCACGTTCCCGCGCTGATCCCCGACGACTACCTGCCCGATACCCACGCCCGCCTGACCCTGTACAAGCGCATCAGCGCCGCCCGCAATCTGGATGCGCTACGCGAGCTGCAGGTGGAGATGATCGACCGCTTTGGCCTGCTGCCGGACGCCACCAAGCACCTGTTTGCCACCGCCGAGCTCAAGCTCGACGCGACCCGCCTCGGCATCCGCAAGCTGGACCTGGGCGCCAGCGGCGGCCGCGTGCAGTTCGTGGAGAAACCCAACGTCGACCCGATGGCGCTAATCCGCCTGATCCAGGGCCAGCCCACGCATTACAAAATGGACGGCCCGGACAAGCTGCGGATCATCCGAGACCTGCCGGATGCGACGAACCGCTTCAACGCTGCACGCGGCTTGCTGACTGCACTGGCACCCGGCTGAACCACGCGATTGGATCTATGATGCCTTCCATGCGCCTTCTCATCGCCCCCCTCGCCAGCATCCTGATGGCCGCCTGCACGAGCGGGCCTAGCAGCAAGGAGGCCCCCATGACGACATTCATCCTCGTGCGCCATGCCGAGAAAGTCGACGCCAGCCGCGATCCCGACCTCAGCGCCGCCGGCCATGCCCGTGCCCGGGCACTGGCAGCACGCTTGCAAGACCTGCCGCTGACCGCGGCCTACGCCACGGAATTCAAACGTACGGCGCAGACACTGGCCCCCACCCTCGAAGCACACGCCCTCCCCCTCACCTCCTACCCCGCCGCAACACCTGCGGAAGCCTTCGCCCTGCGTCTTCGTCAATCACACCCGCAAGGCACCGTGCTCATCGCCGGCCACAGCAACACCGTGCCCGACCTCGTCGCTGCCCTGTGCGCCTGCGATGCGGCCCCGATGCCGGATGAAGAATTCGACCGCCTCAGCATCGTCCACGTGGATGCCAACGGCAAAGCGCAAGCCACGGTTGAACGCTATGGCGCCCCCACGGCACTCCCCGCGCAGCCATCGCAGCCCATGGCCACACCACCATCCGCCACACCCGGCAACGCCGCGGCAACAACCGTGCAACTGGCGGTGGGCGCAAGCACGGCCCTGCCCGACGGCAGCCAGCTGCGCTACGCAGCCTTGGTGAACGACTCACGCTGCCCACCGGGTGTCCAATGTGTCTGGGCCGGAGATGCCGAAATCCAACTGGAGTGGCGGCCCCAACAAGGTGGCAAACCCCAAGTCATTTCACTGCACACCCACCCCCGCCCCCCGGCAACGGCTTGGGTTGAATTCGGCACCTTCCAGGTGCGCCTTGCCGACCTGACCCGTGGCATCGCACCGAAAGCGACGCTGGAAGTCGCTGCGCGTCAACATTGACTAGGCATCCAGCGGACTGCGAACGCCCTGTCCGCCACGATTGAGAACGTGCGTGTAGATCTGGGTTGTCGAAATATCCTTGTGCCCCAGTAGCTCCTGGATGGTGCGGATGTCATACCCCGACTCCAGCAAATGCGTGGCGAAGGAATGGCGCAGCGTATGCGCCCCCAGCAGCTTGGTGATCCCCGCCTGCTCCCTCGCACGTTTCAATGCGCGCGCCATCACCGCATCGTCCACATGATGTCGATGTTCCCGCCCGGTACGGGGGTCCACGGATCGTTGCAAGGCAGGGAACATGAACTGCCAACCAAAATCGCGACCAGCCCCCGGATATTTTCTTTCCAGCGCATCCGGCAACGGCGTTGTCCCATACCCTGCCGATACATCCTGCTCATGCAGGGCCCGAACACGTTCCACCTCCCGCCGCAATGGGTCCATCAGGGACAAGGGCAGCATCGTGCGCCTATCCTTGCCCCCCTTGCCGTTGCGCACCAAGATTTCTTTGCGTGAAAAATCAACGTCCTTCACCCGTAACCGCAGGCATTCCATCAGGCGCATGCCCGTACCATACAGCAGGCTGGCAATCAACCAATGCCTGCCATCCAAAGCCGCAAGCAATCGCCTGACCTCATCGACGGACAGCACCGTCGGCAGCCTGCGCTGCTTTTTCGCCCGAACGATGGTCTGCATCCACGGCAGCTCTACCTCCAGAACTTCTCGATACAAAAACAGCAATGCCGACAATGCCTGATTCTGAGTGCTGGCAGATACGTGCCCCTGAACGGCAAGGGCACTGAGGAATGCCTCCACCTCAACCCCGCCCAGCTTCCTCGGGTGACGCCAGGCATTGGCTTCCACAAAGCGACGGATCCACCCCACATACGCCTGTTCTGTTCGCAAACTGTAGCGTTTTGTCCGCAACTTGCTTCTAACAACCTCCAACAACATGCGCTGCCCAGGCCGCCGCATCCACTTGCTTACGCCCCTACTTTCGACCTCGCTTCCCATTACGCCCCCGGATGGAACGATATCCCCGCGTCAGCTTGCTGGATCCGACCGAAAGATGCATCACCGAAGGGATTGATTTTGAGTAGGATTTTTCTTGACCTTTCCCCCAGTGGAGCAGCACTATCCATCCTCACCCCCGCCTTGAGGGGCTATTCGGTGTTAGGGTGCAGAGCGGAATTTCTCGCGACCGGATACGGATAAGTCCGACAGGCGTGCGCGTTTTCCGACACGAAATTGCATTGTCCGCCGACTTTTCGCAGAAAAAATTTCATGCTAGAAAAGCGGTGCAAAGCGAGCGTGGCAAGCGCGCTTGCCGCGATCGCACCGCACCGCTTTTCCGGTCATCGCGAAACCGGATAAACCGGCATGGCACAGGAGAACCGCAGGACAGACCTGCCCTTCTGCTCATCACCTTCCCCTGTCGGTGTGTCTCGCCTGCACCCTAACAATTCGTTCAAGCCGACGCTGCTTCGTGGCAGCTGCGGCGTGGTACGCTGACGCTACCACGCCGCCTCTGCCACTGCGCAGCGCGGCTTAACTCAGGTGTTAGCCCTCAAAGGAAAGATTGTGGCAAGTTGGACACTCAGGGACTCGTCTGAGACTGCTCGCGAGTTCAAATACACATTCTTCAAGCCATCTGAGGCAGACATCGCCCAGATAAAGCCAGGCGAAAACGTCAAGCTCGTGTTTGATTTCAGCTCCCTTGATCCAGAGGCTCCAGAAGCCGAGCGCATGTGGGTAATTGTTGAGCAGATCCGGCCAGATGGAACATTTGTCGGCAGCCTAGACAACACACCTCGCTGGATTAAAGACCTACAACCCGGCGACACCATTGAGTTTGACGCACGCCATATCATCAACACCGAGCATGACAACCCTGACAATATCGTCAATCGCTACAGGGATCGCTGCTTCGTTACAAACAGAATTCTGTGTGACGGCCACCCTATCGGCTATCTCTATCGCGAGGAACCTGACACAGAGCAAGACAGCGGCTGGCGGTTTCTAGCTGGAGACGAATCAGACGACTACATGAATGACGCAGAGAATCTTGCATTTGTCTCTATTGGTGCAGTTCTCAACAAAGATGATTCCGCACTTGATCTCCTAGAGGAGCCGGTAGGATCGGCCTTCGAGAGAAATGCAGCATCAGGCCGGTTTCATCGCGTTGAGGGCTAACAATTCATTCAAGCCGACACCGCTTCGCGGTGCGGCTTAATTCAGGCGTTAGGTTGGTGATTAATTTTTTTGGTTTTCATATCACTGAGATCTGAATCAATCTCGCTCAG
>CAUJJG010000117.1 GCA_963205445.1 Pseudomonadota bacterium
CCTGGAGACGACGCGATTCCCGCATCGTCGGAGCAAGATGATGAGCAATGAAGAATCCAAAACCCGCCGCCCGCTGAGCCTGAAGCGCGAAACCGCGGCACCCACGCCGCAAATCAGCGAGCGCCTGCACAAGGTGCTTGCGCAGGCAGGCCTCGGCTCGCGCCGGGCGCTGGAAGCCCGCATCGCCGAAGGCCTGGTCAAGGTCAACGGCGAAGTCGCGCAGACCGGCATGAGCATCAGCGGCGGCGACAAGATCGAGATCGACGGCCGTACCTTCGTCGCCAGCGCGCTGACCGAGCCGTCGCGCCTGCTGATGTACAACAAGCCCGAAGGGGAAGTGACCACCCGCGAGGACCCCGAAGGCCGGCCGACCATTTTCGACGCCCTGCCCAACCTCAAGGGTGCGCGCTGGATCGCGATCGGTCGCCTCGACATCAACACCACCGGCCTGCTGCTGCTGACCACCGACGGCGAGCTGGCCAACGCGATGATGCACCCCAGCTTCGAGATCGAACGCGAGTATGTCTGCCGCGTGCGCGCGCCGGAAGGCACCGAAGCGGTGGAAGACAAGCTGGTCGATCGCCTTGCCCGTGGCGTGGCGCTGGACGATGGCCCCGCCAAGTTTGACGAGATCGAGCGCATCACCGACGGCAGTGGCGGCCAGGACAGCAGCCATGACTGGTTCCGGGTACTGCTGAAGGAAGGTCGCAACCGCGAAGTGCGCCGCTTGTGGGAATCACAAGGTTGCCAGGTCAGCCGCCTGAAGCGGATCCGCTACGGTCAGGTGCGCCTGCCACAGCCGCTGCTGCGTGGTCATTCCCAGGAGTTGCCGCAGGACCAAGTGGAAACCCTGCGCAAGGCGCTGGGCCTGGAAGACGGCACCCCGTCGGCCCTGACCCTGATGCCGGTGCTGGGCCAACGCAAGGCCAGCAAAACCGTGATCGCCGGCAATGCCCGTGGCCATGGCTACGTGGGTGGCCACAACACCGCTGACGAGGGCCGGGAGCTGCGTCGCTTCGACCAATTCCGCGAGGATCGCGGCCGGCGTGGGGGCAAGAAGCCTTCCGGCGGCTTGACCGTCAGCGGAGACATGGCCGCGGCCCAACGCGACAAGCGGTTGAAAGTGAAAGGTCCGCGCCAGCCCGGCCAGCGGATGAAGCCCGGCGAACAGCGCGGCGAGAACCCGGCGGCGATGCGCACCTGGTTTGTGCCCGACGGCGTGGACACCGGCCCCAGTGGGCATCGCAACCCTGGCCAACGTGGCCCCAAAAAGTTTGGCGACAAGCCTTTCGGCAGCAAGCCCTACGGCGATCGCCCGGGGGGTGGTCGCCCCGGTGGTGGCAAGCCGCGTGCGCAAGGTGCCGGTTTCGGCGGCGACAGCCGGGGCCCCAAGCCCTACGGTGAGCGTGGTCCGCGCCGTGAGGACGGTTTCAACGCAGGCGAAGCCCGTCCGCAGCGCTCGCCCAAGCCTTATGGGCATCCCGGCAATGCGCCCAGCTTCCCTTCAGACCATGCCCATGGCGGCGGCTTCAACCCTTACGGTGGCCATGGGGATGCGCGTGGTCCGCGTGGCCCGCGCCCTAGTGGTGCCCGCCCAAGCGGCCCGCGCCCTGGGGGCGGCCGCAACGGGCCTGGCAACGGCCCGCGTGGCCCACGCCCTGCCGGTGGTGGCAATCGCGGCCCACGCGGCGGAAACCGCTGACGCATGCAGGCCCTGTTGCTCGCGTTGCTGACTGCCGGAACCCAATCGGTTCCGGCATCCGCGTCCTTGGAGTATGTGGATGCCAAGAAGATCGCCGATGCCGACGAAGCCAGCGTCACCGGCAGCGCGCATGCGGTGATGCTGGCCGCACAACGCAAATTGCTGGATGCAGGCGTCGTTGCGTGTTCATTGGGCAATCCGCAGTCCGATTTCAGTGCCTTCACCCTCGTGATGCAGCTGGATGCGGAAGGTCGCGTGCAGCAGACATGGCGGCAAGGCGGCTCGCCCTTGGCGATCTGCCTGCAGCGTCATGTGCGTGATCAGATCGTGTTCGTGCCGCCCAAAGCGCCGTTCCTGACGGTGCTGGAAGTCAGCTTCACAAAATAGCGTCAAATTTGGAACATTCAATCACTTTAATGCTGATTGAATGTTGATATGGAACAATTCACGCTTCTCCTCGACGCCTTCCATCTGGACAGGCAACAGGAGATCGCCATGAAAACCCTCATCGACATCATCGATGCCCCAGCCAGGCACTGGGTGGGGAACGGGTTTCCCGTACACGGGATGTTCAATTACAACGGGCCCAACGTGCCGCAGCGCAGCCCTTTTTTGCTGTTGGACTACGCAGCACCAACGCGCTTCGAGCCCACCAACGAGCGCCGCGGTGTGGGCCAGCACCCGCATCGCGGGTTCGAGACCGTCACGATCGTCTATGCCGGCGAGGTCGAGCATCGTGATTCCACCGGCAATGGCGGCGTGATCGGGCCGGGCGACGTGCAATGGATGACGGCGGGTGCCGGCATCCTGCACGAGGAATTCCATTCCCGGGCGTACGCCACCCACGGCGGGCCGTTCGAGATGGTGCAGCTGTGGGTGAATTTGCCGGCCAAACACAAAATGTCACCGGCCAACTACCAAGGCATCGTGGATGCCAGCATTCCGGCGGTACAGTTGCCGGATGAGGCTGGCCGGGTGCGTGTCATCGCCGGTGCGCATGCGGGCCACGCAGGGCCGGCCCACAGTTTCACCCCGATGAACGTTCTGGATGTCAGCCTGCTGGCCGGCAAGTCTGCCGAACTGCCGCAACCGGAGGGGTGGACCACCTTGGTGGTGATGCTGGAGGGTGAGGTAGTGCTCAACGGTGCCCCGCTGCGCGAAAAACAGGTGGCGACGCTGTCCACGACGGGTTCCAGGCTGCACATCAAAGCCCGCACCGACAGCAAATGCCTGATTCTGGCCGGCGAGCCGATCGACGAACCGGTGGTGGGCCACGGCCCCTTCGTGATGAACAGCCAGCAAGAGATCATCCAGGCCATCGCCGATTACAACCGCGGTGCGTTCGGTCACATGCAGGTGGGCTGACCCCGCGCGATGCCCTGCAAGTGCTCTGCTCCTTGGATGTTAGACTCGGACCAGGGGAGGAGCCGGCACCATGGGCGAGATCACGCAACTGCTGGAGCGCGCGCGCGCCGGTGAGTCAGCCGCTTGGGAACAAGTGGTTGGGCTGCTGTACAACGATCTTATGCGGATCGCACGTCGTGCCACGCCGGCTCGCGGCGTGGCCACGCTCAACGCCACCGCCTTGGTCAATGAATGCTATTTGCGGGTGGCACGCGGCCAGGCCGAGGGCATTTCCAGCAGCAGCCATTTCCTGGCGCTGGCCAGCCGGGCCATGCGCCAGATCCTTGCCAACTACGCCCGCGACCGGGTGGCGGCCAAACGCGGCGGCGGCGCTCTGCGGGTGACCTTGGACGATATGCAGATTGCGGCGAATCAGGAAGCCGACGACGTGCTTCAACTGGACGATGCCTTGTCCCGTTTGGCCAAGGAGGACGCACGCCTGAGCCAAGTGGTGGATTGCCGTGTCTTCGGGGGATTGAGTGAAACCGAAACTGCCGAGGCATTGGGCATGTCGTTGCGAACAGTGCAGCGCCTTTGGCAACAGGCACGCGATCGCCTGAAGGACACGCTGCAAGCTTCGGAATGACGCCCATCGACCGACTCGACCGCTTGCTGGAACCCGGGCGCCTGTTGGGCGGGGCGCTGATGGAGCGCATGCTGCACGATCAGTTGGGCGTAAGTGAACTGCAGCCAGGGCAAGCACTGGGGTCTTTTCGGATCGAGCGTGAACTGGGCCGAGGCGGCATGGGCATCGTCTATCTGGCCACCCGTGCAGACGGCGCTTACGAGCAACAGGTGGCCATCAAATGGTTGCCGATGGCGCGCGCCGGCAGCCGGCATGTTGACCAATTCCAGCGGGAGCGGCAGATCCTGGCCCAGTTGCGGCACCCCAATATCGCCCATTTGCTGGATGGTGGCCGCAGCGAGGACGGGCATCTGTGGTTTGCGCTGGAGCATGTCGAAGGCCTGCCGGTGGACCAGCACGCCGCCTTGCACTGCCCGGATTGGGCATCGCGCGTGCAGTTGCTGCTGCCGGTGGTTGAAGCCGTGCAGTTCGCCCACGGGCGGTTGTTGGTGCATCGCGACATCAAACCTGACAACGTCTTGGTGGCGGCTGACGGCAGGCCGCAATTGATCGATTTCGGTATCGCTGCGCTGCTGGCGGATGACGATGCTCCCGTTGGAGGCACGCCGGGGTTTGCCAGCCCGGAACAACTGGCCGGTGCCCCCTTGGACATCACCTCCGATATCTGGCAACTCGGCCGCCTGCTGCAGTGTGTCCTGCTGGCCGCGGCTGATGCGCCGCCCCCGTCCCGGTTGCCGGAAGATCTGCAAGCCATCATCGCCAAGGCGTGCGCGCAGGCACCCGAACACCGCTACCCCACGGCGGCGGCACTTCTGGACGACCTGCAGCGTTGGCTCAAACATCGCCCGGTCAGCGCGCGACGCCCAAGCACCATGCACCGGCTGCGCCTGTTGCTGCAGGCCCATCCCTTGGGCAGCATGGCCACCGGAGTCGCCCTGATTGCCTTCCTGGGCCTGACCGTCGGCTTCATGTGGCGGTTGGCTCGGGAACGTGACGCGGCCCAACATGCGCAATACGTGGCAGAAACGGTCAATCGATTTCTTGAGGAAGACTTTCTGCCGGGTGCAGACCCCTTGCAAGGTGGTTCCAGCGATCTCAGCGTGGCGGATCTGAGCGAACGGGCCCTGAACCGTGTCGAACCCCGCCTGCGCCACCTGCCGGAAGTAGCAGGCCAGGTGGAACTCAGCCTGGGCTTGACGCTGGCCAATCTGGGCCGGCAGGACGCAGCACGGCGCGCGTATTCTCAAGCCATCTTGCATCTCAGCGAGGCATTCGGCCCGCACCATGCGCGTGTCCTTCAGGCGAGATTGGCGCGGGCGCAGGCTTCGCTCGACGGCCATGACCTGCACCAAGCCGAATCACATCTGCTGGCGCTACGAAAGGAAGCCATGACTTATCTGGGGGCCCAGGATCCCTTGGTGGATGACGTGGACATGCAGATTGCGCATGCAGCCTTCCAGCGCGATGACTTCACCTTGTGCAAGGCACGCTACACCAGCCTGCTGACCCGCCTTCAAGGCGGCGAGCCCACGCGAGTGGCAAGTGCGCATTCCATGCTCGGCATGTGTGAAGCCCGTTTGGGCAATGGTGAGGCCGCCGTCACCCATGCAGAACAGGCCCGAGACCTCAATGCGCGCGCACTTGGCAACGACAACCCCCTGACCCTTGAAACCGGCATCGTGCTTGAAACCGCGCTGGCCAGCCAGGGGCGCTTTGCCGAGGCTGCTGCAGTGCTGCAACCTTTGATTGAGCGCTTGCGCAGCCGCTACGGTCCCCTGCACCCCACCACCTTGGTGGCGGCGCATGACCTCGGCCTGACCATGGGCTGCGCCGGCAATACGTCAGATGGCATTACCTGGCTGCAACATGCCGTTGCCGGCCGGCAGGCAGCGCTTGGCGAGGGCCACCCGTGGCTGGCGATGTCGCAAAGCGTGTTGGCGATGATGCTGATCCAAGCTCACCGTTTGCAGGAGGCTGAGCGTTCCTTGAAGGATGCACGCCGCAACCTCGGCGACCAAGGCCAGGCGTTGTCGTATGTACTGCTGACCCTGCAGCACAATGAAGCGGATCTGGCTTTGGCGCAGGGGCAGGCGGCCTTGGCCATCAAGCGCTACCAAGCCGCCATGGCGACGGCGCGCACGCTCTACTTCGACCAGCACCGGATTCATTCCAATCTGAATCTGGGGCTTGGGCTGGCGTTGTACGCCCAAGGCCAGCAAGACGCCGGCCTTGAACGCATCCGTCAGGCTTTGGAGCGCTTGGGGCAGCGCGCCGACTGCCGCAGCGGCATGATCGCCGCTGCGCGCAGTCTGCTGAGCGGTTGAAGCGGGCACACCCAAGCCTTAGCGATACGTGCGCAGGGTATGTGTCCAGCTATGGTCATAGGCAGCATTGACCGTCCATGCATAGGTGGACCAGGTATAGCCCTCTCCCGGCCAGGGATTCATGTAGCCCACCGTCTGCGTGCCTTGCAGGTCGTAGTACCCATAGCCCACCACGAAATGCCCGCCGCCGCTGTACCAGCCGAACCGAATGACGAAAGGCCGTCCGGCATTGACGTCATTGACGAGCGTGTTCCAGCTGGAGGCATAGGCCTGCCCTGTGCTGTAGATGCCACTATTGCTCAGGATGGCTTGAATGCTGCCATTGCTGCCGTACATGGCATTGGGCGTATTGGCGGAGGAGGACCAGTAAAACGGGGCGCTTGTGCAGGCATCAGTGCGACCGTAGGCCCAGTTGACCACGCTGCATTGCGTAGGTTTTTTGCCGTAAAACTTCAAAATGTCCACCGATGACGCGGCCCAGCACCAGTTGCTGTGCTGCTGGATTTCTTCCTCCACCCCCAGATAGCGGTAGCCGCTGCCGGCAATGGCGAGGGAGGATGTGGCCATCAACCCCAGCGTCAGGAAAGCGCGTTTCATGCTATTCATGTGCTTGATCTCCTGAAGAGTGACGGGTCAGCGCGATGCATGCGTTGCCGCTGCGCGTGCGAGATGCGCCCGCAGCGTATTGCCTTCCAGCAGGCCGCCGTTGACGAGGGCCGCCCCCTGCATCTGCAGCAAGGAACGCGTGGCCTGCAGCGGGGCAAACCGGGCTGGTGCGGTCCCCTGCTGTACCTGGATGAAATCCGCCGTGGCCTGCGGCACGCGGATGTAGCGCAACGTAGTACCAGCGCGTTGGGCTTGATGCATAGCCACATCGTGGATGTCACGGGCCAGGCCTGCACCACCGAACGAGACCACCTGCCAGCCTTGTGCTGTCTTGGCGACGGTGGCCAGCCCTACCGGGTAACCCTGCACCAGGACCTCGTAACGCCAGATCCCCGTCGGGAGGGCGACGTCTTCCAAGGCTGCCTTGCCGGTGAGTGCCGACGCATCAACGTCATAGACCTGAAACCCAAGGCCGATCTTCGCATGGCGCAGTGCAGACCCATCACGCACGGACAACGGGAACCCCGGCGGCAGCCCCTGCCCGGCCGATTCGAAGGTTTTGGCAAACGCGACCAACCCACGTGCTGCCGCGACCTGCATCTCGGAACCTCGCGATGCAGCACCGGTGATCCCGGTGAAATCCACTTGCTGCGCCGAGGCCAGCTGGCTGGCCAGAAGCATGGACAACATCAGACAACGCAAACGTTTCATGACATCCCCTCAATGACGTTGATTCGTCATCGCCTTGCCGCAGCGATGGGCTTGGCCACGGCCCCGTGCCGGTGCCTGATTCCGGAAACACCGGCAGGCAGGTCTCTCCGCCACGACCTTCCTGATTCTTGATGCCCATCTCACTTTTGGCGGGAAGGCACCCCTTTTCGGGTAACGGGCAATGGGGAGATCCACAACCATCAGCCAATCCGGGGATTGCAGGACTGGCATCACGACCATTGGGGAGACAACGCCGCACATGAACGTCACACCATCCATCCGCCTTGCCGTACTGCTTGCGTTGGGTATCGTGGCACCCGCACATGCGGGCGACACGCTGAGCCTGCGCCTGAATGCCGATGCACAACGAGGGGGCGTGCACCTGGTGGCTGCAGAGCAGAGCACGCAACGCCTTCGCCCGAACAATGCCAGCGCCATGGGCGGCAAAACCCTGCAGCTGGTCGGGCGCGATGCAAAGGGCGCCACGTTGTTCGTGCAGAGCGTGCGTGATCCGCGCCATCTGCATGCCGAATCCTTTGACCCTGTCAGCGGGCGGATCCAGCAGGTGCACAGCGTGCTGCTGGCGCAGCAGCAGTTTGAGGTGCAGCTGCCCTATCACCCGAAGCTTGCCAGTGTCCAAATCACCGAGCAGGGCCAGGGTGTGCGTGCCAACGGTTTGCGACTGGGGGAGGTCAGGATCGAGCAGATCCGTCAGCTGCTGCAGCGCAAGGCCAAGGCGCAAGCACAGGCCAGCAACGTGCTGGGCAGCGAGCTGCTGGTCAACAGTGGCCCCGCATCGAAGCGGCTGGACATCGTGATCATGGGCGACGGCTACACCAGTGCCGACATGGCCAAATGGCGCAGCGATGCCAACAAGGTGGCCAATGGTCTGTTGGCTGACCCGTTGTTTGCCGCCAACAAGACCGCATTCAACATTCGCCGCGTGGATGTGGTCAGTGCGCAGTCGGGTATCGACGATCCGCCCTACAACATTTATCGAAATACCGCACTCAATGCCACGATGGCCTGTTCCGGCATTGACCGCCTGGTCTGCGCCGACAGCAATCTGGCCTACAACGCAGCCGCGCAAGTCACCTCTGCCGATGGGCGCGACGTGATCCTCGTGGTCGGCAACACCACCCGTTATGGCGGCGGCGGCGGCTACATCGCCACGATGACCATGCACAGCGCGGCCACCGAGCTGGCCTTGCACGAGCTGGGGCATACCCTGTTCGGTCTGGCGGACGAATACGACTACGGCAGCTGTTACGGCAGCGGCGAACCTTCGGCCCCCAATGTCACCCGTCAGACGCAGCGCGGTTACATCAAATGGGGCGCGAAGATTGCCGGCAGCACCCCTTTGCCGACTCCGCTCAACCGCTATGCATTGGGCACTGTTGGGCTTTTTCAGGGGGGCAACTACTGCGCCACGGGCGTGTACCGCCCCACCGAAAACTCCAAGATGCGCACGCTGGGTTACCCCTGGGATGCAGTGAACTGGGAGGCGGCCAGCAAGATTTTTGCCACCTACAAGGGGGATGACGGCAGCACGCCCGACCCCGACCCTCAGCCGGACCCGGGCCAGGGTGGCACCACGGTGACGGGCAATCTGCGCGGCACGGGCTATTACGCCGACCACCCCAACCCTTACCAGTACGTCAGCGGCGGCACCATCACCGGGACCCTGAAAGGCCCCAGCAATGCCGATTTCGAATTGCATCTGTACCGCTGGAATGGCAGTGCCTGGAAGATCGTGGCGCGTTCGGAATCCCCCACATCCAACGAATCGATCACCTACAACGCCAGTGCTGGCTACTACACGCTTGAAGTCATTTCGCAGTCCGGCTCAGGCAACTACAGCCTGACCTACACCATGCCGAAGTAAGCCCCTGTCCACGATTTGTCTGAATTCCGGAGAACCATCCCATGCACAAGATCCATGCCCTGTCCTTGCTGGCGCTGTCCGTCGGCCTGAGCCTCCACGCCCCTGAGGTAACGGCGAAGGAGTATGTCGCTGCTGCAAAGCCCATCAAGGGACGTTACATCGTCGTCCTGAAAGACGACGCCGCCAGCCTGCAAACGGAAGCGGCCAAAGCCCGCAATGGCCTGCTGGCGGGCAAGCGCCTTGCCCCCTCGGTCGCCAACGTGGCGGCCGGTCTTGCCGGTCAGTACGGCATGACGGTGAAACAAAGCTATACCAACGTGCTGCGCGGTTTCGTCGTCAACGCGCAACCGGCCAACATCCAGCGCCTGCTGCGTGACCCGCGCGTGGCCTATGTGGAAGAAGATGGCCTGATGCGTGCCAGCGCCACCCAAACGGGGGCCACCTGGGGGATTGACCGCATCGACCAGCGCAACCTGCCGCTCAGCGGCAGCTATACCTATTCGACCAATGCCAGCAACGTCAGCGCCTACGTCATCGACACCGGCATTCTGGCTTCGCATAGCCAGTTTGGCGGGCGTGTCATGACAGGCTATACCGCGATCAATGATGGCTATGGCAGCAGCGACTGCGCGGGCCACGGCACCCATGTCGCCGGCACCATCGGGGGGTCAACCTATGGCGTGGCCAAGGGCGTGAAGCTGTACCCGGTGCGCGTGTTGGGGTGCGACGGCTACGGCTCCACCTCGGGCATCGTTGCCGGCATGGACTGGGTGGCCAATACCCACAGCGGCCCCGCGGTGGCCAACATGAGCTTGGGCGGTGGCGCCTCCACCGCCACGGACCAAGCCGTGACCCGCCTGCGCAATTCCGGCGTGGTGGTGGTCGTGGCCGCCGGCAACGAGAATCAAAACGCGTGCAACGTCTCACCCGCGCGCGCGCAGGGTGCCATCACCGTGGGTTCCACCGATCGCTACGATGCACGCTCCTCGTTCTCCAACTGGGGCAGCTGCGTGAACATCTTCGGGCCGGGCAGCAGCATCACCTCCAGCTGGAGCACCGGCACATCGGCCACGAACACCATCAGCGGCACCTCGATGGCAACCCCGCACGTGGCCGGTGCCGTGGCGCTTTACCTCGCCGCCAATCCGACGGCCACCCCGGCCCAGGTGGAGACGGCACTCTATGCCAATGCCACCCCCAATGCGGTCAGCAATGCGGGCAGCGGCTCCGCCAACCGTCTGCTGTACTCGGTCTTCAGTGGTGGGACGACACCCAATCCCGATCCGGAACCAAACCCGGATCCCACCACCGGCACCACCGTCACCGGCAACCTCCGAGGGACTGGCTACTATGCCGACCACCCCTACCCTTATCAGTATGTCAGTGGCGGCACCATCACCGGCACGCTGAAGGGGCCAAGCAATGCCGACTTCGAATTGCATCTGTACCGGTGGAACGGCAGCAGTTGGCAGATCGTGGCACGCTCGGAAACCCCGACTTCGAATGAATCCATCAGCTACAACGCCAGCGCGGGCTACTACACCTTGGAGGTGTATTCCTACCGTGGCAGCGGCAATTACACGCTGACCTATTCGATGCCGAAGTGACCGTCCCGATGATGTGATGGCCACGGGGCCGTCCGCATTGGGCGGCCCCGTGGCTTATCCGGATTTGACAAACGGCATCGACCTGTTTGCATCATTGCCCGCGGCCGCACATTGCGGCCGTCCTCATTTCCGGAGTCTGCCGTGGCGTTTCGCACCATCATCGAACCTTTCCGCATCCATTCTGTCGCGCCGCTGCGCATGACCACCGAGGCCCAGCGCCGCGAGGCCGTGCGCGAGGCCGGCTACAACCTGTTCGCACTCAAATCCGACGACGTGCTGATCGACCTGCTGACCGACTCCGGCACCGGCGCGATGAGCCGCGACCAGTGGGCGGCGATCCAGCACGGCGACGAATCCTACGCCGGCAGCCCCTCGTTCGAAATTTTCAAGAACGCGGTGCAGAACCTGTTCCCGTTCAAGCACGTGATCCCCACCCACCAAGGCCGCGCCGCCGAGAAGATCATCTTCACCGCGCTCGGCGGTGCCGGCAAAGTCATCCCCAACAACACCCACTTCGACACCACCCGCGCCAACATCGAATACACCGGCGCGCAGGCGGTGGATCTGGTGATCGCCGAAGGCCGTGACCCGGCCAGCCTGCATCCGTTCAAGGGCAATATGGACATCGCCCGCCTCGACGCCTTCCTCGATGCGCACAAGGGCCAGGTGCCGGCGGTGTTCATCACCCTCACCAACAATTCCGGCGGTGGCCAGCCGGTCAGTCTGGAAAACCTGCGGCAGACCAGCGCCGTTTGCCGCAAGCATGGCCTGCCACTGTTCCTCGACGCCTGCCGCTTCGCCGA
>CAUJJG010000118.1 GCA_963205445.1 Pseudomonadota bacterium
CATCGGCGACACCGCCTTCCTGCGCGGACTGGAGGCGGCGCAGTTCACCGATGAGCGCTTCGGCGAGCCGACCGTGCGCGACATCCTGAAAGAGCTGGAAAAACCCGGCCGCGACCCGCGCCCGGAGTTCAAGGCCGCGCAGTTCGCCGACGGCGTCGAGGACATCAAGGACCTGCGCCCCGGCATGGTGCTGGAAGGCGTGGTCAGCAACGTCGCCGCGTTCGGCGCCTTCGTCGACATCGGCGTGCACCAGGACGGGCTGATCCACATCTCGGCGCTGTCCGACCGCTACGTCAAGGACCCGCGCGAAGTGGTCAAGGCCGGCGACATCGTCAAGGTCAAGGTGCTGGAGGTGGACGTGGCGCGCAAACGCATTGCGCTGACCCGGCGCATGGATGATCCTGTCGGTGAGGCCCGCAGTGACGACCGTGGCCCGCGCCGCGACGATCGCAACAGCCGCCCTGCCCCGAAGGCCATGCAGGCGGCGCAGCAGAAGGCCCCCTTCAACAGCGCGATGGCCGACGCCTTGAAAGGCCTGAAACGCGGCTGATCCGGGCCAGCAGGCCCTCAGTCCGGATCGGCCGCGGCTGGTCCGGACCCACCGCCCAAAGCGAGGCTGCGCGTCTGGCCTCGCCCCGTCGTCGGCGCTGCCGCCTGCAACACGGCGGAAGGCGCGCCCGGCTCCCAGCGCCTGACTGCACGCTGGAAAAACAGGCTGTTGGGAATGCGCAACAGGCTGCTTCCGCCATGGGCATGTGTCTCGCGCAGGGTGACGTAAATCAGGTGGATGTCCACCACTTCGCCGCGCAAACCCGGTTTTTCGCCGCTCTCCAGCAATTCCACATGGTCATGCAGGCGGAAGGGCCGCGTGATGAGAATCAGGAACGAGCAGAAGATGTTGGTCAGCACGCTCCAGGCGGCAAAAAAGGCCACCGCCGCCACCGTGGCAAACCCCGTAAAAGCCGCCCAGAGCACACCGGCCGAGACACCAAAACGCCCCAGCACGGCCAAGGTGGCCGCCATGGCGATCAGGAAGGTCGAAAGCCGACGTGCGCCGATCACCACCATTGGCGGCAGTTCGTAATGCGCCGCCAGCCGTGCAATCAGACGCCGCAGCAGCCCGCGCAGCGCCCATGCCAGCAGCAGGATGGCCAGGACCTGTGCCGCCAACGTGACGACCTCAAGCCACGGGTGTACCCAAGCAGGAAGGAATGCTTTCATCGGGCCATGGTACCGGGCCTGTCACGCAACAGGCATGGCCCTGCCTCTGCGAACGGCCCCATCAGGGCGACGGCGGCTGCAGATAGTCCAAGGCCAGCTGCATCAGCGCACGGAATCCCAGATCCAGCGCCGACTCATCCAGCAGGAACTGGGGCGAATGATTGCGCGGGGCCGTGGCCGGGTCGATCCCGGCCCCAGTGGACCCCACGAAGAAGAACAAGCCCGGGGCATGGGCGGTGTACATCGAAAAATCCTCCGCCCCCATCTCCAGCGGCGGCTCGTACACATTGGCTTTGCCCGCCACGGCCTGCAGGCTGGGCAGCATGCGCGCCGTCAATGCCGGGTCGTTCACGGTCACCGGATATCCGGCATCGGCCGGCACTTCGGCATGCACCTTGGCACCATGGGCAGCCGCCACATGCTCCGACACATTGCGCAAATCGGCGAAGATCGCCTCCCGCATGGCGGGGTCGAAGGTGCGGATGGTGCCTACCAGGTCCACATCGTCCGGAATGATGTTGTAGCGCACGCCCCCCTTGATGGCGCCAAACGTGACCACGGCCGGCAGCTTGGCGATGTTGGTGCGGCGGCTGACGATGGTCTGCGCGGAGCCCACCAGATCGGCCGCCGCCACGATGGGGTCTATGCCCCCCCAAGGCGCGGACCCATGCGTCTGCCGGCCGGTGACCCGGATGCTGAAACGGTCGGAAGCGGCCATCAAGGGCCCGCTGCGCACGGCGATCTGCCCGGCAGGCACGGTGGCGAACACGTGCAGCCCAAACACGGCCTCCGGCTTGAGGTCACGGAACAACCCATCCTTCAACATGGCCTCAGCCCCACCCTCGCCTTCCTCCGCAGGCTGGAAGATCAGCAGAACCCGACCTGCCAGCGTCTTGCGCATCCCCACCAGCGCTTCGGCCACCCCCATCAGGATGCTGGTATGCGCATCATGGCCACAGGCATGCATCACGCCGACCGTCTGGCCGTTGTAGGTGGTGGTGACCTTGGAGGCAAACGGCAGCCCGGTTTTTTCGGTCACGGGCAGGGCGTCCATGTCCGCACGCAGGGCGATCACCGGCCCGGGCTTGTCGCCAGTGATGACGGCCATCACGCCATGCCCGCCCATGCGCACGGGCTTCAGGCCCAAGGCGCGCAAATGTTCGGCCACCTTGGCGGCCGTCCGCGCCTCGTGCAGCGACAGCTCCGGGTGTTGGTGGAAATCCCGCCGCCACGCGATGACCTTCTGCTCCAGCGCCTTGGCGGCAGCTGCCACTTCGGGTCGCTGGGCAGGCTGCGCATGGACCTTGCCTGCCGGCATCAATGGCAAAGACATCAAGGCAGTGAGCACCAAGGACAATGGAACGGAAGTGCGCATGGCATGACTCCGGCAAGGCTTGAATCTGCACAAGGTAGCGCAAGCGGGTCGCCCGCAAACGAATACCTTCACGGAATCAGGCTGCCGTCACACCCCTGACGTAGGGCCACCATCGCTCATGCCGAATTCTTCTCAGCGCCCGCCTTGACGCAGGCCGGGAGCGGCCGTAATGTTGCCTCATCGCAGTTCATCGCTACATCAAGATAAAGCGATGATTGATTGACATCAAAGGGAAGCCGGTGCGCCTGCCGCCAAGCAGGTCATTCCGGCGCTGCCCCGCAACGGTGACGAAAGGCCCGCCTTTCCCAGTCCGGATACCTGCTGCGATCCGTCGTGCCCATGCACGGCGGCCCGACTT
>CAUJJG010000119.1 GCA_963205445.1 Pseudomonadota bacterium
GGCACCGACTGCCCGTCCTTGCCGCAGATGCCGACGCCGTCGTCCAGCGCCAGGTCATGGCCGATCATCGCCACCTTCTGCATGGTCTCCGGGCCGTTGCCGATCAGGGTGGCGCCTTTCACCGGCGCGGTGACTTTGCCATCCTCGATCAGGTAGGCCTCGGTGGCCGAGAACACGTATTTTCCGCTGGTGATGTCGACTTGGCCGCCGCCGAAGTTGACCGCGTACAGGCCCTTCTTCACCGAGCGGATCATCTCTTCCGGGTCATGCGTGCCGGCGCGCATGTAGGTATTGGTCATGCGCGGCATCACCAGATGCGCGAATGACTCGCGGCGGCCGTTGCCGGTCGGCGCCATCCCCATCAGTCGCGCGTTGTGGGTGTCCTGCATATAGCCGACCAGCACGCCGTCTTCGATCAGCGTGGTACAGGCGCTGGGCGTGCCCTCGTCGTCAATATTGAGCGAGCCACGACGGCCTGCGAGGGTGCCGTCATCGACGATGGTCACGCCCTTGCTTGCCACCTGCTGGCCCAGCCGGCCGGCAAACGTGGAAGTGCCCTTGCGGTTGAAGTCGCCTTCCAGGCCGTGGCCGACCGCCTCGTGCAGCAGCACGCCGGGCCAACCATGGCCCAGCACTACCGGCATCACCCCGGCCGGGGCATCCACCGCCTCCAGATTCACCAGCGCCTGCCGCAGCGCCTCACGCGCAAACGTTTCCGGCTTGTCATCGGCCAGCAGCTCGGCATAGCCATAGCGCCCACCGAAGCCGGAAAACCCGGTTTCGCGTCGCCCGTTCTGCTCCACGATCACCTGCACGTTCATGCGCACCAATGGCCGCACGTCACCCGCCAGCAGGCCGTCACTGCGCGCTACCAACACAGTGTCGATGCCGCCCGTCAGGCTGACCATCACCTGCTGCACGCGCGGATCCAGCGCCCGCAGCAGGCCATCCACGCGACGCAGCGCCTCGACCTTGGCGGCGTTGTCGAGCGCATCGATCGGGTCCAGCGCCGGGTAGAGGTCGCGCCCACCGCTGCGGGCCAGCGCCTGCGGCGGATGGCTGCGGCCGTCGCGGGCGATTGCACGCGCCGACTGCGCCGAAGCGATCAGCGCCGGCGCGTCGATCTCATCGGAATAGGCGAAGCCGGTCTTCTCGCCGGAAATCGCGCGCACGCCGACGCCCTGCTCGATGCTGTGCGAGCCGCTTTTGACGATGCCGTCCTCCATGCTCCAGGCCTCGCGGCGGGCGTGCTGGAAATACAGGTCACCGAAGTCGATGCCCGGCCCCAGCAGTGCGCCGAACGCTCGCTCCAGTGCAGCAGCATCAAGCCCGGCGGGGCTGAGCAGGCGGGTTTCGGCAAGGGTCAATGCGTTCATGCGTTTGCGTCAAATGGGATTGGTAAGGAATGGCGACGAGACTGCGAAAATCAATCCGCCCGTTTCCGGGCATCCGCGTCAGCGGCCTTGCGATCAAGGGTTTCAACCTTCGGCGATGACCAAGGGCCAGTCACGCGGTAGGTCTTGGCGCCCAGGCCTTGCATGGGCTTGTCCAGCACGGCATTGGCCACGGCACCGACCGCGGCTCCCACGGGCCCACCAGCCAGTGCACCAACCGCGGTCAACAGGCCTCCGGACTTGGGAAGCACATCCACGGTCTGGTCGAAACGCTGCAGGCGCAGATCGGTGCTGCCACGCAGATGGATGTCGGCGGCAGGCCCTTTCATCACCAGGTCTTCGGTGCGCAGGGTGCCTTGCGAGAGTTGCGCATTGCCTTGAACCCTGTCGAAGGCGAACCCCTTCGCGAAGAAGTCACTGAAATCCAGCGACAGGCGTCGCCGCAGCTGGGTGACACCCAACAAGCCAAGGACACGGCCGGCCCCTGGTTCAAGCCCCAACAGGCGGCCATCGTGCGCATCCACGGCAATTTGGGCCGTCATCTGCCTGGGGTCGAAGGCTTCCGGCCCGCCACGCCAATTCGCCTGAACATGCAGCTTGCCCTTGCCGCCCGCAACCTGGCCCGCAAAGCCAAAGCCGGACAACATCGTGCCGATGTCGTCGCTATCCACGTCAAGCGTGAGTTGACTCCGCGCCGAAGCCGCCTGACCCAACCACGTACCAGTGGCCTGCAGTCGCTGTTTGCCTCCCGAAGTGGAGAACTGCTGCAGCCGCAGCCCATTGGCAACCGGCAACGTCCGGAAGCTGGCCGCGCCCATTCCCACACCACCCAAACGCAGATCGCCCACTTCCAGCACGAGCGGCGGGATCTTTGTTGGATCGAACGGATTTGCCGCCCCCTGTTCCGCAACCGCCTTGCCGGTTGCCACGGCCCAGTGCAGCCGCTCGAATCGGCCCGCCACCGTCGCCCCCTCCTGTTCCGGGATCAGGAGGGCACCGGCGATCGTTGGCGCTTGAACCTGCACGGCCAAGCCCCGCGCCGCCGGTGCCAGAACCAGATGGGCATCGGCGAAATCGGTGCCCAGCAAGCGCAGCGCATCCACAGCCACGTCGATCCGCTGCAAGCCGATGCCTTCGCCCTCGCGTTGGCCACCGAAAACGCCGATCCAATCCAGCACGTCCAGATGGTCCACTGCGCCCGTCGCCACGAAACCCCTTGCAGGTGGCGCGGCCACTTGTCCCGGCCCCAGCAGCACGCGTATCCCCGTTTGCCCCTGGTTGCTCCGGCTGCGCAGCGACAGCACCGTGCCAAGCTTGACCTCGACGTCGCCTGCATCGAAAGGCAACTGGAGATCCACACTGGCCGGCAAGGCTTGCGCGGCCGGCTTGCGCAGCGGCGCAGGCAGGTCGATGGCCGTCCCAACGAGGTTGGAGCGCAGCCGCAGCTGCGTCGGCGCTGACTGGGTGGAAACGCGCGGCACCGCCAGTACCACGTTCCAATCGGCGCTGCCCCGCATGTAGGGTTTCAACCGGTCAAGCCCATCGGCCTTGTCCAGCAAGCTGCCGATTCCAGCACGGGTCTGCAATTGCGCCTCGAAGGCATGTGTCGCGTCCTGCACATGCGGTCCCGCACGCAGGGACAAGACGCCGGGCGCCTGCTCGTTGCGGACGCGCAAGGACTCGGCCACGAAGCCTCCCTGGTCGAACTTTGCCTCCCCGCGCACCTGCTCGAAATCCAGCTTCCAGCGCGTTTCCTGCAACCGGACCCCCTCAAGCGCCACGTTGCCTGCGATGGTGGGGGGCACCGGGTGCTGGTGGTGCAAGGGCAGGCGCATGGCATAAGTCACCCGCGCCGGGCCACTTGCACGCAGGGCATCCATTACTTCCCCTTGCTCTTTGTGCAACGGGCTGGCGCGCAGCAGATCCAGCAGCTTCCCGGCATCGGCACGCGCCGTGGCATCGACCGTCAGCTCCGCCTGGCCAAAACGGGCGATGCCCGCTTTCAGGCCAGAGACCGACACGCCCGCCAAATGCGCCTGACCATCCACTGTGAAACCGTCGGCCACGAAGCTGACCCCGGCATTCAGCTGCTCAGCCGCCGGCCAATCAGGCTGGAACTTCACGGTGCCATCGACGATCCGGGCATCGGCACGAAACACGCCGGCTCCCGCCAACCCCGGCTCGCTCCGGAACGGCCAGTCATCCAGGTCCCCAGCCACCACGGCGTGCACGTCACGCAAGCGGCCGCCCTGCAATGCAGCGTCCAGCCACTGCACCGTGGCCTTCGGCATCAGGTGATGGATCCAGAAGCCGTGTGCCCGCGAAATCGGCGTGTCCCCGATGTCGGCAGCGATATCCAAATGGGGGCGACTGTTGTCGCCTTGGAAAGTGATGCCGCCACGGGCCTGCAACTGCAGCGTCCCGCCATCCACATGCAGCCCGGGGGTCTGTACGGCCCAGCCCGCGCCATCGCGCCAAAGGACGGCTTCGCCCTCCAGCTTGAATTCGTGCACCACGCCAAAACCCGCCGGCCAGTCGAACGAAACCACCGCAGCATTGTCGAAACGCAGGCGTGCGCCTTGCCCGTCCGCCTGCAACCATCCGCCAACTCCGTGCAGGCCCGGCGCCGTGCCCGTGGCCCCGAAGCGGAACCCGCGAATGCGTGCACGGGCCTGCACCTCGCCGCCACGTCGCCCCGACACGGCGACATCTTCCAACACCGCATCCGGCCGAGTTGCCGCCACCCAACGCCGCAACGGCCGCGGCAGCGCATCACTGAGCATCACGACCCGCAGCAGCGGCGCCACCTTCAACCGCGGGGCGCGCAGGCCGTAGCTCTTGCCTCCCGCCAACACCAGGCCATCCAGATTCTGTCGCTGCGCTCCGTCACCGAAGCGCAATCGTGGTACCTGCACCTGCCAATCATCGAGGCTGCCGGACCAGCGCGCCGCCAGCACCAGCTCGCCCAGGGCATGCACTGGCCCGGGCGTCCCGTTCACCGTCGCGCCGCGCAGCGAGACCGCCAGCAAGCCCGCATCGGCCTGCACTGCCACCACCCGATGTCCGCGCAGCGTTGCCCATGCCTGCAGGCGGCCGCGCCCGGCAACAGGCGATACGCCCGCCCACGTCAGCGCACCCGCCAGCGGTGCCAGATCAAGCCGACGGCTCCCTGCATAAACCGTGCCGTCCCCGTTGCGCCGGCTGATGTCCGCAGCCACGGCCAAAGGCTCAACCGCCCCTTGCAGCCATGCCTGGGCCCCCAAACGCAGGCGCGCACCATCCACCCGCAGGCGCACGTCGATCCGCGGCACACGCACATCCAAACCAATCGCGGGGGCATGCACGTGCAAGCGCGCCCGGGTGAGTTGCAGCTCGCCCAATCGTTCCAACGCCTGCAGCGGGTCCCCGCCGGTACGCTGCCCGGGCAGGCCACGTACTTGCCAACTGCCGTCGTCCAGACGCTGCAGGACAAGGTCCAGCCCGCGCACGCGCAGCTCGGTGAAGGAGCGCCCGGGCAGCAACCCGGCGTATTGCGCCACCAGAATTTCGGCATCCCCGATTCGCAACGGATCGGCGGGATCGCCAAGGCGCAGATTGCGAAGACGCAGCAGTGGGCCTCGCCGGGTCCACTGGGTCGTCAGGTGGTCGAAAGCCACTGGTCGCCCGGCGCGTTCACCCAGCCAGCGCGCAACGTCCTCAGGATGCTGCTCCACCATTGGCAACAACTGGCTGCCAATGCCGTTGCCCAACGCAAGCAGCATCAGCAAGCCCGCAAGGACAACCCCCAGCCCGCGCCGCAGCCGACGCAGGCGGTGTCGCCAAAGGCTCAAACGCCTTCTCCCTCAGAGCAGCACCACATCGAACTGCTCCTGCAGGTATTGCGCGTCGGCCTGGAAACGGATCGATTTGCCGATGAATTCCTCCAGCTCGGCCACTGCGTTGGATTCCTCGTCGGTGATGCGCGCCACCACCTTGGGCGAGGCGATCACCAGCAGGCGCGCCGCATCGAACTGGCGCACCGCACGCACGATCTCCCGGAAGATTTCGTAGGTCACGGTTTCACCGGTCTTCACCATGCCGCGCCCGCTGCATTCATGGCAGGGCTCGCACAACTGCCGCTCCAGTGATTCCACCGTGCGTTTGCGGGTCATTTCCACCAGCCCCAACGGCGAGAAATCGTAAACCGTAGTCTTGGCGTGATCTTTGGCCAGCGACTTCTCCAGCGTGCGCAGCACCTGTCGGCGGTGCTCGGCATCGTGCATGTCGATGAAGTCGATGATGATGATGCCGCCGAGGTTGCGCAGCCGCAGCTGCCGCGCCACCGCCTGGGCGGCTTCCAGGTTGGTGCGGTACACCGTTTCTTCGAGGTTGCGCTGCCCGAGGAAGCTGCCGGTATTGACATCCACCGTGGTCATCGCTTCGGTCTGGTCGATCACCAGATAGCCGCCGGATTTCAGCGGCACTTCCTTGTCCAGTGCGCGCTGGATCTCGTCCTCGACGCCATACATGTCGAAGATCGGGCGGGCGCCCGAGTAATGCTCGATCTTGTCGGCCAACACCGGCATGTACTTGGCGGCGAACTCGCGCAGATGCTCACATGTCTCGCGCGAGTCCACTTTCACCTTGTCCACATCGCGACGAATCAGGTCACGCACCGCACGCAGTGGAAGGCTGAGATCCTCGTAGATGCGCGTGCCCTGTTGGGCGCTGGCGGCATTGCGTTCGATCAAGGCCCACACGCGACCGAGATAGGCAATGTCCTCGGCCAGCGCCTCGGCCGGCTGTCCTTCGGCATTGGTGCGCACGATGTAGCCATGCCCGGCACCGCCGGCGGTCAATTCCGCCATCAGCGTCTTCAGCCGCGCACGCTCGGCATCGTCTTCGATGCGGGCGGAGATGCCGATCACCTTCGAGCGCGGCAACAGCACCAGATAGCGCGAAGGGATGCTGATCTGCGTGGTCAGTCGCGCACCTTTGCTGCTGATCGGATCCTTCACCACCTGCACCACGATCTCGGCGCCATCGCGCAACAGCTCGGTGATGGGGATCTGCACCTGCGGTGGCGGCACGGCTTGGGCGTCCTCGCCCTCGGTCACATCCAGCGGGGCGGCACGGAAAATGTCGTTGGCATGCAGGAAAGCGGCGCGTTCCAGCCCGATGTCCACGAAGGCGGCCTGCATGCCGGGCATGACCCGTTGCACCTTGCCCTTGTAGATATTGCCCACCACCCCGCGCTGGCTGCCGCGCTCGATATGCAATTCCTGCAGCATGCCGTTTTCGACCACGGCCACCCGGGTCTCGCGCGGGGTCACGTTGACCAGCAATTCCTCGCTCATGGCAGCAACCCGAATTGACGCAGCAGGCCCGCAGTCGCATGGAGCGGCAGGCCCATCACCCCGGAATGACTGCCTGACAGACGCTCGACGTGGGCCTCGAAACATCCCTGGATGGCATACGCACCCGCCTTGCCCCGCCATTCACCGCTGTCCAGATAGCGGGCGATGGCGGCATCGGACAGTGCCTCCACTTCCACCTGCGAGACCACCACGGCCTGCGCCTCGCAAGCGGCAGACACCACCGAAACCGCGGTGATGACCTGGTGCGATCGCCCGGACAGGCGGCGCAACATGGCCGCGGCTTCGGTCGCATCGGCTGGCTTGCCGAACACCACGTCATCCAGAACGACCTCGGTATCTGCCCCCAGCACCACCGCGCCAGCAACACCGGCAACCCGCAACAGGCCGGCACCGGCCTTTTCTCGCGCCACACGCCGCACATAGTCGAATGCCGGCTCTCCGTCCCCTTGCTGTTCCGGGATATCCAAATCAAGCGTGCCGAACGCCAGGCCCAGGCGGGCCAGCAATTCAGAGCGGCGGGGCGAGCGGGAGGCAAGATGCAGCATGCTTGAAGTCTAACCCGCAGCTGACCATCTGCCGCCCCGTTGCCGGCCCTCAACCCCGTTTCAGCTCACCCGCCGTTCACCCATGTCGCGCCGTTCGCGCACATCGTTGTAGCCTCACCAGACCGACAAGGAGTCCCGCATGTTCCTACGTTCCGCCACACTCGCCTTGGCCCTCATCTGCCTGCTGCCCATGACCTCGACCACCCGCGCCGCCGATATCACCGCCGACAGCCGCAACACCCTGCTGTCGATCGCCACCAGCGCCGAAGCCAGCCGCACGCCCGACGTTGCTGCGCTTTCCACCGGCGTGGTCACCCAGTCCGGGGATGCATCCTCCGCCATGCGCAGCAATGCCGTGCAGATGGACAAGGTGATGACTGCCCTGCGCGCCGCCGGCATCGCCGATCGCGACATCCAGACCAGCGGCATCAACCTCAATCCACAGTATCGGTACGCAGACAACCAGCCACCGGCCATCGTCGGCTACCAAGCCAGCAATACCGTCAACATCAAGGTGCGGGCGCTGGACAAGCTGGGCAAGGTGCTGGACGCCCTGGTCGCGCAGGGCGCCAACCAGATCAACGGCCCCAGCTTCGACATCGACCAGCCGGAAGCGGCCTACACCGAAGCCCGCATCGCCGCGGTAAAAA
Organism: Pseudomonadota bacterium; assembly: GCA_963205445.1. GTDB lineage: Bacteria > Pseudomonadota > Gammaproteobacteria > Xanthomonadales > Xanthomonadaceae > Thermomonas. The sequence goes on from CAUJJG010000119.1 coordinate 7,947, forward strand.
AGGCACAGGCACAGGCGCAGACCTATGCCGACGCGCTGGGCATGCGGGTGCTGCGGATCGTCAGCATCAACGAAGGCGGAAGCAGCCAACCACAACCGATGCCCATGCGGATGCGCGTCATGGCCGCCGCGGCCCCGATGGAGAAGAGTACGCCTGCCGCCATCGGGGAAAGCTCGGTGTCAGTCAGCCTGGAGATGCTGTTCGAATTGGGCCGCTGACCCGCCCCCCCGCCAAATGACGTCCGCCTCGTGCGGGCGTTTTCCTGTCCGTCCGTCCACGCCAGCGGCCCGCCCGTCGGCTTGATCTTGCCGGCCAGAAGCGGGCCGGCGCAGCGTGGGGACGCGATGGTACGGCACAACCCCGTTTCCGCCGCATGACCGTTGCAAGGTTCGTGGTACCCGATTCCTCACACCGGAGGTTGGCCATGATTCGCGCATCCACGTTCTCCCCCGCCGATGGCTTCGCCCTGCTGCATCCCGCGTCGAAACCCCGTCTGGATGCCGCCCGCATCCTCACGCTCAGCGGCACGATCGCCCTCAACCTGCTGCTGTTCTGCCTGCTGATGCTGCCGATCCGGCTGCCACCAACAGCGCTGACCCCGCCCATTTCCCGTGACCCGCTGGTGCGCCTGATCCCGCCTCCCCCGCAGGTGGTCGAGATCGTGCCGATCACCCGTCCTGCCGCCACACCCACCCGCGAATTGCCTCGACGCATCGAAACCCCGCCCCATGCCGAACCGGCCGTGGTGCTGCATGCGGCGGGGCCGATGACCACTCCGGCCACCGACACTGCGCTGGCCCCCTCTACCGACAACACCCCAAGCGCGCCCACGCTGTCCGGCCCGGCACCGATGCAGCTGTCGTATCGATTCGCCCCCGCACCGGCCTACCCCCGCATGGCATTGCGCCGCCAGTTGGAAGGCACCGTGCTGCTGCAGGTCCTCGTGGATACCGATGGCCAACCGCTGGACGTGATGGTGGCAAAGAGCAGCGGCCATCGTGAACTGGACGAAGCCGCACGCCTCCAGGTGCTCAGGCAATGGCGCTTTGCGCCAGCCATGCGGGACGGCCAACCCGTTCAGGCCCAAGGCATGGTGCCCATCGTTTTTTCCCTGAATCGCTGACCACCTGACCCGCTCCCCCCTGTCGCAGGGCACAAGGACGTGCCCTCCGGCACGCAGTTCCAGCGGCATATGCAGCACCTGCATGGCTGCATGCCCCCACATCCTTTCAGTCCACCCATGCAGATGCGGATCATCGTGACCTCCCCCGGCCCCGCCGGTTGCCCGGTCGTCCACGATGTCCCTGCCCGCCACGCCCCTGCCCACGCCCCTGCCCGCCGAGACCGCCACCGCACTTGCGCGACTGGCCGACGGCATGGACGGCAGCGCCCTGCTCTGGGCCTCCGGCTATCTGGCCGGCCGTGCCCACGGCCTGACGCCCGTACCGCTGGCTGCTGCCACGACGCCCCCCCCAGCCGCTGCCGTGCAGCCGGCCACGATTGTCTATGGCAGTCAGACCGGCAATGCCAAACGCGCCGCTGAACGCTTGCAGGGCCAACTGGAGGCCGCTGGCTTGCCGGTACGCCTGCTGCGCGCCGACGCCTACCCCACCCGCGAACTGGGCAACGAGAAGCTGCTCTACGTCGTCATCAGCACCCAAGGCGAGGGCGACCCGCCGGACGATGCCATCGGCTTCACCGAGTTCCTGCAGGGCAAGCGCGCCCCCAAACTGCCGCAGCTCAAGTTTGCCGTGCTCGGCTTGGGAGACTCCTCCTATGCGGATTTCTGCGGCATCGCTCGCAAGCTGGACGCGCGCCTGGCCGACCTCGGCGGCAGCCGCCTGCTGCCCGTGGGCGAAGCCGATTTGGATATCGACACCGTCGCTACACCGTGGCGCGAAGCCGCGTTGGGCCACGCCCGCGAGCTGCTGAAAGCCGCCCCGGCCGCGCATCTGGCCACCGTCACCCCGCTGCGCCCGAGCGCCGCCCCAGTCTGGACGCACGAAAAGCCCTTCGCCGCCGAACTGCTGGCCAACCAAGGCCTGATCGGGCGCGAATTCAAGGGCACCGGCTTCCGTCGCTACGCGGCA
>CAUJJG010000120.1 GCA_963205445.1 Pseudomonadota bacterium
GCAGATGGAAGGCGACGTCTGCGAGGATCCGCATGTCGAGCGGATGATCGAGTCCTTTTCCTTCCTCGCCGCCCGCATCCACAAGAAGCTGGACGACGAGTTCCCGCAGATCACCGAAGCGATGCTGTCGGTGCTGTATCCACATTTCCTGCGGCCAGTTCCGTCGATGTCGATCGCGCAACTGCAATTGGCCAGCGGCGCCGACATCAACACGATGCAACTGACGCCGCGCCACACCCAGCTGCTGACGCGCCCGGTTCAGGGCTTGCCGGTGCGCTATCGCACGGCCTACCCCGTCGAGGTCTGGCCGATCCGGATTGCCCACGCACAACTCGAAGCCGCCGAACGCTCGGCTTTCGCGGTCACCCGCAATGACACCATCGCCACCCTGCGCCTGCGGATCGAAGCCACTGGCCAGCAGCCATTGTCAAAGCTCCCGATCGAGCGCCTTCGCCTGTATCTGGACGGAGAAAGCCCCTTCGTGCATGCCCTGCACGAGCTTCTCCTCAATTCCGTCGCCGGCATCACCCTGCGCGCGCCTGAGGGCAGCCCTCAGGCAGCGCCAGTGCGGCTGGCTCCCTCCAACCTGCAGCCGGTGGGTTTTGGGGATGAGGATGCGTTGCTGGACTACGACCATCGGTCTTTCCTCGGCTACCGCCTGATTCAGGAATATTTCGTCCTCCCCGAGAAATTCCTGTTCATCGATCTGTGCGGCCTGGATCTGTCGCGCTTCGACCGCGCCTTCGAAGTCGCCATTGAGTTCAATGCCTTCGGTCGTCCGGAGCGGTTGCAACGCCTCGAACAAGCCGTATCCGCCGACACGTTCCGCCTGTTCTGCACACCGGTCGTCAACCTGTTCAAACAACAGGCTGAACCGATCAGGCTGTCCCAGGAACGCCACGAGTACCCGGTCATCCCCGACGTACGCCGTCCGCAAGGCATGGAGGTGCATGCCGTGGACTGGGTGCGCAAGTTCAGCCGCACCCCGGGCGGCAACGATTCCATCGAATTCCACCCGGCCTACTCCATCCAGCATGGCCTGCATGACGATGGCAGTGGCCATTTCTGGTACTTGCAGCGCCGCCCTTCCATGTTGCCCAACGATGACGGCTCGGATGTGATGCTGAGCCTGGTCGATCGCGACATGAACCCGCGCACGCCCGGCGTGGACACGCTTTCGATCAGCCTGACCTGCACCAACCGCGACCTGCCTTCCCTGTTGCCGTTCGGCGGCGAAGACAGCCTGCTGCAGCCGGAGCAAGGCGGCGTGGTCGCCTCGGCACGGCTGCTCAAGAAACCCAGCGCCACCTGGCGAGCCCCGATGCGGCAGGCAAACCAATGGCGCCTGATCTCGCATCTTTCCCTGAATCATTTGTCCATCGTGGATGGTGGCCGCGAGGCGCTGCTGGAGATCCTCAACCTCTACAACTTCGAGGATTCCACCACCCTTCGCAAACAGATCGCAGGCATCACCACGGTCGGCGGACATCCATCCGTCACCCGCGTTGGCCGGGCACCGCGACAGGCCTTCGTTCGCGGCACCGAGATCGAGCTCACCTTCGACGAAACCCAATATGTCGGGTCCGGGGTCTATCTGATGGCCTGCGTGCTCGATCGCTTCTTCGGCCTGTACTGCACCGCCAACTCCTATACCCGGCTCAGCGTGCGAACGCAGCAGCGGGAAGGCTGGATGGTGCAATTCCCGCCCCGCAGCGGGAGCTTGCCCCTCGCATGAGCGACGCAACGCCCGAGACTGCTACGGCCATCGCCCCCAGCACCAGCGAGCTGGATCCGATGCAGCCGGCCATCGACCGGTTGATGGCGCAACCCGGACGATTCGGGTTTTTTCAGGCAGTGCGCCTGCTTTATTCGGCCAATGGATTCGATGGTCGGGGGACGGGTGCGCGTCCAGGCCCGCTGCGGTTCACCACCCCGGCGTCGATGGCCTTCCCGACGTCGGAGCTGGCCGCCATCGACCGGCAGGACAGCACGGTTCGCGTCAGCGTGAACTTCATGGGTTTGACCGGCCCCTCCGGCGTTCTGCCCTATGCCTATACCGAATTGATGATCGATCGCCGCCTCAAGCGCGATCGAAGCACACAAGATTTCCTGGATATCTTCAACCATCGGCTGGTCTCGCTGTTCTGGCTGGCCTGGGCCAAACATCGCCCGGAAATCGGGCGGCAATTCGGGTTCCAAAATTCGGTGTTGCGCTATCTGGAGCACCTGATCGGCCTTGGAACCCCAGCATTGCAGGCCCGCCTGCATCCCAAGCGCATCGGTGACAAGGCGCTGCCAGGCGCTGCCATGCTGTATTTCTCCGGCCTGATCGCCCAACGCCCGCACGGCGAGCGCGCGATTGCCCAAGTCGTTTCTGCGGTGGTGGGGGCCCCGGTCCTGTCCACCGGCTGCCTTGGGACCTGGCAGCCCATCGCCCACGAAGCGCGCACCCGCACAGGCAGGCAGAACCACCAGCTGGGCGCAGGTTGCGTGCTGGGCCATCGCTATTGGGATCGCCAGACCACGCTGCGCCTCACCATCGGCCCCCTGACCCGTGACAGGTTCAACAGCCTGCTGCCGCGCGGCCGCCGCTTGGGTGATGTGATCGAGCTCACCCGGTTTCTGACCGGGCTGTCGCTGGATCTGCGCATCCGCCTGTCGCTGCGCGCAGACCAGGTGCCGCCGCTGCGGCTGGGTGCGCGTGATGCCGACCGCCCACAGCTGGGCTGGAACACCTGGTTGCGTGGCCGCACCCGCCCACAACCGGCAAACGACTGCGAATTCCACTTTTCCGCAATGGGAGGCCAATCATGGCACTGAACCTGCGCGCGCTGATCGCGCGATTGAACACCACCGTCCGCGGCGCGATGGAAGGCGCTGCGGGCCTGTGCATGTCACGCGGCCACTACGAGGTGGAAGTCGAACACGTGCTGGCCAAGCTGATGGAGGTGGAAAACACCGACATCCGTCGCATCCTGCGCCAATTCGAGATCGCGCCCGAGGCACTGGAACGCGAATTGGGCAAGGCGCTGGATGGCTTCAAATCCGGCAACCAGCGCACACCCGCGTTGTCGGCGATGCTGCCCAAGCTGTTCGAGGCCGCCTGGGGTTGGGCCTCGATCGAATTTGGCGAAGCCAAGATTCGCAGCGGCCATGTGCTGATCGCCCTGCTGGCGGATTCGGAACTGCGCCGGTTAGTTTCGGTCAGTGCGCGTTCTCTGGAAAGGATCAATCTCGAAACCCTGACCAAAAACTTCCATGCGCTCACCGAAGCCTCCTCCGAAGCGAAGGATGCCCGTGCTCTCGGTGATGCCGGCGGTGCGCTCGGTGGCGATGCTGCACCACCGGGGGCTGCCACAGGCGGCGGCCGTCCCAGCAAGACCCCGAATCTCGACCAGTACTGCATCAACCTGACCAAACGGGCCAGGGACGGCCAGCTGGATCCTGTCCTGGGCCGCGACGCCGAGATCCGCCTGATGGTGGATGTGCTCACCCGACGTCGGCAGAACAACCCCATCCTCACCGGCGAGGCCGGGGTCGGCAAGACCGCCGTCGTGGAAGGCCTTGCCCTGCGCATCGCCGCCAACGACGTGCCGCCGCAGCTGCAGGGCGTGGAACTGCTCTCGCTCGACCTCGGCCTGCTGCAGGCCGGCGCTTCGGTGAAGGGGGAATTCGAAAACCGGCTCAAGGGTGTGATCGAGGAGGTCAAATCCAGCGCCACGCCGATCATCATGTTCATCGACGAGGCTCATACCCTCATCGGCGCCGGTGGCGCGGCCGGCCAGAACGATGCGGCCAACCTGCTCAAGCCGGCGCTGGCGCGCGGCGAGATGCGCACGATTGCCGCCACCACCTGGAGCGAATACAAGAAATATTTCGAGAAGGATCCCGCTCTGACCCGCCGTTTCCAGGTGGTCAAGGTCGACGAGCCCGATGATGAGAAAGCCGTGGCGATGCTGCGCGGCGTGGGCCAGGCCATGGCCACGCACCATCGCGTGCGTATCCTCGACGAAGCCATCGTCGATGCAGTCAAACTCAGCTCGCGCTTCATCGCCGGCCGCCAGCTGCCGGACAAGGCAGTCAGCGTGCTCGATACCGCCTGCGCCAAAATCGCCATCGGCCAGAACGCAACGCCGGCGAAGATCGAAGATGCGCGCCGCCGGCTGGATGTGCTGGCAACCGAACGCAACCAGCTTGAGAAGGAACAGGCAGGCGGCACCGACCACGGCAAGCGCCTCACCGAAATCGCCGATGAAACCGCGACGCTCGGTGAAACGCTGGCGGCCGACGAAGCCCGCTTTGGCCAGGAAAAGGAACTGGTCGGCAAGATCCACGCCGAACTGGACAAAGTGGAAGCCCTGCCCGCCGACGACCCTGCCCGCGCCGATGCCGTGGCCACCCTCAATGCCCTGCGTGCCGACCTGAAAGCCCTGCAGGGGTTCGAGCCGATGGTCATCCCGGTGGTGGACTCGTCCGCCGTGGCGCAGATCATCGCCGGCTGGACCGGTATCCCGGTCGGGCGCATGGTCGCCGACGAAATCCAGACCGTGCTCAAGCTCAAGGAATCGCTGGAAGCGCGTGTCATCGGCCAGAGCCATGCACTGGAGGCCATCGCCCAGCGCGTGCGCACCTCGCGCGCGAACCTCGAAGATCCGGACAAGCCCAAGGGCGTGTTCCTGCTGGTGGGCACCTCCGGCGTGGGCAAGACCGAAACCGCGATTGCGCTGGCCGATGCGCTGTATGGCGGCGAACGCAGCATGATCACGATTGCGATGTCCGAATACCAGGAAGCGCACACCGTCTCCAGCCTCAAGGGCAGCCCGCCCGGCTACGTTGGCTATGGTGAAGGCGGTGTGCTGACGGAAGCGGTGCGCCGCAGGCCGTATTCGGTGGTGCTGCTGGACGAAATCGAGAAAGCGCACCCGGACGTGTTGGAACTGTTCTTCCAGGTGTTCGACAAGGGCCGCATGGAGGATGGCGAAGGCCGCGAGATCGACTTCCGCAACACCCTGATCATCCTCACCTCCAATGCCGGCACCAATCTGGTGATGCAGGCCTGCACCGAAACCGAAGAGCTGCCCACAGTTGAATACCTCAACGAGCTGCTCAAGCCCGAGCTCAACCGCGTGTTCAAGCCGGCTTTCCTCGGCCGCACCGCCATCGTCCCCTATTACCCGCTGCGCGACGACAATCTGCGCAAGATCGTGCGCCTGAAACTCAACAAGATCGGCAAACGCATCAATGCCAACCACGGCGCCGCATTCGAATACGACGATGCCGTGGTCGATGCCATTGCCGACCGTTGCACCGAGGTCGATTCTGGTGCCCGCAACATCGACAACATCCTCACCGGCACCGTACTGCCCGAAGTATCGGGGTACGTGCTGGAACGGATGGCTGAAGGCGGTGGCATCAGCAGCATCCGCCTCTCGATTGGTGAACACGACGGTTTTGCGTACGAGGTGACCTGATCACCGCTGCACAGGTGTTTTGAGCGACGGGTAGGCCCTTTGTCCTATGGCCTGCCCCCGATCAACGACACGCAGCCGGTCGTGTCTAGCACTTCGGATGAATGTTGCGATGCCGACAAACCCTTGACCATAGGCATCGATACCGACGAGCCTGACATGCCCGCCACCCTCTCCACCAGCAACCGAATCTACATCCTCGCCCTGAAAAATTATGGGGAAGACGAGGTATTGATCGAGGAGGTCCGGGGCCATGAGGGCATTTCCGAATTGTTCGAATTCCGGCTGAAGCTGCTTTCCTACAGCGACAGCATCGACCCCAATCGCATCGTGGGTGAGAGCGCGATCCTGCGCATCGAAACCTGGGACACCCACCACACCGAGGGCCGCCGCCACTGGAACGGCTACGTGTCGCGCTTCGCCTGCACGGGGAGAATGATGTCCCCGGACGGCGAAGCGCTGGACATCTACAGCTACGAATGCGACATCGTGCCTTGGCTGTGGTTCATGACCCACCACGAGGACTGCCGGATTTTCCAGAACAAGTCGGTGATGGACATCATCGAAACCATCTTCGAGGAGTTCGGCTACAGCGACTACAAGCTGGAGCTCAACAAAACCTACCCCAACCTTGAGTATTGCACGCAATACAACGAAACCACCTTCGCCTTCATTTCGCGACTGCTGGAGCGCGAAGGCATCCATTATTACTTCCGGCACGACGAAGGCAGCGAAACCAAACACCTTCTTGTGTTTACCGACAACCGCGAAGGCAACCCGCTGCTGGAGCCTTCGACCATCCTCTACCACCACCAGGGGCATGCCGAAGGCACCGACGCGATCCGGTCGCTGGTTTCAGACCAGCAGATGCGCACCCGCAGGGTGACCTTCTCAGACTGGGATTACGACAAGAAGCAGGCGGTCTGCAAGGACACCCCCACCCTGTTGGAGCTGGCCAGCGATGTCGAATTGGAGCGCTATCGCTATCCGGGCGGCTATGCCAAGCAAAGCGGCTCCAGCGACGCCGAGCAAGGCAAGCATCTGACCACGGTGGCGATGGAAGCCGAAGAATCCAGCCACCTGCGCTTCACCGGCGAAGGGCAGGCGCGATCCCTTGCCCCAGGCCATGTATTCAATCTCAGCGGGCACTTCCTGCCGGCCTTTGACACCGAATACCTGGTTTTGACTGTTGATCACCGCGGCCACAACAATCTGATGGCCGAATCCGGTGCCTCCGACTACAGCAATACATTCACGCTGCAACACCACGAACGCGTATTCCGCGCCCCCATCACCACCAGAAGAGGGCGAGTACTGGGCCCGCAAACGGCTTTGGTGGTCGGGCCGCCCGGGGAAGAGTTGTTCGTGGACAATCTTGGGCGCATCAAGATCAGGTTCCACTGGGACCGCAATGTCCCCGGGCGCACCACCAATACCACTGACGACAAGGCCTCCTGCTGGGTGCGCGTAGCACAGATGTGGGCGGGCAATCAGTACGGGACCATGTTCGTGCCACGCATCGGCATGGAAGTGGTTGTCGATTTCCTTGAAGGCGACCCGGACCGTCCGATCGTGGTCGGCTGCGTTTACAACGGCAAGAACACCCCCCCCTATGCGCTGCCCGAGCACGCAACCCGTTCCACCTTCAAGACACTGTCTTCCAAGGGGGGTGGCGGGTTCAATGAACTTCGTTTCGAGGACAAGAAGGGGGATGAGGAAATCTTCCTCCATGCCCAAAAAAACCTGCAGCAACGGGTTCTGAACGACCATGTGGCATGGGTAGGCAATGAGAGCCATCTGATCGCCAACAAGGACGCAAAAACCCAATACGGCGCCGATGCCCATGTCACTACCCAAGGCAACAGCATCATCACAGTGCAGGGCGAGCAGCACCTGGGCGCCACCGGAAGCATCACGTTCAGCACGAACAGCGACTTCCACCAGAAATCCGGCATGAATCTGGTAGCCGAGGCCGGGGTGAACCTGCATCTCAAGGCAGGGATGAACCTTGTGCTGGATGCAGGGACGACCCTGAGCTTCAAGGCCGGCGGATCATCGCTGGTCATCGGGCCCTCCGGGGTCAGCATCACCGGGCCCATGGTGATGATCAATTCCGGTGGGCCACCTGGCATGGCCGCCAACTCTGCCAACCAAGCGGATACGGCCAAACTCCCCACCGAAGCCGTCAAGGACACGGCTGGCAGCGTGCCGAACCCTGCACAACAATTGCAGGCGCAAGCCTTGCGGATTGCGGCCGTTCGGGGCACACCCTTCTGCCAGGACTGTGAAGCCGCCCGCCGCACGCTTGAGGCATTGCGTCGTGCCTGAAACCTGTCAGCAACACGGGTCCCGCATCGTCATGACCGGATTTCACGACTATTGCCGTAAAGATGAGTTGGACAAGGAATGCATCGCGCCAAGGGGGTTGGCCGATGGCACGGCGGGCGTGGCCTGCCGCACAACCCAGAGCGAACAAGTCGTCGTGATCGGCCAGTCAGAATTCGAACACCTGCACCGAACGATCTTCGGACATGAACCGCATCCGGTCTTTGCGGTTCTGGATGGCGCCATCATCGATGACCTGCCTGCACGGCTGCAGGCTAGCGCTCCGGAAGCGATGTGCCTCTTTTCCGGCAATCTCGACCCCATGCTGGCCGCAGCCGCGCCGTACCTGCTGCCGCTCAGGAAAGGGTCGGCAAGCGCAAGGATCGCGCTGCAGGATGGCTGGAACGCACACTGGGGTATCGTCCTTGTAACCGAACCCGGGACCTCGCTGCACACACTGCGCGCCCATCTGCGCCGCAATCTTCGGGTGGAGGTCCCAGGCGGCCAATCGCTGCTGTTCCGCTTCTACGATCCGCGCGCCTTCCTGGCGGTGGTGCCCACTTTTGATGCCGAACAGCGCGCCGCATTCTTCGGCCCCATCCTCGGCTGTTATGTTGAGAGCCGAAACCCCGATTGCGCCATGTATTTCTCGCGGGATGGCGATCTGGCGCCTCGCCAGCTGCCACTGTCAGCCGCAGCCTAGGACGCCTGCCCATGCTACAGATCGACCGCAAGCAGATGTCGACGATCGGTGAAACGCAATTGCGCAACAACCTCGCCGATTTCCTGAACCGCCATCTGGGTGGCAAGGCTCCCTTGCGTTTGGACCAACTGGATGCGGAACTGGATGCCATCATCGCGCATTGCCGCAAGGCCGGTCTTCGCAGTCAACGTGCCGTTGCTGCCTATGCCCTCGCCTGCTCCCTGTTCGGCAATGATCGCGTCGCCAACGACAGCTCCATCATCGGCATCCTTGCCGATCGCAACAGCCCGCAGATCGACCGCGCCTTGCTGATCGAAATGTGGACAGCTACTGCTTACAGCGATTACCGGCGTGCTTCCGGAGGCTGACATGTTCGAATCATTGACTGAAGGACTGTCATCCATCGGCGCCGCCGCCAGCACAGCCGTGCAGCAAGCCCAACAAGCGGCCAGCGCTGCCTCGGAACAGGCAGCCAATGCGGCCAGTGGCGCGATTTCGGAAGCGCAAACCGCAGTTTCCAATGCAACAACCGCTGCTGCAGCGGCGGCCAATGGTGCCGTGGCGCAGGCACAGCAAGCAGCGCAGCAGGCCATGCAACAAGCAGGCGCGGCCGCGCAGGATGCTCTGGGCCAAGCCAACAAGGCCATGGACGATGCAAAAAACGCGGCCAACAATCTGGCGCAAGGGGCCCTGAATCAGGCCAATGCAGCATTGAACGAGGCCCGCAGCCAAGCCGCTAATGCCGCCCAATCCGCGCTTGACCAAGCGCAATCAGCGGTGGACAACGCGCAACAGCAGGCGAAGGATCTGGTCCAAAGCGCCCTGGACAAGGCCAATGGGGCCCTTGAGGATGCCATGACCACGGCCGAGCAGGCCGCGCAGGAGCAGATCGACCGCGCAATGGGTCATATCGACAACGCCATTGACTTGGTTGAGGACGGGGTCAACGACGCGTTGAATGCAGCCAATGCCGCCATCGACAACGCCCAGGAACTGCTACGCAACGCCACCACGGACGCCTTGGAGCGTGCGCGCTCTGAAGTGCTGGGAACCGCACGGGATGCCTTGGGCACCTTGGGCGACGCACTGGATGCACTTCCCAATGCATTTCCAGACTTGCCCATCGATTTTCCAGGATCGGAATGTCCGTACGTTCGTGCCCTCATGGACGAACTGGCCCGCCGCGCGGCCCAGGCCAATACCGCGCTGGCGAATGCCACCGGAGCACTGGAAGGGATCGCAGGCCCCTTGCTGGAGGAGGCCGACGCGCTTCTGGACCAGGCAGATGTGCTGGCCGATCAGGCGGCTGCAGCCGTGGATGACGCGATGAACGCATTGGATGACGCGCAATCGCTGGTCACCAATACCGCTCGCGAAGCCATGGACACAGCCAAGTCGGCCCTGCAGGAAGCCCAACAGGCCGTTCGTGACCAAGCAGGCGCTGCCATCAATCAGGCCAAAGACGCAGTCAATTCTGCGCGCGAACAGGTACAGCAGGTCGTGGAAGGAGCCGTCAGCCAAGCCATGGACGCCGTGGATGCGGCGCAACAGCAGGCGGGTGATGCGGCCCAGCAAGCCTTGGACAGTGCACAGGCTGCGGCAGCCGAAGCGCAGGCACAGGCTACCCAGGTGGCCCAGCAGGCTCTGGCACAGGCCAATCAAGCGGCGCAGCAGGCGCAGCAGGCGTTGAACGAAGCCGCACAGGGGGCACTGGCCACCGCCCAAGCCAGTGCGGAGCAAGCCGCTGCTGCGGCTGGCGAAGCGGCCCAAGCCGCCATCGGTACGGCTCAAGCCGCCATTGAACAAGCCAGCCAAGCGGCAGGTCAGGCAGCGAACAGTGCCGTTGCCGGGGCTCAATCTGCCGTCGCCTCAGCCACGCAGGCGGTTGGCAATGCCATCCAATCCCTCGGAAATCTTTAACTGGCGTTGGCGGAAGGCGCTGCTCTGAGGCAATGCAGGAAAACCCTGCACTGGCTCACGTCACGGCGGGTTTCGCGTGTGCACGACGGGGAGCAACCAAATTCTCTCTGAATGGGTGCAAGGCCAGCCGTCAGGGAATCGTCTCCGTCACTTGCCCAGCAAATGTGATCCTGATGACCCCTCCCCAGAGGCAGGTATTCATGCTCACATCGTCCAGCGCCGGAGCCCCGCCCAACAGCACGTTGGCCGCCCCTGGAGCCCACGGGGTCAAGACCACTGGCATGCAGGGTTGTGGCGTCAGCACACCTTGGGCGGCTGCGGTCGCCAACGCCACTTGTGGATTGCTGGGCGTAACGCACATCCCGAAGGGCATAATGTTCTTATTCGGGATGAAATCCATGATGTTGGCCGCCGGTTGCGAACCCGACATCACCCGTTTTTCCGGCGTCACCACGAACGTGGACGGTGCCGCACCGAACACGCAGGTCAACAAAGCGCTGTTCACGACCTGATTAGGCATCCGGCGGGCTCCGTCAACGTCGCGTCAACTCACCCTCCGGTGGCCAAAATCTCGACACGGCGGTTTTCTGCGGCCTCAGGCTCATCGGCGTTCAGCAGCTGGCTTTCGCCCTTGCCAACAGCACGCAGTCGCGCCGCACTCACGCCATTGTTGATCAAATAACGGCGAACGGCGGCAGCACGACGGTCCGAGAGTGCCTTGTTGTATGCATCCGACCCTTTCGCATCGGTGTGGCCAATCACGGTGAACTTGCGGTTCTCCAGTTGCGCCGAAGACAGCGCCGCCGCCAGATTGGCCATGGTCTGCTCGGAACTTCCCGAGATGCGATCAGAATTGAACTCAAAATTGATCTGCATATTGATCGACGCCGGCTTGGCTGGCTTGGCCACCGGCGCGGGCGCAGGTGCCGTGGTGGCCATCGACGCACTGCCTGGACGCAAGGCACGGGTCTGGCCTTGGGCCTGGCTGCTGTCTTCCACTTTCAGACTGTCGATGATGGAATCCACGGAAGGCGGCGTTGCCGGTGCTTCCTGTGCAACGACACTACCGCAGCATGCCAGCAACCCAATCACCAAGGCACTGCGAACGATTTTCACGGTATTCATTTTGCGTTCCTCAATGGTCAAACAGCCATCCGGCCGGATCCTGCGGCTCTCGTCGGACATTCCGATGTACGCCTGCATACGACATCAAGTCTGCACTGCCACCCGCGTGATTTCGATACGCCGTTCGGCCTACGCCCATCACCCGCAACAGAAAAGAAACAGGCTTGCGCATCAGAAATCCCCACATGCCGTCTTGCGTTCACTGTCGAAGCAATTGATCAGGTTCGGGCGCGTGCGCACTTTGGTCCACTCACTGGCCAACTGATCCCCCGAGCTCGTCAACGCCTCATCGCCCAGTGAAGAATTCAGCGCACAAACCGGGGCTGCACCGAAGTTGCTGTCATAGACGTAGGTATCCACCGTTTCGCTGATGAACCCGATGGGCGTGCTGGTCAACTGCGGCAACGGGATCACATGCAAGGCCATTTCGTTGCCGGGCGCCTGGCTGAACACATAGTTCTTCGTCGGAACGCCGCCGAATACGGGATAGAAGCCGACCGGTGAGAACGGCCCGGCTGGCGAGCTCCAGATCACGCTGTTGCCAAACACACTTTCCACCGTGTCACCGTTGCGGAAACCGGTGACCTCGCCCGTGAACAACGGATTCGGACTGCCGAGATAGCGGACGAAAGGGTTGGCCGTGAAAAGCAAGGTGGCCGGGGTGATCGAGAGCGTGCCGGTTACCACTTCGAACCGATAGCCTGCCGCCGAGAAAAGTGTCCCATTGATGGGATACAGGCCTACATCGCTGCCGATCGTCGCCGTGGTCGTTGCCGTACCGGTTGCCACGTTCGCCAGGCTGTCACCCAGAATGGCCCCCGTAACCGTAAAGGTGAAAGCAGGGTTGTCCAATCCATATTCACGCGTGGCACTGCCGAACACCACCGTGGCTACTGGCTGCTGGACATAGACGAAGTGGTTGTCGCCCCCTGATACGGTAACGCCGCAGGCCCCCAGGAACAGGCAACCATACAGGTTGGGTAGCCCCCCGCTACCCGCCAGCCCGCCGCGGGTCTCGCCCTCCCATGTGGCAGCCCAGACGCGCCAATCACCGCTGGCATGCAGGCTGGCGTTGCCCAGGTTCTGCAAACGTCCTGCAGTCACGAGATCAATATCTTCGCCCCGGATGTCCGACAGCAGTGTCAAATCGCCCTGCAAATTACGCACGAGCACATCACCACCAGCGGCGATACCCGTTGCACCGAGACTTGCCAATTGGTTGTTGCCCGCATCAAACCCAATCCCGGAAACACTCCCGACGGCCAAGTCATTGCCATCCTGGAATTCGAATGCCCCTCCGGACACACCGGCCAGCGTCGTGCTGGCCACATCGTTTTGGGCGGCCGCCAGCAGCACATCTCCATCGGCCATGGCCAGCAGGCTGTGAGCCGTCAACGCACCTGCAGCCGTTTGAATGATGCTGCCGCCGCTGGCCAGCGTAAGGGTGTGATCCCCAACCCCCAGGGCCGCCTGCAAGTCGACCCCACCGCTACCGCCCTGGTTTTGCAGGGTCAAATTGCCATCACGCGTGGTATCCGTCAGGACCCGGATGGCGCCGGCGTGCTGCTGACTGCCGATGACCACTTCCGGAGCAGCAATACGTGCCAGTTCTGCGCTGTCCAGCGCGAAGCCATGCGCCCCGCCAAGAAGGATCTCGTCATCGGTGCGGTCATAAGCCTCGCCATTGGCATCAACACCCCCGGGCCTCAAATTGACCCCGATGCCACTGTGTATCGTGCCCCCCAAACGCAGCGCATCACTGCTGCCATCGTTGCCCGCGCGTACCACCACGAGGCTATCCCCGGCATCCACGCGGGTCCCGGCCTCCAAGTCGATGCCGGCCCCACTGCCACCCTCGCCACTGAGTGAAATCCCACCACCGGCTGTGGTGATGGCCGCATCTCCACGCACCACCAGCCCGGAAGCCCCGGTTCCCATTCCGCGCCCGCGCAGATCCAGATGTCCGCTGTCGGTCTGGACGGTGCCGCCCACGAGTTCCAGACCCACATCAGCGCCGACACCTGCCATGGTGATATTGCCGCTTGTCGTGGAGACCACCCCGAATCCGGACCATGCAATGCCCACACCTTGGGTTGCCGTGCCGTAAAGGCTGACATCGCCTGTCGTGCCTTCAATGCTGGTGTTCGACAGGGTCAGGCCGGTGCCCGCTACCGCATTGGCGTTGCCCGAA
>CAUJJG010000121.1 GCA_963205445.1 Pseudomonadota bacterium
TCACAAGGGCCAGAAGTCGCGCAGCGGTGGTTACCACAAAGTGGGCTTCGAGGGCGGCCAGATGCCGCTGCAGCGTCGCTTGCCCAAGCGCGGCTTCAAGTCGGCCTCGCTCAAGTACAACGCCGAGGTCACGCTGTCGGATCTGGAGCGCCTGGGCGCCGCCGAAGTGGACGTGCTGATGCTCAAGCGCGCCGGCCTAGTGCGCGAAATCGTCAAGGTGGTCAAGGTCATCAAGTCGGGTGAGCTGTCTCGCGCGGTCAAGCTGACCGGCGTCGGCGCCACTGCGGGCGCCAAGGCGGCCATCGAAGCGGTTGGTGGCTCGCTCGCCTGAGCGGGTGCGGACATTTGTTCCTGAAAGTGACTGAGTAGTGGCAACCAGCGCAACGCAAATCGCGAAGACCGGCAAGTACGGTGACTTGCAGCGTCGGCTGGTGTTCCTGCTGCTGGCGCTGGTGGTGTACCGCATCGGTGCGCACATCCCTGTGCCGGGCATCAACCCCGACCAGCTGCGTCAGCTGTTCCAGGGTCAGCAGGGCGGCATCCTGAACCTGTTCAACATGTTCTCCGGTGGCGCGCTGTCGCGTTTCACTGTGTTCGCCCTGGGCATCATGCCCTACATCTCGGCGTCGATCATCATGCAGTTGATGGGCTACGTCGTGCCGACCTTCGAACAAATGAAGAAGGAAGGCGAGGCTGGCCGGCGCAAGATCACGCAGTACACGCGCTATGGCACGGTGGGGCTGGCGCTGTTCCAGTCGTTCGGCATCGCGGTGGCGCTGGAGGCATCGCAGGGTCTGGTGATCAGCCCGGGCTGGGGCTTCCGCCTGACGGCGGTGGTCAGCCTGACCGCCGGCACCATGTTCCTGATGTGGCTGGGCGAGCAGATCACCGAGCGCGGGCTGGGCAACGGCATCTCGATCCTGATCTTTGCCGGCATCGCGGCCGGCCTGCCCAGCGCCGTGGGCGGCCTGCTGGAGTTGGTGCGCACCGGAGCGATGAGCATCATCGTGGCGCTGTTCATCGTCCTGCTGGTGGGCGGCGTGACCTATTTCGTGGTGTTCGTCGAGCGGGGTCTGCGCAAGATCCTGGTCAACTACGCACGCCGCCAGGTGGGCAACAAGGTGTATGGCGGGCAGTCCTCGCACCTGCCGCTGAAGCTGAACATGTCGGGCGTGATCCCGCCGATCTTCGCTTCGTCCATCATCCTGCTGCCGGCCACCGTGGTGGGCTGGTTCAGCGCCGGTGATTCGATGCGCTGGCTGAAGGATATCGCGTCCACCCTGACGCCGGGCCAGCCGATCTACGTCATGCTGTACGCAGCGGCGATCATCTTCTTCTGCTTTTTCTACACAGGTCTGGTGTTCAACAGCCGCGAGACGGCCGACAACCTGAAGAAGAGTGGTGCTTTCATTCCGGGCATCCGTCCGGGTGAGCAGACGGCGCGTTACATCGACAAAATCCTGATGCGCCTGACGCTGATCGGCGCAGCTTACATCACGGCGGTGTGCCTGCTGCCGGAGTTTCTGATCCTGAAGTACAACGTGCCGTTCTACTTCGGGGGTACTTCGCTGCTGATTCTGGTCGTCGTGACCATGGATTTCATGGCGCAGGTGCAAAACTACATGATGAGTCAACAGTACGAGTCGCTGCTCAAGAAGGCCAACTTCAAGACCACGCTTTGACCGCTGACAGCCATGTTGAAGGATGACTTCATCCGCAAGCAGGGCGAGGTTCCCGAGAATCCGCCCAACGCCACGTTCCAGGCCAGATGGGGGAACGGGCACGTGGTGACAGGCCACATTTCGGGGTAGATGGGGGTGCATGGCATCCGCATCCTGCCCGACGACAAGGTGGCGGTGTCGATGACGCCGTGCGACCTGACGAGAGCACGCATTGTGTTCCGCGCCAAGTGAAGCAGGGGCTTCGGCTTGGGACGGGACGAAAGAGTTTTAGGAGAGTGAAATGAGAGTTTCAGCTTCGGTCAAGAAGATCTGCCGCAACTGCAAGATCATCCGCCGCAAGGGCGTGGTGCGCGTGATCTGCACCGACCCGCGTCACAAGCAGCGCCAGGGTTGAGCGCCGCCTGCACGAGCATTCTGAAGGACTAGAGGACCATGGCACGTATTGCTGGTATCAACATTCCGCCGCACAAGCACGCGGAAATCGGCCTGACGGCGATCTACGGCATCGGCCGCACGCGCGCGCGCAAGATCTGCGACGCCTGCGGCATTCCGTATTCGAAGAAGATCAAGGATCTGACCGACGCCGATCAGGAGAAGATTCGCGACCAGATCGCCCAGCTCATCATTGAGGGTGACCTGCGCCGCGAAACCACGATGAACATCAAGCGCTTGATGGACATCGGCTGCTATCGGGGTTTCCGTCATCGCCGCGGCCTGCCGATGCGCGGCCAACGCACGCGCACCAACGCCCGTACCCGCAAGGGCCCGCGCAAGGCCGCGCAGGCGCTGAAGAAATAATCAAGGAACGCTAAGACATGGCCAAATCACCCGCCAGCAATGCCGCCCAGCGCGTGCGCAAGAAGGTCCGCAAGAACATCGCGGACGGCATCGCGCACGTCCACGCGTCGTTCAACAACACGATCATCACCATCACCGACCGCCAGGGCAATGCACTGTCCTGGGCGTCGTCGGGTGGGCAAGGTTTCAAGGGTTCGCGCAAGTCGACGCCGTTCGCCGCCCAGGTGGCCTCCGAGTCGGCCGGCCGCGCCGCCATGGAGCAGGGCATCAAGAACGTGGACGTCGAGATCAAGGGCCCCGGCCCCGGTCGCGAGTCCTCCGTC
>CAUJJG010000122.1 GCA_963205445.1 Pseudomonadota bacterium
CTGCCGATGAGCAACCCGAGCAGGCCGCCCACGGCGGCCATGAGCACGAGACTGTCGGGCATCAGACCACCTGGCCGAGCTTGAAGATGGGCAGGTACATCGACACCACGATGCCACCGATGATGGTGCCCAGCACGACGATGATGATGGGCTCCATCAGGCTGGACAGGCCGGCCACCATTTCGTCGACTTCGGCCTCGTAGAAGTCGGCGGCCTTGCCCAGCATGTGGTCGAGCGCGCCGGATTCCTCGCCGATGGCGGTCATCTGCAGCACCATGCTGGGGAACACGTTGGCGTTGGTCATGGCCGCGGTCAGGCTGGTGCCGGTGGCGACTTCGGTCTGGATCTTGTCGGTGGCGTCCTTGTAGAGCGAGTTGCCGGCGGCGCCGCCCACCGAGTCGAGCGATTCGACCAGCGGCACGCCGGCGGCGAACATGGTGGACAGCGTGCGCGTCCAGCGGGCGACCACGGCCTTGTCGATCAGCTCGCCGAAGATGGGGATCTTCAGCAACAGCCGGTCCATGAACGCCTGCATGCGCTCGTTGCGCTTCCAGGCCTGCATGAAGAAGTACACGCCAAAGCCCAGGCCGCCGAAGATCAGCCACCACCACTTGACGAAAAATTCGCTCATGGCGATGACCAGCAGCGTCGGCGCCGGCAGGTCGGCGCCGAAGGAGCTGAACACTTCCTTGAACGCCGGGATGACGAAGATCATGATGATCGCCACCACCACGAAGGCCACGACGATGACCGCGATGGGGTACATCAGCGCCGACTTGATCTTGGACTTGATGGCCTCCGTCTTTTCCATGTAGGTGGCCAGACGGTCCAGCAGGTCTTCCAGGATGCCGGCGGCCTCGCCGGCTTCGACCAGGTTGCAGTACAGGCTGTTGAAATACAGCGGGTACTTGCGGAAGGCGGCCGACAGCGAGGTGCCGGTCTCGATGTCGGCGCGGATGTCGTTGAGCAGCTTGGTGACGCTGGGGTTGGGGTTGCCGCGCGCCACGATGTCGAACGACTGCAGCAGCGGCACGCCGGCCTTCATCATGGTGGCCAACTGGCGCGTGAAGATGGCGATGTCCTTGGGCTTGATGCGCTTGCCCGAGCGCATGCGCCGCTTCTTGATCTTGGTGACGAACACGCCTTGCCGGCGCAGCGAGGCCTGGACCTGGTTTTCACCGGCGGCGCGGGTTTCGCCGCGCACGATCCGGCCGTTGCGGTCCTTGCCTTCCCATTCGTAGACGAATTCCTTGACGCCCTTGGCGCCAGCGACTTGAGTTGCCATGTGTTGCCCTGTGTTCTGTCCTTGTCAGGGAGTGCCGGTCATTCGTTGGTCACGCCCAGCACTTCCTCCAGCGAGGTCACGCCGGCCCTGACCTTGTGCAGACCCGACATGCGCAGGGACCGCACGCCTTCGCGCCGCGCCTGCTCGGCGATTTCCAGTTCGCTGCCATCGGCCAGGATGATGCGCTGGATGGCCTCGCTGATCGGCATGACCTCATAGATGCCGACGCGACCCTTGTAGCCGTTGTGGCAGGCGGCACAGCCCACCGGACCATAGGGCTTCCAGCTGCCGTTCAGATCTTCGTCGCCAAACCCCGCTTCCTTCAGCGTCTCGCGCGGTATGTCCACCGGCGCCTTGCACTGCGCGCACAGGCGGCGCGCCAGGCGCTGCGCCGAGATCAGGATCACGCTGGAGGCGATGTTGAAGGGCGGGATGCCCATGTTGCGCATCCGCGTCAGCGTGGCCGGGGCGTCGTTGGTGTGCAAGGTGGACAGCACCAGGTGGCCGGTCTGCGCGGCCTTGATGGCGATGTCGGCGGTTTCCAGGTCGCGAATCTCGCCGACCATGATGATGTCCGGGTCCTGGCGCAGGAAGGCGCGCAGCGCCACCGCGAAGGTGAGCCCGGCCCGTTCGTTGACGTTGACCTGGTTGACGCCCGGCAGGTTGATTTCCGACGGGTCCTCGGCGGTGGCGATGTTGACGCCCGGCTTGTTGAGCAGGTTCAGGCAGGTGTAGAGCGACACCGTCTTGCCCGAGCCCGTGGGGCCGGTGACCAGGATCATGCCGTAGGGACGCTCGATGGCCTTGAGCAGGCGCTCCTTTTCCTCGGGTTCGTAGCCCAGGGCGTCGATGCCCAGCTTGGCGCTGCTCGGATCCAGGATACGGATCACGATCTTTTCGCCGAACAGCGTGGGCAGGGTGCTGACCCGGAAGTCGATCACCCGGTCGGGGCCCATCTTGAGCTTCATGCGCCCGTCCTGCGGCACGCGCTTTTCCGAGATGTCCAGGCGCGAGAGCACCTTGATGCGCGAGGCCAGCTTTTCCTTGATGGCGGGCGGGGGCGAAGCGATCTCGCGCAGTTCGCCGTCGATGCGAAAACGCACGCGGTACTGGTGCTCGTAGGGTTCGAAGTGCAGGTCGGAGGCCCGCATGTTGACGGCGTCGACCATCATCTTGTGCAGGAACTTGACGACGGGGGCGTCCTCGACCTCGGTCTGCGACGTATCCGAATCGTCGGTCTGGCCGTCGGAGGAGGCCAGCGAGGCTTCGTCGAACTCGAAGTCGCCGCCGATGATGCTGTCCATCGCGTCGGAAACCGACTTGCCGTGGACTTCGATCAGGCGCGACAGCTTGTCGTGCTCGGCGATCACCCATTCGACGCTCATCTGCGTCGCGAACTTGACCTTCTCGGCGGCTTCGTGATCGGACGGATCGGCCGTGGCGATGATCAGGCGGCCGCCCCGTTTGTTCAGTGCCAGGATGCGGTGGTGGGCCGAGAGCTTGGGGTCGAGCAGGTCTCGGGGCAGGCGCTCCATGTCCAGGGCATCGACATCGAGCAGCGGGGCCGAGAACGCCTGCGCCATGGTGTGCGCCAGGTCGGCGGCCGAGACGGCGCCCGACTGTGTCAGCTCGCCGATGAACGGGCGGTTGGCCGCCTTGGCCCTGCGAAAGACCTCGTCGGCGGTCTGCTGAGTGATCTTGCCGGCCATGACCAGCGCGCGCCCGACCCCGGGCAGGGCGGCTGGCAGGCTGGTTTTAGAAACGGGATCGGCAATGGCCATGGAAAAACGTCATCCAAAAGGCTAAAAAAGCCTCTCCATCATCGCTGATCAGTGAATATCTGTAAACGATGATGCTCCCGGAATGTGTGCATCAATCGACACATTCACGGGCTGGCGACCGGCCGGGTCGCCGCCCGATGGAAATGGGGAGGAATTTGGTCGGGGTGAGAGGATTCGAACCTCCGGCCTCTACGTCCCGAACGTAGCGCTCTACCAGGCTAAGCTACACCCCGATGGTGCCCGGCCTGATGATGTCTCAAGAGCGCCGGTGCAATAGCTGAGCCGCCAATTCTAGCAAACTGTTGGCGTACTCATTGGCCGGCAGCGCGCGCGCGGCGGTCATGGCGCGTTCCGCCTGTGCCATCGCTGCAACACGGGTGGCTTCCAGCGCGCCGGTGCGGCGGACGATGTCGATGATCCGCGGCAGCTCCTGCGTGCTGCCGGACTCGATCGCCTGGCGCACCACGCGGGCCTCCTGGGCATTGCCCAGTCGCATGGCCTGGATCAGCGGCAGCGTGGCCTTGCCTTCGCGCAGGTCGTCGCCCAGGTTCTTGCCCATTTCGCCGCTGTCGCCGTCGTAGTCGAGCACGTCGTCGATGACCTGAAAGGCGGTCCCGAGCGACTGGCCGTACTCGGCGCAGGCTGCTTCCAGCGGCGGCGGGCTGTCGGCCAGGATCGCCGCCAGCCGGCAGCTGGCCTCGAACAGCTTGGCGGTCTTGGAGCGGATGACGCGCAGGTAAGCCGCTTCGTCCAGCGAAGCGTCGTGCATGTTCATCAGCTGCAGCACTTCGCCTTCGGCGATGACGTTGGTGGCGTCGGCCAGCACCTGCATGACGCGCATGTTGCCGCTCTCGACCATCATCTGGAAGGCGCGCGAATACAGGAAATCGCCCACCAGCACGCTGGCCGGGTTGCCGAACGTCTCGTTGGCGGTGGCGCGGCCGCGGCGCAACGTCGATTCGTCGACCACGTCATCGTGCAGCAGGGTGGCCGTGTGGATGAACTCGACCACCGCCGCCAGGGTGTGGCGCTGCGGGTGGGGGCAGCCGAGCGCCTGGCACATCAGCAGCAGCAGCACCGGGCGCAGTCGCTTGCCACCCGACGACACGATGTAGCCGGCCACCTGACCCACCAGGGGCACGTCCGAATCGAGGCGACGCGAAATGATGGCATCGACCTGGCGCATGTCGTCGGCGGCCAGGGCCAGCGCGCGAGTGGTGGGAGTCTGAGAGGCGGTCAAGAGCAGCAGTGGCGTGAGGCGTCGGGCGCGGCGCGCGCTGGACGCCGCAAGCGGCGCCGATTATAGGTTTGCCATTGATGGCGCCCTTGGAGAAGGCGGTCGGCGCGAGCCGGGTTTGTCGGCGCGGGGCAAGATCGCTATAATGCCCGGTTCTGCCAGAAATCCGTCTGGTGGATCAATCGGATCAAAGGATTTGAGTTCATGTACGCGGTCATAAAAACCGGTGGCAAGCAGTATCGCGTGGCTGCCGGCGAAAAAATCAAAGTAGAACAGATTGCTGCGGACGTTGGCCAGGAAATCACGCTCGATCAGGTGCTCGCTGTCGGCAACGGCAGCGACTTGCAGATCGGCGCCCCCCTGGTGTCCGGCGCCACGGTCGTGGCGAAGGTGCTGAGCCACGGCAGGCACGACAAGGTGCGCATCTTCAAGATGCGCCGTCGCAAGCACTATCAGAAGCGCCAGGGCCATCGCCAGGGCTATACCGAACTCGAGATCGGCGCCATCAACGGCGTCGGCGCGTCCAAGGAGTAACACACCATGGCACAGAAAAAAGGCGGCGGCTCCACGCGAAACGGCCGCGATTCCAAGCCCAAGATGCTGGGCGTGAAGGTGTTTGGCGGCCAGACGGTGAGCGCCGGCTCCATCATCGTGCGTCAGCGCGGCACCAAGTTCCACCCCGGCGCCAACGTGGGCGTGGGCAAGGACCACACCCTGTTCGC
>CAUJJG010000123.1 GCA_963205445.1 Pseudomonadota bacterium
TGCAGGTAGGTGGCGATGTGGGCGAGGTCGTTGGCGAAGTGGGGCTGGCTGTAGAACTGCTGCTTGAAGCAGGACCAGGCGGTTTCCAGTGGGTCGCGACGCGTTTCGATGATGTGAGCGCCTGGCAGCATGGCGCGCAGGATGCCCACGTGCTTCCAATTGTCCGGTTGCTTGTCGGTGAAGCGGGGCCGACGCTTTCGCCAATGGGAGGTGCGTTGCAGATAGCTCTGCCCCAGACGGTGCCAATCCTGCGCACTGGCCAGAGGGACCCACTGGGGATAGGGCTGTCCGCGGCGGAGCGACTCCTCCTGCAACACGATGCCCAGATCCGGCAGTTCGCTGGCTCCCTCCACGTCGGGGTGGGCGGAGAGGATCTGTTCGAACAGGGTCGAACCCGAACGCGGCAGGCCAACGATGAAGGTGACGGCGTTGCCCAGGGATGGATCCAGAGGGGCGGGCAGGTGTGCACTTGCCTGCAATGCCTGGGCCACGAAGGTGCGAAAGGTGTCGGCACGCCATGGCGTCATCCGTTGCTGCAAGGCATTGGCCGTAACGAAGGCGGCTAAGGCGGCTGCAGGGTGGCCGTGGTCTTCCTCCAGCTTGCCCAGTGCATGGCCCATCGCCACCCGGTCGCTGTCGGCGATGTCGTCACGCTGCAGCTGCGTCCGCAGCAAGGCAGCATCTGCGTCATCCAAGGCGACCGTCTTGATGTTGGACAGTCCCCGCCAGGCATCGCCGCAAGCCGGGTGCAGCTGCAGGGCCGCCCGGTAATGCGCGGTGGCTTCCGCAAAGCGGCCGGCATGGGTCAAGGCGTCCCCCAGCAAGAGTTTGGGAGGCAGTACCTGTGGCATCAATCGCACGCCGTGCTCCAGCGCGGCGATGGCGGCTTCGGTCTCGCCGGTCTGCTGGAAATTGCGGCCCAGATTGAACCAGGCCATGGCTAGCCCCGGGTCCAGTTGGGTGGCGTGACGCCAGGCCTGCATCGCTGCGGCTGGTTCGCCGATGGCGGCCAGTGCCGTGCCCAGATCGCTATGCAGCTGTGCATCATCGGGTTGCAGCAGCAGGGCCTGACGAAAGGTCTCCAATGCCTGCAGGGGCCTGCGCGTCTGCAATTGCAGGATGCCCAGATAGCGCATGGGTTCCGGATGATCGGGGGCTCGGCGGCAGGCGTCTAGCAGCAGGGCTTCCGCATGCTGGGGGTGGCCATCGCGCAGGGCCCGCGCGCCGGCATGCACGCAGGCGATGATGTCTGCGGGCAGGCCGGTCATACGCGGGTCGGGCGTCATTGAGGCGGCTGTTTCCGTGCTTTGCGTGCCCGGATGCCCGGCAGGCAGGCGGCGTGGATGACCAGCAGGGCCAACGCGGTTTCGGCGGCTGCCCATGGGCGGAGGGCGGGCTCGGACCATAGCAGCATGACGCCATGGCTGAACCAGAGCAGGGCCAGCACTGCCGCGCTGAACCCGGCGCGGTGCCAGCCGCGGGCGGTTGCCACCGCCAGCAGGGCCGGGGGGCTGACGAAGACCAGCATGCCGGCCAGCATATGGGTGTCCCGGGCAAACCAGAGCACGAACAGCGCGGAAATCGCCGCCAGGGCGGCTATCAGGTAGCGTTTTGGGCTCATGACTGCAGGCGCTGTGCAAGCTGTGCCACGCGACGTCCCAGCGCGCGGGCCAGCAGTGCTTCTTCGTCGCTGGGGCGTGGGCTATTTTCCGGGCCGGCGAAATGGCTGGCGCCATAGGGGGTGCCCCCGGTCCGCGTGGTGTTGAGGGCCGTTTCCGTGAAAGGGATGCCCGCAATCACGCAGCCGTGATGCAGCAAGGGCGGCAGCATGGTGAGCAGGGTGGCTTCCTGGCCACCGTGAAGAGTGCCGGTGGAGGTGAACACGGCCGCTGGTTTGCCCACCAAGGTGCCGCTGGCCCATTCCGCCCCCAAGGTGTCGATGAAATGCTTCATCGGTGCCGCCATGTTGCCGAACCGCGTGGGGCTGCCCAGCAGCAGGCCAGCGCATTCGGCCAAGTCGCGCTTGTCGACATACGGGGCGCCGTCCTCCGGCTCGGGGGGCGCGGCGACTTCGGTGATGGGGGCAACGGGCGGGACAGTGCGCAGGCGGGCCTGCATCCCCTCGACTTCGCCGATGCCGCGGGCCACCTGTCGCGCAAGCTGCGCAACCGAGCCGCCACGGCTGTAGTAGAGGACAAGAATGTCGGGCATGCGCGGGCCTGCGTCGAGGTGCGCACAGGATAGGGCATGCGAGCGTCCTGCGGCATCGGTTACCCTTCGATGATGGAGCCGCTGGATTCCCTCTACCGCTGGAGCGAACGTCTGCGCGACCCGGCGCGGTTGCGCAGTTTCGGCAGGTTTGTGCTGCGCCGCTACTTGGATGACCGCCTGTTCGAGGCGGCCGGAGCGTTGTCGTACACCACGGCGTTTGCCCTCGTGCCGCTGACCATGGTGGCGTTTGGGGTGTTGTCGGCCTTCCCGGTCTTCGATGCATGGAGTGATCGGCTCAGCGGCTATATTTTCGCCAACTTCGTCCCCAG
Organism: Pseudomonadota bacterium; assembly: GCA_963205445.1. Classification (GTDB taxonomy): domain Bacteria; phylum Pseudomonadota; class Gammaproteobacteria; order Xanthomonadales; family Xanthomonadaceae; genus Thermomonas. The sequence continues at coordinate 2,541 of CAUJJG010000123.1, forward strand.
TGCCGCGCGCGCGGTATCGGGCTACCTCACCGACTTTTCCGCCAATACGCGCTCCCTGACCACGGCGGGCGCATTGGCCCTGATCGTGTCCCTGCTGGTGACCTTGAACAGCGTGGAGGCGATCTTCAACAGGATCTGGCGGGTGCCCACGGCACGCCCGAAAATTGGCCGCTTCCTGGTGTATTGGACGGTGTTGACCCTCGGGACGCTGGTGGCGGCCGCCAGCCTGGCCCTGTCCACCCGGTTTTTTGCGCTGGCCATCTTCGAAACGCTGGCCGGGCGCTGGTTGGAGGCCTTGATGTTGCAGCTGGCGCCGATGGCCATCGAGCTGCTGGCGTTCGCGGCGGTGTTCCGGGTGGTGCCGCACCGCAGCGTGGCGTGGCGACATGCGTTGGCGGGTGCCCTGCTGTCGATGGTGTTGTTCGAGGGCGTGAAGTCCGGATTGAGCTACTACCTCGGCAGCTTTGATTCCTACCAGAAGATTTATGGGGCGGTGGCGTTGGTGCCGATCGTGATGCTGTGGATCTACCTGAGCTGGGTGTCGATCCTGCTGGGCGCGTCGCTGGCATCGTCGATGTCGGCATTTCGTTACCAGCCCAAGGCCCTGCGTCTGCCGCATGGGCATGAAATCCATGGCCTGTTGCGTATGCTGGGCCGCTTCCAGCAGGCGAGAATGTCTGGCAACGGGTTGTCCAGTGCCGATATCCAGCAACTCGAGCCCAGCCTGACCGACAGCATGATTCAGGACCTGCTGGGCAAGATGATGGCCATCAACGTGCTGCAGCGCACGGAAGGTGGGGAATGGCTGCTGTCACGGGATCTGGATGACGTCCCGTTGGGGGAGTTGTATGAAGCGGCAAAGCTGCGCATTCCGGTCAGTGACGCCATGGCGTTGCAGGGAGAGGACGCCATCGGCATCGCCGTGACGCAGGTGATGCAGCGGCTGCGCGCACCATTGGAGGAGGTGTTGGCGCTGCCCGTCTCCCGAATCTATGCAGGGATCGAGGAGAAACGATGAACAAGCGCATTCGGCTCGTCATTGGCGTGTTGCCCCTGCTGTTGCTGGCCTGCGGCAAGGGTCCGGGGCCCTCCACAGCGTCAACGGAACCCGCCGCAACATCGGCGTCCGCCGCAAAGCCCGCGCCGACGAAGGCCAAGCTACCGGGCCTGCAAGTGACGACGCTGGAGGGGGCGCAGTGGGATTTGGCCGCGCAGCGCGGCAAATGGGTGGTCGTCAATTACTGGGCGACTTGGTGTGGCCCGTGCATCCAGGAGATGCCCGAGTTGTCGGCGCTGGCGGCGATGCGTGCCCATATCTCGGTGATCGGATTGGCGTATGACGAAGCTTCGGTCGAGGAGCTGCAGGCGTTTTTGCGTGACCGCCCCGTGACTTATCCCATTGCGCGCATCGACATCTATGAGCCGCCCGCGGACTTCGGTGCGCCACGCGGATTGCCTACGACTTGGCTGATTGCGCCGGATGGCAAACTCGCGCGCAAGTACACGGGGCCACTGACGGCCCGCATGCTGGAAGAAGACATTGCTGCCTTTGGTGGCCCGAAGGCGGGTTGATCCGATCCGCCCGGGTTCACCGCAGATCTGACTGCATCGAGCCGGGGTGTGCAAGAATCCCGGCAGGGGGTACGGGGCTTCTGCATGTTCGGGAATTTCTTAGGCGAACTCAAACGTCGGAACGTACTGCGTGCAGCCGTGCTTTACATCGGCTCGGTGTGGGCGTTGGCGCAGGGCATTGCGCAGCTGGGGCCAGAGATCGGTGCGCCGGAGTCGGCTACGCGCTGGTTCCTGATCGCTGCGGGCATTGGCTTCCCCCTTTGGTTGGCCTTCTCCTGGCATTTCGAGCTCACCTCACAGGGATTGAAGCTCGAAAGTGAGCTTGCGGAAGGGGACGAGTCGGCGCGGCGCGTTCACAACCGGCGCACGGACCTGATCATCATCGGCGTGCTGGCGGTGGCGGTGGTTCTGCTGCTGACGGACCGCGTGGTGGACCGTGCCCGGCCAGCATCTGCGTCGCCTGCGGTGGCCGTCGTTGCGGATGACAACTCGATTGCCGTGTTGCCTTTTGAAAATGACAGTGGTGACAAGGGGCAGCAGTATTTTTCGGATGGCTTGAGCGAGGGTTTCATCATCGCGCTTGCCCGCATCAAGGGGCTGCGTGTCATCAATCCGCAGTCCTCCTTCCAGTTCCGTGACAGCAAGGAAAGTGGGCCGGCGATTGCGGCGGCGCTGGGGGTGTCGCACCTGCTTTCGGGCAGTGTGCGTCGCGCTGGGGACACCGTGCGCATCAGCGCCACCCTGACGCGTGCCGCCGATGGCAGCACCCTGTGGGCAGACAGCTTCGACAGGCCCTACAAGGACCTGTTTGCCTTGCAGGACCAGATCACCGGGCAAGTGGCCAAGACCCTGCAGGCGCGCCTGCTGCCCGTCCCCCCGGACAAGCAGACCGGGGACCGTCCCCCAAGCGGCAATCTGGATGCCTACAATGCCTTTCTGGAGGCGCGCTCGACGCGTGACGCCTTCAAGGCGCTGACGTTCTATGATCGCGCGATCGCGCAGGATCCCGACTACGGGTTGGCTTACGCGATGAAGGCGCGCCTGCTGATCGACATCATTTCCAGCGGGCAGACGGGTGCGACTGCCGAGGCATCCTTCAAGCAGGCCGATGCCGCCATTGGCAAGGCGATGAAGCTGATGCCTGATCAAGCCGCGGCGCACGTTGCCCGTGGCGCCCTGCTGATGCTGCGGGACTTTGACTGGAAGGGAAGCGAGGCGGAGTTGCGCAAGGCGGTGGAACTGGCGCCCGACGATGGCGAAGCCCTCTATCAGCTGGGCGTGGTACGTGCCAGCCAAGGCGATTTGCAGCAAGCCGTGTCACTGACGCGCAAGGCGTTGCAGCAAAACCCCATGAATGCGATCTGGCACCGCTGGTTGGTGGCCTACCTGATTCCATTGGGGCAGCTGGATCAGGCCCGTCTGGCGGTGAACAAAGCCATCGAGCTGGAGCCCGACGTCATCTACAACCACCATTTGCTGGCGATCATCGAGCTGTTGCGCAAGGATCTGGCGGCGGCACGCAAGGCCGCGGACGCCGAGCCTCCGGGGCCTTGGCAGGATTTTGCCTTGGCGCTGGTGGCGCAGGCAGGGCCTGACCGGGTTGCCGCCGACGCCGCCCTGCAGCGCTGCGTCACGCAGCATGCCGAAGGCTGGGCGTTCCAGGTGGCGCAGCTGTACGCGCTCCGGGGCGAACCCGACGCGATGTTCGAATGGCTGGCGCGGGCCTGGAAAGATCGTGACCCCGGCATGCAGACCCTGCTGTATGACGCGATCCTGCTGCGCTACCGCAATGATCCGCGATACGCCGCACTGGCGGGGCAGGTGGGGTTGCCATGGCCCCCGCAGGATGGGCGCGGGCCCGAACGCTAACCCGGCGTCAGCGTTTCGACTTGGTTGGCTTCGCGTTGTGCGCCGCCATGCTGCGGGCCACTTCCAGCAGGGCCCCCTGCTGGCGCGTGCCAAGCGCGCGATAGGCGGCCAGCAGCGTGTGTTCGCCCTTGGTGCGGGCCGGGTCCAGCGTGCTGGCCAGTTCGGCCAGCAGGGCGCCGGCAGGGACACCAAACGTTCGTGCCAGGGCGTCGATCTGCTCCTTGCCCGGCAGGCTGTCCCCTTTCAGCCAAGCGTTGACCGTGCTGACGCCGGCCTTCGGGATTGCGGTGGCGATGTCGGTGACCGACAGGCCGCTGGCCTTGCTGAGCAGTCGCAATGTGGCATCGATCGACATGGGGGCCTCTTGGTTCAATCCGCCTGCGTCGAGTGTAGGGCGTGGGCCGTGCTGCGTCACCGGTCGGCTGGGGGTGACGCGTGGATCATGCCTCGCGTGCCAATTGCGCCAGCGCCTCGGCCTGCTGCTCCTGCTGCAGGCGGGCGATCAGCGGGGTCAGCGCGCCTTCGAGGACGTTGGGCAGGTCGTACAGGGTCAGGCCCTCCACGCGGTGATCGGTGATCCGGCCCTGCGGGTAGTTGTAAGTGCGGATGCGCTGGCTGCGATCACCGCTGCCCACCTGAAGTTTGCGGTCGGCGGCGGTAGCGGCAGCACGCTTTTCCACCTCGGCCTCCACCAACATCGCCTGCAGGCGCTTCATCGCCTTTTCGCGGTTGGCGTGCTGGCTGCGTTCTGTTTGCGATTCCACCACCACGCCGGTGGGGACATGGGTGATGCGGATGGCCGATTCGGTCTTGTTGACGTGCTGACCGCCGGCACCGGAGCTGCGGAAGGTGTCCACTTTCAGGTCAGAAGGGTTGAGGGTGAAGTCGATCTCGCCGGCTTCCAGCGCGATGATCGCCACCGTCGCCGCGCTGGTGTGGATACGGCCCTGCGATTCGGTGGCCGGCACCCGCTGCACGCGGTGGGTGCCCGATTCGTATTTGAGTTGGGCGTAGGCGCCGTCGCCCTCGATGCGAGCAACGATTTCCTTGTAGCCGCCGTGCTCGCCGGGGCTGGCCGACTCCACCTCGACCCGCCAGCCGTGGGACTCGGCGTAGCGGCTGTACATCCGGAACAGGTCGCCGGCGAAGATCGCCGCTTCATCACCACCGGTGCCGGCACGCACTTCCAGATACAAGCCCCCCGCATCGCGGGCATCCTTGGGGACCAGTTGGGCCAGCAATTCGCCTTCCAGCAAGGCCAGCCGGGCGTTGGCTGCGGCGATCTCGTCGTCGGCCAAAGCGCGCAGTTCGGGGTCTGCGCGCATGGCCTGCGCGGTGGCCAGATCGGCGCGGGCCTGCGCTTCCGCAGCCAAGGCGTCGGCGACCGGTTGCAGTGACGCGAATTCGCGCGAAAGGCTGCGAAAACGGCCTTGGTCGGATGCCATGGCGGGGTCGGCGAGCAGGCGCTCCACCTCCTCGCGGCGCTCGGCCAGCGCTTCCAGCTTGCGACGGAGCGACTCAAGCATCGGCGGCCGCGGAAGGCAGGGATGGGCGCCGGCTCGTCGTGCTGGCGTCGCCATCGGAGGCAGGGGGGAACATCCGCTCCGCCGCCCGCGTCAACTCGGCGTCGCCGCTGCGTGCGGCCTCGCGCAGGGCGACGGTGGGGGCATGCAGCAGTCGATTGGTCAGGGTGTGCGCCAGCAGCTCCAGCGCCTGCTCCGGTGGCAGGCCGGCCGCCAGCTGCTGGCGTGCCTTGGCAAGCGCATCCGCCCGGGCGACTTCCCCATGCGCCCGCAGTTGCAGCAGGGGCTGCTGGCGACTGCTGGCGTGCCATTGCTCGATGAAACGGGCGGTTTGCAGCTCGATGATGGCTTCCGCCTGCTCGGCCGCCTCGCGGCGACTTCGGCGGTTGTCCTCGATCGCACGTTCCAGATCGTCGACGGTGTACAGATAAATGTCCCGCAGCTCGCCCACGGCCTGTTCGATGTCACGCGGCACTGCCAGATCCAGCAGCATCATGGGGCGATGCCGGCGCTGCCGCAGGGCATGTTCGACTTGAGGCAGGCGCAGGATGGGCTGGCGGCTGGCGGTGGCGGAAATCACCACGTCCGCTTCGGCCAAATGTTTGTCCAGCTCCTCCAGGGGGAGGGCCATGCCGCCATGACGGCTGGCCAACGCCTGGGCGTGGGCAAGGGTGCGATTGGCAACCAGTAGCCGTTGCACGCGGGCTTCCACCAAATGTCGGGCGGCCAATTCGATGGTTTCGCCCGCACCGATCAACAGCACGGTGGCATCGTTCAACCGGGCAAAGCTGTCCTGCGCAAGGCGAACGGCCGTGGAGGCGACCGAGACCGGGTTGGCGCCGATGCGGGTGTCAGTTCGGGTGCGCTTCGCGGTGGCGAAGGCCTGTTGAAACAGCCGATCCAATTGGCCGCCCAGCGTGCCGGCTTCCCGCGAGGTGGCCCAGGCCTGTTTCACCTGGCCAAGAATCTGGGGCTCGCCCAGCACCAGCGAATCCAGCCCGCTGGCAACCCGGAACAAGTGGCGAACGGCGTCCGCATCCCGGTGCCTGTAGAGGTAGGCATGCAGGTCATCGTTGGCCCCCGGGTGCGTTGCCAGCCAGTGGGCCAGCGGTTGGCCATCCCCGTCCACATGGGCATACAACTCGGTGCGGTTGCAAGTGGACAGGAGCACGGCCTCGTGCACTTCGGGCAGCTCGCGCAGCGAGTGCAGCGCGGGTGTCAGGGTTTCGTCGGCAAACGCCAGCCGTTCGCGCAGGGACACTGGCGCGGTCTGGTGATTGATGCCGAGGACGTACAGGCTCATGCGTTCGGGAGCGGATGATGCGGGCAGCAAGCTGCGGTTATCGTTCATGCGCGTGCGTTAAGCTCGCGTGCCATGCCCTCAATTGTACCGGTCTGCCGCATGTCAAGCCCGACACGCCTGGTTCAACGTCTGTTCCTGTTCACGGCCATGCAGCTGTGTCTTGCGACGGCAACTGCCGCAGAGCCTGTGGCCGTGCAGCGGACAGACCCGCTGGAGGCAAGCATGGCGGGCGAATTTGCCCTGCAGGGCGGGCAGTTGCCGGCCGCGGCAAGGCATTATCTGGAGGCGGCCACGGCTGCACAGGATCCTGTGCTTGCGGAGCGGGCAACCCGGATCGCCTTGCTGGCAGATGAGGATGCGCTGGCGCGGGACGCTTTTCGCCTGTGGCAGGTGCTGGCCCCGGAAGGCAGTACAGGGCAGCGCATGGTGGCGGCCGGTCTGGCATTGCGCGCCGGCGACAAGCGCCAGGCGCGTCGTGCACTGCAGGTGCTGATGGCAGAGCCGGACGGGTGGCGGTCGGCATTGGCGGCGTTGTTCGGCGCCGTGGGCAAGCAGCAGGCGCTGGTGGCGAAACTGGTGGGGAAGTGCGTCGATGACGGGCTGTTGCCCGCGGACTTGCAGGCGTGGTTGGGCTTCGGTGGGCTTGCGCAGCGACTGGATCAGGCGAAGTTGGTGGACCGGATCGTGCGTGAAGTCGTCGCACGATTCCCCGGCGAGCCGCGGGTTGCGCTGTTGCGTGCGCAACTGCTGCGCGAAGCCGGCAAACTGGACGAAGCCAGGGGCGTGCTGTCCACACTTGCGGGCAATGAGGCCTTGTCGCTGCCGTTGCGCTGGGCGCTGGCTGGCGAGTACGACGCCCTCGGGGATGCTGGCAAGGCCGCGCAGGTGCTGGCGACCGGTCCCCAAAACGACACGATTCTGGCCCAGCGCGCCGCCCTCCTGGACAAGGCGGGCGACAAGACTGCGCTGGCCGCGTTGTATGCCGAGCTGCGGCAGGGGGGCAGTCAACCCAACCCCTTGCGACGCTTGCTGCTGGGCCAGCTGGCCGAGTTGCTGGAGCACCCTGCGGAAGCGTTGGCGTGGTATGAAACGGTGCCTGGGGCCGCAGCGCAGGGGGTTGCCCGCCTGCGCGCTGCGAATGTCCGGCATGCCATGGGGCAGAAGGCGGCGGCGTTCGAGGCTTTGCGGGCGGTTCAGTCTGACCCATTGCTCGACGAGGATGCGCGTCGTGATGGCTATCTGATGGAAGCGGAACTGCGCCAGAAGGATGGGGACGTGGCTGGCGAGCGCGATGCCTACGCACGGGGGTTGGCGAGCTTCACTGACAATCTCGACCTGCTCTATGCAAGGGCACTGATGTGGGAGCGACAGGATGACATCGTGGCCGCAGAGGCCGATCTGCGCCGCATTCTCGTGATCGCCCCGGACAATGTGGCGGCCCTCAATGCCTTGGGTTACACGCTGGCGGACCGCACGCAGCGCTACCGTGAAGCCTTGGCGCTGATCGACCGCGCCCGAGTGGCCGAGCCCGGCAATGCGGCCATCATCGACAGCTATGGCTGGGTGCTGTTCCGGCTAGGCAAGCCGCGTGAAGCCTTGGAGCACCTGCGGCATGCATTCGCACTCCAGCAGGATCCTGACATCGCAACCCATCTTGGACAGGTGCTGTGGCATCTTGGGCGGAAAGAGGAGGCGCGCCGGCATTTTGACGAAGCGCGCCGTTTGGATCCGGACAATCGTTCCCTTCGTCGGGCCCTGCAGGAGACTGGGGCATGAAGCATTGGGTCGTGCTGTTGTCTGTTGGGCTGTTGTCGGGCTGTGCCACCCTGCCGCGCATGCTGGGTATTGGTGACGCTGCCGCCGGAGACGCCGCGCAGCGCGCGCGCGCTGCGGCATTGGGTTTGGAGCGCGCAGATTGCGGGGCGCCGGGTTGGGCGATGACCGGGCGCGTCGCCCTGTCCAACGGGCGGGATGGTGGCAGCGCGAAGATCGAATGGGCCCAGGGTGGCGGGCATCTGCGCATGCTCCTGTCCGCGCCCCTGACCCGGCAGAGCTGGATCCTTGAAGCTGACCCCGCCAGCGCGTCCCTGCAAGGTTTGGCGCATGGGGTGGAATCAGGCCGGGATCCCGCGCAGCTTCTGCGGCGCGCAACGGGGTGGGACATCCCGGTCAACGCCTTGGGGTGCTGGCTGAGGGCGGTAGCCGGGGATACGGGCAGGTTCGGGCCGGCTTGGATCGAGTATGACGGTGATCTCTTGCCGCGCCGCCTGGAGCAGGATGGTTGGGTGGTGGATTATCTGGCGTGGTCGCAAGATCCATTCACGGGCTTGCCGATGCCTGCGCGCATCCACGCCCAGCGCGGCAATGACCGCGTCCGGCTCGTGATTGATCGATGGGGGCTGGAGTGAGTGAGTCTCCGGAGGGGCAGGCCTGGAGCGTCTGGCCGGCACCCGCCAAGCTCAACCTGTTTTTGCGCATCGTGGGGCGGCGCGCTGATGGCTACCACACGCTGCAGACCGTGTTCCGCCTGCTGGATTGGGGGGACCGGATCTTCCTGCGCCCGCGTGCCGATGGTTGCATCCAGCGAATGGGGGAGGGCGCGGTCGGTGTGGCGGCCGCCGATGATCTTGTCGTGCGTGCAGCGAAAGCGCTGCAACATGCGTCGATTTGTCCGCAAGGTGCCGATATTCGCGTCGAAAAGCGAATTCCAATGGGTGGTGGTTTCGGCGGCGGGTCGTCGGACGCGGCGACCGTGCTGGTGGCATTGAATCGGTTGTGGGGGCTTGGCTTGTGTGAAGACCGCCTGGCCGAGATCGGGCTCAAGCTTGGGGCGGATGTGCCGGTATTCGTGCGCGGACGCAATGCCTGGGCGGAAGGGGTGGGCGAGCAGTTGCGGCCCATCGACCTGCCGCCCGCGTGGTATTTGCTGGCCAGTCCGGGCGTGCACGCTGCGACGGCGGCGCTGTTTCAGTCGCCTGATTTGACTCGGGATTCGCCAGTGGCGACAATAGCGGGCTTCCTCTCCGGAGCCGTGCTCGACAACGCATTCGAGCCGGTGCTGCGCCGCCGCGAGCCTGCCGTCGAGGCCATGTTCGCTGCGCTCGCCGGCATCGGCAGGCCGCGATTGACGGGTTCTGGCAGCGGTTGTTTCGTGGAGTTTGCCAGCCGGCAAGCCGCGCAACAGGCGCTCTCCGCATTGCCTGCCGGCACGCATGCCTGGCTGGTGCGCGGGGCGGACAGGTCACCACTGCTGGATGCGGTGGAGCAGTTCCCTGCAGGGGCGTCGCCAAGCGGTTAAGGCACCGGGTTTTGATCCCGGCATGCGTAGGTTCGAATCCTTCCGCCCCTGCCATCTCATCGAAAGCCTCCACATCCGGCCATTCCCATGCAAAGCGAACCCAATTTCCTGGTTTTCTCGGGCAACGCCAATCGCCCGCTGGCCGAAGCGGTGTGTCGCGAGTTGGGGGTGCGTCCGGGCAAGGCGCTGATCAGCCGCTTCTCGGACGGCGAAGTACAGGTCGAGATCGAGGAGAGCGTGCGCCGGCAGGAGGTGTACGTCATCCAGCCGACCAATGCCCCCACGGCCGAAAATTTCATGGAGCTGCTGGTCCTGATCGACGCGCTCAAGCGCGCCTCGGCGGCCAGCGTCACCGCAGTGGTGCCGTATTTCGGTTACGCGCGTCAGGACCGTCGTCCGCGCTCGGCGCGCGTGCCGATCACCGCCAAGGTGGCGGCCAAGATGTTCGGTGCCGTGGACACCGACCGCGTGCTGACCGTGGACCTGCATGCCGACCAGATCCAGGGCTTCTTCGATTGTCCGGTGGACAACGTCTATGCCTCGCCATTGCTGCTGGCCGACATCTGGCGCACCCATGGCACCGACAACGTGATCGTGGTGTCACCCGACGTCGGCGGCGTGGTGCGCGCCCGGGCCATCGCCAAGCGCCTGGATGACGCGGATTTGGCCATCATCGACAAGCGCCGCCCGAAGGCCAATGTCGCCACCGTGATGAACATCATCGGTGACGTCGAAGGCAAGACCTGCGTGCTGGTGGATGACATCGTCGATACCGCCGGCACCCTGTGCGCCGCCGCCAATGCCCTGAAGGAGCGCGGTGCGCGCAAGGTCGTGGCCTACTGCGTCCACCCGGTGCTGTCGGGCGCGGCGATGGACAATCTCAACAAGTCCTCGCTGGATGAGCTGGTCGTCACCGACACCATTGCGCTGTCGCCGGCTGCGCAGGCCTGCAGCAAGATCCGTCAGCTCAGCGTGGCGGAATTGTTGGCCGAAACCATTCGTCGCATGACCTTCGGCGAGTCGGTCAGTTCGCTGTACGTCGATTGATTTTCCCCACTCACCTGGTCGCGGGTGAGTGTTTCCGCCGCCGCGAGGCGGTTTCTTCGCAACACAAGAGTGAGTCAACATCATGTCCGAGCACACCATCAAGGCCACTGGCCGCAATGTCGAGGGGAAGGGTGCGAGCCGCCGCCTGCGTCATGCCGCCCAGCTCCCGGCCATCGTTTACGGCGGCAGCGCCGCCCCGCAGCCGATCCAGATCGAACACGAAGCCATCTGGCTGGCCAGCCAGCACGAGTGGTTCTACTCCTCGCTGCTGAACCTCGACATCGACGGCAAGGTCGAGCAGGTGCTCCTGCGTGACATGCAGCGTCACCCGTACAAGCAGTTGATCATGCACCTGGACTTCCAGCGCGTGGATGCCAACCAGGCCCTGCGCACCAAGGTGCAGCTGCACTTCCTGAATCAGGAGAAGTCGGTGGCTGGCAAGACCGGTGGCGTCATCGTCATGCACGAGCTGACCGAAGTGGAAATCAGCTGCTTGCCGAAGGACCTGCCGGAAGCGATCGAGGTCGATCTGTCCGATCTGGCTATTGGCCAGGTGGTGCACCTGTCCGACCTGAAGCTGCCGGCCGGCGTGGAGCTGCCCGCGCTGAAGCTGGGCAAGGAGCACGACGTTGCGGTGGTCGTGGCCAAGCACGGCAAGGACGAGGCCGTGGACAGCGCCGCGCCTGCGGCGGCCGAAGTGCCGGCCACCAAGGCCGCCAAGAAGGACGCCAAGTAATCGTTCCGCTGCGCCACGCCCGCTGCGGTGGGTGTGGCGCCCGGAGACGGTGGCACTGCCATGGCGGGACTTCGCCTCATCGTCGGGCTGGGTAATCCCGGTGCCGAACACCTCCGAACCCGGCACAACGCCGGGTTCTGGTTTATTGACGCACTGGCACAGTCCGAGGGCGCGCGTTTCGGTTTGGAAAGCAAGCTGTTCGGTGAAACCGCCAAGGTTGTGATCGATGGGCAGCCGCTGTGGCTGCTGAGGCCGGCGACGTTCATGAACGCCAGCGGCAAATCCATCACGGCGGCGTTGCGCTATTGGAAGATCGAACCCGAGCAGATGCTGGTCGTGCACGACGAGCTGGATCTGGCGCCCGGCGTGGCGCGACTCAAGTTTGACGGCGGCCATGGCGGCCAGAATGGCCTGCGCGACACGATTCGCCTGCTGGGGCACGGCAAATTCCATCGGTTGCGCATTGGCATCGGTCACCCGGGGAACAAGGACCAGGTAACGCCTTGGGTGCTGGGGCGACCGGGTACGGCAGACGAGGCTTTGATCCTGCGTGCCATCGGTGAGGCGGCGAGCGTGTTGCCTTTGGCGGTGGCCGGTAATTTTGCGGATGCGATGACGCGGCTGCACACCGCGCGGGCGCCATAATTTCAACCCGCGCCGGCAAATGCCGGGGCAACGGAGAACCCACAACATGGGCATCAAATGCGGCATCGTCGGCCTGCCGAACGTCGGCAAGTCCACGCTTTTCAATGCACTGACCAAGGCCGGGATCGCCGCGGCCAACTTCCCGTTTTGCACCATCGAGCCAAACGTGGGCGTGGTGCCGGTGCCGGACCCGCGCCTGAACGCGCTGGCCGAGATCGTCAAGCCGCAGAAGTGCATCCCCACCGCGGTTGAGTTCGTCGACATCGCCGGCCTGGTTGCCGGCGCGGCAAGCGGCGAGGGGCTCGGCAACAAATTCCTGGCCCACATTCGCGAAGTGGATGCGATCACCCACGTCGTGCGCTGCTTCGAGCATCCGGATGTGATTCACGTCGCCAACAAGGTGGACCCCCTGGCCGACATCGAAACCATCGACACCGAACTGGCATTGGCCGATCTGGAGTCCGTGGACAAGGCGATCGCCCGCTTCGAACGCGTGGCCAAGAGTGGCGACAAGGACGCCAAGGCGAAGATCGACGTGTTGCAGAAGCTGCGCGTCGCCCTGGACCAGGGCAAGTCCGCGCGTTCGGTGGGACTGGATGATGAAGAGAAAGGGGTCGTACGCGACTTGTTCCTGCTGACCCTGAAGCCCGTGATGTACATCGCCAATGTGCTGGAAGATGGCTTCACGGGGAATCCGCACTTGGATGCAGTGCGCGCCCACGCCCTCGCCGAAGGGGCGGAAGTGGTGCCGGTGTGCGCCGCCATCGAAGAGGAATTGAGTCAGCTGGATGATGCCGATCGCGACGAGTTCCTCAAGGATCTGGGGCTGGACGAGCCGGGCCTGAACCGGGTGATTCGCGCCGCCTACACCCTGCTGGGTCTGCAGACTTACTTCACCGCCGGGGTGAAGGAGGTGCGTGCGTGGACGGTGCGGGCTGGGGCCACCGCGCCGCAGGCGGCGGCGGTCATTCATACCGACTTCGAGAAAGGCTTCATCCGTGCCGAAACCATCGGCTATGACGATTACATCAAGTACCGCGGTGAGGCGGGGGCTCGCGATGCCGGGCGGTTGCGCCTGGAGGGCAAGGAGTACCGGGTGCAGGAAGGTGACGTGCTGCATTTCCGCTTCAACGTCTGATCGACGGTCGTTTCGAGGTGTTCGGCAGGGTGCGCTGGGGGATTTCGAAAAAAAAACCACAGCAGGCGTTGACAGAACCGGATTTGCCACCCAAAATAACGGGCTCTTTGGAGGGCTTTACCGCCAGCCACTGAAATTCGGAGGGATACCCAAGCGGCCAACGGGGGCAGACTGTAAATCTGCTGGCTTACGCCTTCGGTGGTTCGAATCCACCTCCCTCCACCAGCTTCATGTTCCACCCGTCGGCCTTACCAGTCGGCGGCGCAACACAGGCAGGGCTCCCGGTGCGGGAGTAGTTCAATGGTAGAACTGTAGCCTTCCAAGCTACTAGCGCGGGTTCGATTCCCGTCTCCCGCTCCACCATTGCTATATGATGTCCTGCTGCAAAATCTGCTCACGTAGCTCAGTCGGTAGAGCACCTCCTTGGTAAGGAGGAGGTCGATGGTTCGATTCCATTCGTGAGCACCATCTTTTGAAAATCACGCCTGCCCTGCAGGCAACTCCAGCGAGACGCAGCCATGGCAAAGGGTAAGTTCGAGCGCACCAAGCCCCACGTGAACGTGGGCACCATCGGTCACGTGGACCATGGCAAGACGACGCTGACCGCGGCGCTGACCAAGGTGGGCGCTGAGCGTTTCGGTGGCGAGTTCAAGGACTA
>CAUJJG010000124.1 GCA_963205445.1 Pseudomonadota bacterium
ATCTTCCTCGGCGTGCCGTTCAACATCGCCAGCTATGCCCTGCTTACCCATATGGTGGCGCAGGTCTGCGGGCTGGGGGTGGGCGATTTCGTGCACACCTTGGGCGATGCCCATCTGTATTCGAATCACTTCGAGCAGGCGCGCACCCAGCTTGCGCGCAGTCCGCGCGCGCTGCCGACGCTGCGGCTGAATCCGCAGGTGCGCGATATTTTCGGCTTCAGGTTCGAGGACATTGCGATCGAAGGCTACGACCCGCTGCCCGCAATCAAGGCGCCGGTGGCGGTGTGAGCGTCGAAATCGCGCTGATTGCTGCGCTCGACCGCAACTTCGCCATCGGACGCGGCAATGCGCTGCCCTGGCATTTGCCGGACGACCTCAAGCGCTTCAAGGCGCTGACGCTGGGCAAGCCCATCCTGATGGGACGCAAGACTGCACAGTCGCTGGGCCGTGCGCTGCCGAAGCGGCGCAATCTGGTGCTGACCCGCAGCGGCCAAGTGCCGTATGCCGGGATGGATGCGGTGGCCTCGCTGGACGAGGCATTGACGCTGGCCGCGGGCGAGGGCGAGACGCTGTGCGTGATCGGCGGCGGCGAGGTCTATGCGTTGGCGATGGCGCGGGCCGCGCGGATGCATTTGACCCATGTCGAGACTGTAGTGGCGGATGCGGATGCGTTTTTCCCGCGCTTCGACGGGTTGGGATGGCGAGAGACGACCTGCCTCGCGCATCCGGCCGATGCGACGCATCCCTTCGCGTTCGCGTTCGTGGACTACGTGCGTCCCTGACCGCCGCCGCCCTGCGGCTCGCGTCGTGCGCCGCCCTGGCCATGGCGCTGCATGCCGGGATGCTTGTGTTTTGGGGGGCGTTGCTTGGGGGTGGGGGCGGCAACGTCGCGGCCCTGCACCTGCACCACGTTCAAACCCTCGGCGTCCAGTTGCAGCGCAGTGAGTTTGCCGCTCCACACGGCCCCGGTGTCGATGGCATGGACGCCATTGCCGATATGCAGGCCGAGGGCACTCCAGTGTCCGCAGACGATCTTCAAGTCGCGCGGGGCATGGCCCGGCACCGAGAACCACGGGTACAGGCCAGGCAGCTGGCTGCCCGGCGGGCCCTTGTGCTCGAACGCGATGCGCCCGCGCGGGCTGCAATAGCGCATGCGGGTGAAGATGTTGATGATTGCGCGTTCGCGCTCGCTGCCCTGCAGGCGCGGCGACCATTCCGGGCCATCGCCGTACATGTGCTTGAGCAGTCGCGGATATCCGTCGCCTTGCAGCTTCACTTCGATCTCGCGGGCGTGGCGCTCCGCCAGTTGGGTGGTCCATTTCGGGGCTAGCCCGGCATGCACCATCATCCAGCCCAGCTTCCGGTCCAGATGGGCCAGTTTGCGTCGGCGCAGCCAGTCCAGCAATTCCGGGGCATCCGGCGCAAACAGCACCCCTTGCAGATCGGGGTTGACCCGTTTTTGTTCGTCCGGCGTGCGCTGGGCTACGGCCAGCAGCGACAGGTCGTGATTGCCCAGAACCACCTCGCTGACATCGCGCAGTGAGTGCACAAGGCGCAGGGTTTCAATCGATTGCCCCCCGCGATTGACCAGGTCGCCGCAGAACCACAGGCGATCCACGGCCGGGTCGAAGCGCAGCTTCTCCAGCAGTCGCTGCGTCACGTCATAGCAACCTTGCAGGTCGCCGATGGCCCAGATTGCCATGGCCAACCCCTCAGTGCAGGGTGCGCGGGATGGAGAGCGTGAACTGCGGGATCGGCGCGGCAAACCGGGTGCCGTCATCCGCCAGCACGTCGTAGCTGCCGCGCATCGTGCCGATGTCGGTTTCCAGGACGGCACCCGAGGTGTACACGAACCCCTCGCCAGGGCGCAGCCACGGTTGTTCGCCCACCACGCCTTCGCCCACCACTTCCTGCACCTTGCCGTTGCCGTCGGT
Source organism: Pseudomonadota bacterium (assembly GCA_963205445.1). Lineage (GTDB taxonomy): Bacteria > Pseudomonadota > Gammaproteobacteria > Xanthomonadales > Xanthomonadaceae > Thermomonas. The sequence goes on from CAUJJG010000124.1 coordinate 1,935, forward strand.
GATCAGCCAGTGGCGGCCCAGCAGACGGGCCGGCACGCTGCCCTCATTGCGAATTTGAATGGTGTAGGCAAAGACGTAGCGGCCTTGCTCCGGTGCAGACTCGTCGTCCAGAAAGCGGGCGTCGACGGCGATGTCGAACTGGTAATCGGTATTGCTCATGGCCGCATTCTAGCCGGCAGCGGCATCGGCTGGCAGCTATTCGCGGGCTGACGCCAGCAGATTGGCCAGTTGCACGAAATCGGCGACGGCAATCTGTTCTGCGCGTGCGTCCGGGCGCAGGCCTGCGGCTTCGATCTGGGCGGCCTCGGCCACGCCGTTCATGGCATTGCGCAAGGTCTTGCGCCGCTGGCCAAAGGCGGCGCGAACCACCGAGGCAAACACCGCAGGGTGGGTGATCTGGATGGACGCAGCAGGGAGTGGCACCAGCTGCACCACCGCCGAATCCACCTTCGGGGCGGGCCGGAACGCACCCGGAGGCACCACGAACAAGGGCGTGACCGTGCAATAGGCCTGCAACATCACGCTCAGGCGGCCGTAGACCTTGCTGCCCGGGCCGGCGGCCATGCGCTCGACGACCTCCTTCTGCAGCATGAAGGTCATGTCGCGGATGGCCTTGGCATGGTCCAGTGCGTGGAACAGGATCGGCGAGCTGAGGTTGTAGGGCAGGTTGCCGGCCAGCCGGATCTGGCCGCGGGCATCGCCCTGTTGCGCCGCGAGTTGGCTGAAATCCACGCCCAGCACATCGCCTTCGATCAAGCGCAGCGCGCCGTGTTCAC
>CAUJJG010000125.1 GCA_963205445.1 Pseudomonadota bacterium
CTGCTGGATCTGGTTGCGGTCGGCACGGTGGCCGACATGGTGCCGCTGGACGCCAACAACCGCGCGCTGGTCGGCGCGGGCCTGCGCCGGCTGCGTGCGGGGCAGGGCTGTGCTGGCCTGCGCGCGTTGATCGAGGTCTCCGGCCGACGCGATGCCACGCTGTCCACCGCCGACATCGGTTTCGCCCTTGGCCCGCGCATCAACGCAGCGGGACGGCTGGAAGATATGGGCATCGGCATCGAATGCCTGCTCACCGACGATGCGCGACAGGCGCGCGAGCTGGCGTCAATCCTGCACGGCATCAACAACGAGCGCCGCGCCCTGCAGGCGGACATGCAGGACGTGGCCGAAGCGCGCCTGGACGGCATCGATGCGACGCACGCCGCCTGCCTGTTCGATCCCGACTGGCATCCCGGCGTGGTCGGCCTCGTCGCATCGAAGGTGAAGGAGCGCCTGCACCGTCCCGCCATCGCCTTCGCGCCCGCGGAGCCGGACAGCGACGTGCTGCGCGGATCGGCGCGCTCGATCCCGGGCTTCCACATCCGCGACGCGCTGGCGCTGGTGGACGCGCGCCATCCCGGCCTGATCCCGCGCTTCGGCGGCCATGCGATGGCGGCGGGATTGAGCCTGCCGCGCGATGCCTTCCCGACGTTCCGCGACGCCTTCGTGCAGGTCGCGCGCGAACTGCTGGACGAAGCGCTGTTGACCGAGGAACTGCGCAGCGACGGCGGATTGCGGGCCGACGAATTGCAGGCCACGGTCGCGCTGGCGCTACGCGACGGCGGCCATTGGGGGCAGGGCTATCCCGAACCGCTGTTCGACGGCGAGTTCGAGGTGCTGGGCTTCCGCGTGCTGAAAGAGCGCCACCTGAAGCTGGAACTCGGCCTCGACGGCCACCGCTGCAATGCCATCCATTTCAACGGCTGGGACGGCAAGGAGCCGGCGCAGCGCATCCGCATCGCCTATCGGCTGACACCTGACGACTACCGCGGCGGTGATGCCGTGCAACTGGTCATCGTGCATCGCGAGCAAGGCTGACCGGCCCTGGACGGGCGTTCCGACGAATGGCGTTGACATCTACTAATTTATTAGTACTAATGTATGCGTAGAGCCGAGGAGGAGCCCATGCCGAACACCCATCCAACCGAAGGCGAGCTGGCGATCCTGCGCGTGCTGTGGGCGCACCGTGCGCCGATGACCGTGCGCGAGGTGCATGCCGAACTGTCGCGCGGCAAGGACACGGCCTATACCACCGTACTGAAGATGCTCACCATCATGGCGGACAAGGGGCTGGTGCAGCGCGACGAAAGCGAGCGCAGCCATACCTACCTGCCCGTGCATGCGGAGCCGGTGGTACAGGGCTCGCTGTTGCGCGACCTGATGCGCAAGGCCTTCTCCGGCTCGGCGCTGACGCTGGTCCAGCGCGCGATCGACGATGACGTGGCCAGCCCCGAGGAACTGGACGAGATCGCGCGGCTCATCGTCCGCGCCAAGGCGAAGCGGAAGGGCTGATGCTGCCGCTCGACGCCTTGCAGTACGGCTTCGCGCCAGCGCTCGCCACAGCGCTGCTGCATGCGCTGTGGCAGGACGCCCTGCTGGCCTTGGGCGCCGCCTGCGTGTTGGCCATCCTGGCGAGGGCCGGGGCCGCGTTGCGGCACAATGTCGCAATGCTGTTCCTGCTGGCGATGGTGGCGGTGCCGGCCTGGACGTTCGCCGGCTTCTGGCGGCTTCCGCCCGAGGCGATCAATGCCGGCTGGTTGCCCGCGATCACCTCGCCGCAGTTGGATGCGGCGCACGGCGTGTTCGCGCAGGATTCCAATCCCGCGGCCAGCGTGCTCGCGCTGCTGTGGCTGATGGGCGTGGGCGGGATGCTGATCCATCGCTTCGGCGGTTGGCGCGTGCTGGTCGCGCTGGAACGGCGCACGTACCAGCCGCTGTCGGACGATTGGCTGCAGCGTGTGGAAGCACTGCGATGCGGCTTGGGCATCGCGCGGAGGGTGGCCGTCCGGTTTTCGGCGGATGTGCTGACGCCGTTCACGGCGCGGCTGATCCGGCCGGTGGTGTGGTTGCCGCTGTCCTTGCTGGCGCAATTGCCGCGCGCGCAGGTCGAAGCCCTGCTTGCGCACGAGCTCGCCCATGTCGCGCGCATGGACTGGCTGTGGAACGGCGTGCAATGCGTCGTCGAAGCCCTGCTGTTTTTCCACCCTGCGGCGTGGTGGCTCGGCCGGCGCATCCGGATCGAGCGCGAGCACGCCTGCGACGATCGTGCGGTGGCGGTCTGCGGGGACGCCATCGCGCTGGCCGAGGCGCTCGTGCACCTGGAGCGCCAGCGGTCTCCCATGCCCCGCCTCGTTCTTGCTGCACAAGGAGGCTCCCTCATGAACCGGATCACCCGCCTGCTGGCGGACGCATCGCCACGATCACGCTGGACAACGCGCATCGGCGCAATGGTGGTACTCGCCGCCGGCACGCTTGTCATCACGCAATTGGCATTCGGCAGCGTGCGTCCGTCGGTTCGCATCAATGCCACCACCGACGGCGTGCTGGGCCCCAACGATTCGCGCGAGATCATCGCCAATGGCATCGACCGCAAGCGCTACTACCGGATAGACGTGGATGCGCAGGGACGCGCAACCGAGGTGTACCGCGAGGATGGCGCGGACAAGCCGGTGGACGATGGCGTGCATCGCTGGGTCGCATCGATGCTGTACCTGAGCACGCCGCCCATGCCGCCTGCGCCGCCACCGCCGCCCGTTTTCGACGCGCTGCCATTGCCGCCCGCACCGCCGTCGCCGCCCGAGCCGCCTTCCATCACCGATAGCGCCGAGTTCAAGGCCTTGCTGCGGCGGGTCGTGGCGCAGCCTGGCCTCGAAGCGCGACTGGGAAGCCCGATCACGCTGGCCAGCCGTGACATCCGCGGTGAAATCAGTCTCCGATCCAACCACGGGGACGCGAATGTCCAGTTGGAGCTGCGCGGATCAAAGGGACAGGCCACGGTGCATGTGGATGCGCGGATGCAGCGCGGCACATGGGCAATGAACAAGGTGGAAGTGGTTCAAGGCGTGCGTTGATTTTTCATGCCATCAATTACTAAGTGATTAGTAGATTCCCGGGCACCATGCCCGACTTTCAAAGGAGAGAGACCCCAATGTCCAAACCCCTCGTTCATGCGGTTCTGCTGCTGGCCCTTTCCCCCTTGGCGCGCGCGCAGCATGGCCCGCCCCCTGCGCCTGCCGCACCGATCACCGCCAGCGAGCGGCATGCGGTGATCGAAGCGCTTGCCGCGCAGGTGCAGGCGCACTACGTGTTCCCCGAAGCTGGCGCGAAACTGGCCGCGGCATTGCGTGCGCGCGAGGCGAGCGGGGCCTATGCCGGTGACGGCGATACCGCCGTGTTCGGCAAGCATCTCGACCAGGATCTGCGCACGCTGGGTGACGACGGCCATTTCAACGTGCGCTACGACCCGGAACTGGCCACGCAAGCGTCGGGAGCCAGCGAGCCACCTCTGCCCGATGCCGAGGACATCGCGCGCGGTCGCAGCGAAATGGCACAGATCTGGTTCGGCCTCGGCGGCATCGAACGCCTGCCCGGCAACGTCGGCTACATCGAGGTGCGCGGGTTTGGCCCGACCGAACTGGTGGCCGATGTGCTGTCGGCGGCGATCACGGTGGTGCAGGGCAGCGATGCGCTGATCATCGACCTGCGCCGCAACAACGGTGGCACGCCGCAGACGGTGGCGCACCTGATGAGCCACTTCTTCCCGGTGGGCGACCAGCGCCACCTCAACGACATCTACAGCCGCAACGACGACAGTACCCAGCAATTCTGGACGAATCCCTCGGTAATGCCGCGCTACACGAAGCCGGTGTACGTGTTGACTTCGGCGCGTACGTTCTCTGGTGGCGAGGAGTTCGCCTATGACATGCAGACCCAGAAACGCGCGACATTGGTGGGGGAAACCACGGGCGGGGGCTCCAATCCCGGCGAGATGTATCCGCTGGCCCACGGCTTTGCGGCGTTCATTCCGCACAGTCGTTCCATCAACCCGGTGACGCGCACCAATTGGGAGCATGCAGGCGTCAAGCCCGATATCGCGGTGCCTGCGGCCGAAGCGAGGAAGGCGGCGCATATCGCGGCGCTGGAGCGGCTCGTGTCCATGGCGACCGATCGGGAGGTGAAGGCCGATCAGGAAGCCGCGTTGGCGAAGTTGCGCGCCGGCATCGTCGATGCGCCGGTCTACACGCCGCGCCATTGAATGCGCGCCGACGCTCCGGATCTCCCGGGGCGTCGGCATGCGTGGCGGCTTCATCCATCCTGCAACGTGGCATCGGGAATGTGCCGCGGCTTCGTCGCTGGCTTGAGACCGAACAACGGCCGCAGCACCCGCACGCGGCGGATCAGCTCGTAGCCGGCGAAGCACACGGCGAACGTCAGCAGCACCAGCAACGGGCCTTCCAGCAGCGCCGGCAGCGCCAGCGGCTTGGCGTTGTGCGCCAGCACGACGATGACGGTCTGGTGCAGGATGTAGACCGGGAATACCGCCGGGGTCAGATAGCTCAACACGGCACTGTCGGCATTGCGGAAGCGGTAGGCGAAGCCGAACGCGGCGGCGATCGCGCACCACTGGTTTACGCCCCAGGCCACGCGCAGCGCCATGCGCAGCGCGTCGGGCGGCGGAACCTCGTCGCTGTAGCCGGAGAAGTACCAGACGCCGATCAACGACGCGTAGCCGGCGAGGGCGGCGCCCAGCGCGAACCAGCGATGGCGCTGCAGCGATTCCCAGAATCCGGTCGAGAACGCCAGCAGGTAGCCCAGCAGGAACATCGGCAGGTACTGCGCGTGGTTGTACCAGTCATCCACAAGGTCATGGGTGGAGTCGAAGCGCCCCGCCAGCACCAGCCGCGCCAGCGCCAGCCATGCGACCGGCCAAAGCAGCGCGCCCATGCCGGATAGCCGGCGATCCAGCCACGCGCCCGCTGCTTGCATCACCCGTGGCGCCAGCTTCAGCAGCAGCCAGAGGGCGGCGGTATAAGCCCACAGGTAGGCGAGGAACCACAGGTGGTTCCAGGTCGGGGCGTCCACGCAGTCGTTGGGGGCCATGCAGTAGAAATCGCCACCGCGCAGATAGGTGGCCATGAACGCGGCGTAGCCGGCGTGGTAGCCGCCAGGCACCTTTTCGATCAGCTCGTAATAGACCTGCGGCGGCACCACTACGTACATGCCGAACAGCAGCGGCCAGAGCAGACGCCGGGAGCGCGGCAGCAGGAACGGTGCGCCGCCGTCCTTTGTCTTGCCCAGCAGGAAGGCGGTGGCCACGCCCGACACCACGAACAGCAGCGACATCCGCCATGGGCTGGTGAGCAGCATCAGCGGCTCCAGCGCCTCGCCGGCGTGCGGGCTTTTGACGTGCCAGTCCCAGCTCACGTAGTACATCCCCGTGTGGTAGAGGACCAGCAGGCCGAAGGCGAGGATGCGCACCCAGTCGATGTCGTGGCGGCGTTGCATGGGAGGTTCCCGATTGCGGAGGACGCCGTCAGCGTCCCTGCCCGCGTGTCGGCCTGCGATCCCGAAGTGACCGTGCGACGCGGGTTTGGGACGAGTCGCGGAACCCGGGGACGAGCCGGGGGCGGAGCGCAGGGGGTTGGCCCCTACAATGCGCGGATGGACCCAACGCCCCCGACCTTCCTCCAGCGCTACCAGCCGTGGCGCCGCAGCGTTGAAGTCGGTTTCTGGGTTGCCCAGTACCTCGTCAGCGCGCTGGCGAACAGCATCACCGTCAATATGGATGTGCGCCGATTGCACCTGGGCTTCAGCGCCTGGCAGCCGGTGGTATGGGAAACCAGTTCCTCGCTGGTCGCGCTGGCGCTGGTGCCGGCCATGGTCTGGTGCACGCGCCGGTTCCCGCTGCGGCTCGACGACTGGCGGCGACTGCTGGCCCTCCACCTGCTGGGCAGCCTGGCGTGGTCGATCCTGCACGTGGCCGGGATGGTGGCCATCCGCAAGGCGGCCTATGCCAGCGTTGGCGACAGCTACGACTTCGGTGCGTGGTGGCGGGAATTCGGCTACGAATACCTCAAGGACGTGCGCTCCTACGCCGGCGTGGTCCTGACCATCGAGGCCTACCGACTGGTCCTGCGCCGCCTGCAGGGGGAGGCCAGCCTGCTGTCACTGCCCGATGAAGGTCCGCCGGTGGAACCGGTGGATCGCCCCGAGCGCTTCCTGATCCGCAAGCTGGGCCGCGAATTCCTGATTGCCGCCAACGATATCGAATGGCTGCAAGCCTCCGGCAACTACGTGAACCTGCGCGTGCGTGGCCACGATTACCCGCTGCGCAGCACGCTGGCCGGTATTGAGACCAAGCTTGATCCGGCGCGTTTTGCCCGCGTCCACCGCAGCTACATGGTCAACCTCGACCGCATCGCCTCGATCGAGCCGTTGGATACCGGCGACGCCCGCGTGCATATGCAGGACGGCGCTAAACTGCCGTGCAGCCGCACCTACCGCGCGGATCTGCGGCAGCGTAGTGGGGCGAATGAATAGGCGATCCAGGCTGTCGCCCTGCTAAAATGCGCAATTGCCCTGAATCTGCGATTTCCCCATGATCGAGCTCAATCCCATCCGAGCCCGCATCGCTGACCTGACCGGTCGGCTCGATGCGCTCCGGGGGTTTCTTTGACTACGACAGCAAGCGCGAGCGGCTGGAAGAAGTAGAACGCGAATTGGAACACCCCGACGTCTGGAACGACCCCGCCCGCGCGCAGGCGCTGGGGCGCGAGCGATCGTTGCTGGACAAGACCGTCAACGGAATCCGCAACCTCAAGGACGGTCTGACCGGCGCCGAGGAGTTGCTGGAACTGGCGGAAATGGAAGGCGACGAAGACACCGCGCTGGCGGTGGTGAGCGACGTCGATGGGTACCAGAAAGGCGTGGAGGCGATCGAGTTCCAGCGCATGTTCTCCGGCCAGATGGACAGCTGCAACGCCTTCGTCGACATCCAGGCCGGCGCCGGCGGCACCGAGGCCCAGGACTGGGCGGAAATGCTGCTGCGCATGTACCTGCGCTGGGCCGAATCGCGCGGCTGGAAGGCCGAGCTGATGGAAGTTTCCGGCGGCGACGTGGCCGGGATCAAATCCGCCACCTTCCGGGTCGAGGGCGAGTACGCCTACGGCTGGCTGAAGACCGAGATCGGCGTGCACCGGCTGGTGCGCAAGTCGCCGTTCGACTCCGACAACCGCCGCCACACCAGCTTCACCTCGGTGTTCGTGTCGCCGGAAGTCGATGACGACATCGACATCGAGATCAACCCAGCCGACCTCAAGACCGACGTGTACCGTTCTTCCGGCGCCGGTGGCCAGCACGTCAACAAGACCGAGTCGGCGGTGCGCATCACCCACGTGCCTTCCGGCGTGGTGGTGGCCTGCCAGACCGAGCGCAGCCAGCATGCCAACCGCGACCGTGCGATGAAGATGCTGAAGGCCAAGCTGTACGAGCTGGAAGTGCAGAAGCGCAACGCCGAGAAGGATGCGCTGGAAGCGACCAAGTCCGACATCGGCTGGGGCAGCCAGATCCGCAATTACGTGCTCGACCAGAGCCGAATCAAAGACCTGCGCACCGGCATCGAGCGCAGCGATACCCAGAAGGTGCTCGATGGCGACCTCGACGAGTTCGTCGAAGCCAGCCTGAAGTCCGGGCTGGAGGCTGGCGCGAAACGGATCGACGCGGCCTGACGCCGCGTCGCACTTTGATCGCCTCCTGCATTCGACAATCTGAGCATCCGCACCATGACCGATTCCAGCACCCAGCAAGCCACCATCGACGATCAACCGCAGGACGAGAACCGGCTCATCGCCGAACGTCGTACCAAGCTCACTGCACTGCGCGAGAAGGGCGTGGCCTTCCCGAATGATTTCAAGCGCGTGGACTATGCCGGCGACCTGCAGGCGGAGTTCGCCGATGCCGAGCAGTGGACAGGCGAGGTGTTGGAAGCGTCCGGTCGCCACGTTGCCATTGCCGGCCGCATCCTTGCCAAGCGGGTGATGGGCAAGGCGGCGTTCGCCACCGTGCAGGACATGAGCGGGCGCATCCAACTGTTCCTGCAATCCACGGCGCTGGGCGAGAGCTACACCGCGTTCAAGGGCTGGGACATTGGCGACATCGTGGCGGCGGAAGGCAGCCTGATGCGTACCAAGACCGGCGAGCTGTCGGTGAAGGTGGAATCACTGCGCCTGCTGGTGAAGGCGCTGCGACCGCTGCCGGACAAGTTCCACGGCCTGAGCGACGTCGAGCAGCGCTACCGCCAGCGCTACGTCGACCTGATCGTCACCCCCGAGGCACGCGAGGTGTTCATCGCCCGCTCGCGGATCGTCTCCGCGCTGCGCCGCTGGCTGGACGGCCGCCGTTTCCTCGAAGTGGAAACGCCGATGATGCATTACCTCGCTGGTGGCGCCACCGCCAAGCCGTTCACCACCCACCACAACGCGCTGGACATCGACCTGTTCCTTCGCGTGGCGCCCGAGCTGTATCTGAAGCGCCTGGTGGTTGGCGGCATGGAGCGGGTGTACGAGATCAACCGCAATTTCCGCAACGAGGGCGTGTCCACCCGCCACAACCCCGAGTTCACCATGCTGGAGCTGTACGAGGCCTATGCCACGTACATCGAGGTGATGGACCTGACCGAAGCGATGATGCGCGACGTCGCCCGCGAGGCGATGGGCACCACCGTGTTTGACTGGGACGGCAACCGCATCGACCTGGGCCCCGCGTTCCGGCGCTGGAAGCTGGAAGAGGCGGTGCGCGAATTGAACCCCGAAATCTCCGAAGCAGACTGCCGCAACCGCGAAGCGCTGGCCGGCCACTGTGCGCGGCTGGGCATCCACGTCAAGCCTGGCTATGGCTGGGGCAAGCTGTTGCTGGAGATCTTCGAGAAGACCGTCGAAGGTGGCCTGATCCAGCCGACCTTCATCACCCACTACCCGGTGGAAGTCAGCCCGCTGGCGCGGGAATCCGACAGCGAACCGGGCATCACCGACCGCTTCGAGCTGTTCGTCGGCGGCAAGGAGCTGGCCAATGGCTTCTCCGAGCTCAACGACCCGGAAGACCAGGCCGCACGTTTCCGCGCACAGGTGGAAGCGAAGGAGGGCGGCGACGACGAGGCCATGCATTTCGATGCCGACTACATCCGTGCACTGGAGGTGGGCCTGGCCCCCACCGGCGGGCTGGGCGTGGGCATCGACCGCTTCGTGATGCTGCTGACTGGCTCCAGCTCGATCCGCGACGTGCTGCTGTTCCCTTACATGCGGCCCGATCACGCGTAACGCTGGCTGGGCCGGAGCGCTGGCACCTGTAGGTGGCTTGCGGCATTGCGCCAGCAGCTGCCACCGCTCCGCATCGGCAAGGCTGGCCACAGCTGCACGGCGCTCGCTGTAGCTTGGCGACGCGAGACTTCAGGCTGGTGCGTGCCTGACCCGTGCGGGCACCGTCTGTAAAGGGGGGCGTCAGGGGCACCCCTGCCAAAAGGGCTACTTGACCGCAGTCCCGTTTTGCGCGGAGGATGCAGCCGGATGCCCCCGCATTCATGACGGCAAGGCAAGTCCCATGGATATCGTGATCGTCGACGATCAGCCCTCCGCACGCACGATGCTGCGTCATATCGTGCAGGACCTCGGTACCGGGCTGGATGTGCATGATTTCGGTGAGCCGGATCAGGCATTGCAATGGTGCAATGCGAATCGCCCGGATCTTCTGCTGCTCGATTACCGCATGCCGGGCATGGACGGGCTGGAAATGGCCAAGGCGGTGCGCAAGTCCATGCACAATCGCGATGTCCCCATCGTGCTGGTGACGGTGGTGGGAGATGAGCCCGTCCGGCAAGCCGCGCTGGACGCGGGGGTGATTGATTTCATGGTCAAGCCGATCCGGCCACGGGAGCTGCGCGCGCGTTGCCGCAACTTGCTGCAGCTGCGTCAGCAGACGGAATCGGTGAAGCAACGTGCACTGTCGCTGGAGCAGCGCTTGTTGGCCAGCATGCATGAGGTGGAGGAGCGCGAGCGCGAAACCCTGTCGCGGTTGGCCCGTGCCATCGAGTTGCGCGATACCGGTACCAGTGCGTTTTTGGAACGGATGTCGCGCGTGGCGGCGCTGATCGCGGAGGGAATAGGCCTGTCCGAGGACCATGTGCGCGTCATCGAACTGGCGGCGCCTTTGCATGACATCGGCAAGATCGCGATCCCGGATGCCTTGTTGATGAAGCCCGGCCCGCTGGATGCCGATGAACTGGCCCGGATGCGGGAGCATCCGGTGATCGGTTATCAGCTGCTGCAGGGTAGCCAGAACCGTTTCATTCAAGCCGGGGCCCGCGTTGCCCTCCACCACCACGAGCGATATGACGGCACCGGTTATCCGCACGGGCTGTCGGGTGAGGACATCCCCATCGAGGCGCGCGTGGTGACCTTGGCGGACGTGTTCGATGCTTTGCTGTCGCGGCGTCCCTACAAGCCGGCGTGGGGGTTCGATGAAACCCTGGCCTACATCGAGTCCCAGAGTGGCAGGATGTTCGATCCCCAGTGCGTGCAGGCGCTGCTGCGGCAACGTGCCCGACTGGTCGAGATCTGTGATTGCTACTCGCAGGTGACGAGCCAGCACGGGGTCCACTGATCCATGCGGCAATTGGCCGACTGGGCGGGTTCTCGCCTGCGCGATCGCGAGGACAGCGAGCATGGGCAGGCAACGGTGCGCCTGGTCATCGCTACGCTGATCCTGCTTTACCTGTGGTGGCTTCAGCCCGCCGTTGGCCGCACGATGGGCATGCTGCAGGTGATGTTCGTCGAGGGCGCGGTGGGCCTGGCCCTGCTGCTGGGGATCCTGCTGCGCCCCGGTCCTTCGCATTTGCGCCGCTGGATCGGCATGTTGGCGGACTACACCACGCTCGGTGTGTTGATGCACCTCGAGGCGGAGGCGCTGGCCCCGCTGTATGTGTTGATCCTCTGGGTCACCATCGGCAATGGCCTGCGTTACGGCACGCGCTACCTGTACAGCGCCAGTGCCTTGGGCAGTCTGGCGTTTCTGCTGGTGATCCTCCAGGACGCCTATTGGCTCGCACAGCCCCGTCTGGCGGTGGGCTTGCTGGTGGGTCTGGTGGCGATTCCGCTGTATCTGTCGTCGCTGCTGGCCAACCTGCATCGCGTCACGGCGGAGGCCAAGCGCGCCAACGCAGCCAAGACGCGCTTCGTGGCTACGATGTCTCATGAACTGCGTTCGCCACTCAACGGCATCATCGGCATGGCCGAGCTGCTGCGCAGCACCCGCCTCACAAACGAACAGCGTGAGTTTTCCGACGTCATCCATGCCTCTGCGCAGACCCTGCGAATGCTGGTGGACGAAGTGCTGGACATTGCCGCGATCGAGGCCGGCAAGCTGCAGCGGCGGGAAGCCGCGTTTTCCCTCTCGGACCTGCTGGACCGCCTGGAAACTTTGGTGCGCCCGCAGGCGTTGGAAAAGGGCATCCGCCTGGAGTTCCGAACCAATGCCGATGTGCCGCCGATGCTGTTCGGCGATGGCTCGCATCTGATCCAGATTCTTCTGAACCTGCTGCACAACGCCGTCAAATTCACCGAGCAAGGGGGCGTGACGCTGGAGGTCAGCCGCCGCAATACGGTAGAGCCCATTGCGTTGCGCTTTTCGGTACGGGATACCGGCATCGGCATCCCCGATGCTGACAAGGCGCGGGTGTTCGGGGCGTTCGAGCAGGTGGATGCCGGCCCCACGCGTCGCCATGGTGGCTCGGGTTTGGGCATCACCATCGCCACCACGCTGGCACAGTTGCTGGGGGGGAAGCTGCAGCTGGAGGACAACCCCGGTGGCGGCAGTCATTTCTGGCTGGACGTGGAGATGGGCTTTGCCGATGCCACCCAGCCGGCCGGAATTGCAGGCAGTGATGCCAATGTGGTGGCCTTCGATGATCCCTTCGTGCGGCACCGTGCACGGGTCAAGCCCCTGCGGGTGCTGGTGGCCGATGACCAAGCCACCAATCGCACCGTGCTGATGCGGATATTGCAGCGTGCCGGGCACAAACCGTTGCTGGCTTTCGATGGCGAGGAAGCGCTGGACCGGCTTGAGAAATCGGAGGCGGACATCGCCGTCATCGACATGCACATGCCCAATCTCAGCGGGATCGACGTGCTGCGCCAATTGCGGGTGATGCAGGCGGGCAGCACCCGCCGCACGCCCGTCATCATGCTCAGTGCAGATGCCACCGAACAGGCCGCGCAGGAGGCACTGGAAGCGGGCGCGCGGGTCTTTCTGACCAAGCCCGTGGTGGTGGCGCGTTTGCTGGAATGCATCGCCGAATGTGCGGGCATGCCGGTCAGTGACAAGGGTGTGGCGATACCCAGCGTGACCCACACGCAGCCGGCACTTCTGGAAGAGTTGGCCCTGCTGGGCTTGGGCGACACTTTCCTCCTGGATTTCGTCGAGCAATGCCTGAAGGATGCGTCGGCTTGTCTGGTGAATCTTGGGAAGGCGGGTGCGGCTGGGCAGTGGGGGGATTACCGCGAAGCCGCGCACGCCATGAAAGGCGTTGCGGAGAACCTGGGCGCGGTCACCGTGGCCGGGCGCTGCAAGACAGCCATGCGCGCGACCGATGAGGTGCTGGCCCGTGAATACGCGCGCTGGCTCTCTGATCTGGAGGTCCAGCTGGCATTGCTGGCGGAGCAGAGCCGTCGCGAGGCGCGCCGCATCCTGGGACATGGGGGCGATGCGTCGGCGGCGGGGCGCAACGGCAGCCCGCCGCCGGAGCCGGAAGCGCCCCGACGCTGACCGGCGCTACCGTCAGGCGATTTGGCTGCGTTCCACCGTTTCTGCTTCCGTGCCGGCACGGCGTTGCTGGGCGCGCACCAGCCGCTCCATGGTGCGCAAGCCACGCTGGTCCAGCCGCATGGCGGCGTCCACCCACTCCGCCGTAACCGAATAGAGCTCATCCAGCGTGACCGGCAGGCAGGCCTGACGCACGGTGTTCATCGAGCGCAGCGCATTGCCGATCCGCTGGCGACGGCGCACCAGCGCCTGTGCTGCCAGCAGGCCTTCGCCCTTGGGAACCACCATGTCCACGATGCCGAGGCGCAGCAGTTCTGCTGCGTCATACACACGTCCATCCAACATCATGCGTTCGGCCACCAGGGCTGGGACGCGGCGGGTGAGGAAGGTGTAAGCCCCCATGCCGGGAAACAGGTCGAACAGCACTTCGGGGAACCCCATGCCGGCGTGCTCCTCAATGATGATCGTGTGGCAGCACAGGGCCGCTTCAAAACCGCCGCCCAGCGCGTCACCTTGCACCACCGCGATGCTGTGCACGCGGTCGTCACAGGGGCGATAGAAGTTGTAGGCCACTTCGATGCACAGGCGGGCATATTCCAACAGCCGGCCGCGGTTGCCGCTGCGGATCAGCTGCGAGAACAACGCGAGATCACCGCCGAGGTTGAAAACATCCGCATCGGAGGTCAGCAGCAGGTGGTGGATGCCCTGATGGCGGCAATCCGCGGCAACCCGGCGGCGCAGTGCTTCCTGTGCGCGCTTCAGGTCGTGCAGCAGTGTTTCGGAGAAGCAGGGGTGGTAGGGCAGCGTGGGATGGGCGTGCATCGACAGGGTCGTGCACGCTTGGGTGGCGTCGTGCTGTTCACGGACGAGGAGGGGCAGGTCGGGGACGGCGACTGGCGAGCGCATGGGAGTACTCCGGACAGGGCCGGCCCGGGCCAGGCCGGTGGTCGGGGGATGGTGTCACGAAGCCCGTCCCCTCTATGCGCCGAAATTTCCCGGAGCGCAACAAAAAGCCCCGGCGCTTTCGCGCCTGGGGCTTGTCGTGAAGTCAGTGGAATGTCAATTTTGTGACGGTGATCTCAATTCCTTCCGGAGGATCTTGCCTACGTTGCTCTTGGGCAATTCGCTTCGGAATTCGATGTGACGTGGCTGCTTGTAGCCTGTCATGTTGTCGCGGCAGAACGCCTTGACCTGGTCGGCGGTCAACGCGGCGTCCTTCTTGACGATGAAGACTTTCACCGCCTCCCCGGATTTGTCGTCCGGCACGCCGATGGCGGCAACTTCCAATACACCCGGCATCATGGCGATCACGTCTTCCACTTCGTTCGGATAGACGTTGAAGCCCGACACCAGGATCATGTCCTTTTTGCGATCGACGATGTAGAAGTAGCCCTTCTCGTCCATCTTCGCCATGTCGCCGGTATGCAGCCAGCCGTCGGCATCGATGACCTTGGCGGTTTCCTCCGGGCGCTGCCAGTAGCCCTTCATCACCTGGGGCCCAAGCACGCACAGCTCGCCGATTTCACCCATGGGCAGGATGGCGCCTTCATCACTTTTCACGCAGACCATGGTGGACGGGATCGGCATGCCGATCGAGCCGTTGTACTCGGCCAGATCCAGTGGATTGATGCACACCGCGGGTGAGGTTTCGGTCAGGCCGTAAGCTTCAGCCAGGGTGACGCCGGTGACTTTCTTCCATTTTTCGGCCACGGCGCGTTGCACCGCCATGCCGCCGCCCAAGGTGAGGTGGAGTTTCGAGAAGTTCACCTGTTCGAAACCCGGAGTATTGAGCAGGCCATTGAACAGCGTGTTGACGCCGGTGATGGCGGTGAAACCCACGTCCTTGATCTCCTTCACGAAGCCGGGCATGTCGCGTGGATTGGTGATCAGCAGGTTTGACGCGCCGAATTTCATGAAGACCAGGCAGTTCGCCGTGAGTGCGAATATGTGGTAAAGCGGCAATGCCGTGACGATGAACTCGTCGCCGTACTTGATGTTGGCACCCACCCAGGCTGCGGCCTGTTGCATGTTGGCCACCATGTTGCGGTGGGTCAGCATGGCGCCCTTTGAAACGCCGGTGGTGCCGCCGGTGTACTGCAGGAAGGCCAAATCTTCCGGTGCGTTGCGGATGTCGGGCAGCTTGTGCATGCGGCCGAGCGTCAATGCGTCGCGGAAGCGGATCGCCCCGGGGATGGTGTAGTCGGGCACCATCTTCTTCACGTGCTTGAGCACGAAGTTGACGATCATCGCCTTGGGGAAACCCAGCATGTCGCCAAGGCCCGTGGTGATGGCGCGTACCCCCGGCACCTGTGCCAGCACTTCCTGCGCCACGTTGCCGAAGTTGTCCATTACCAGCAGCGCGCTGGCCCCGGAATCCACCAACTGGTGCTTGAGCTCGCGGGCCGTGTACATCGGGTTGGTGTTGACGACGGTGAGCCCGGCCCGAAGGATGCCGAAGATCGCGATGGGGTACTGCAGGCAGTTGGGCATCATCACCGCAATGCGGTCGCCCTTCTTCAGTTTGAGTTCGCCCAACAGATAACCGGCGAAGTCCCGGCTGAGCCGGTCCAGCTGGTCATAGGTGATCGACTTGCCCATGTTGATGAACGCGGTTTTGTGCCGGTAGTTCTTCAGGGCGGTGTCGAAAACGTCATTGACCGAGGCGAACTCGTTCATGTCGACGTCGGCGGGCACGCCGGCGGGGTAGTGGTCCAACCAAGGCTGTTGCGAACGCATGCACTGCTCCCCTGCATGTGAACCAGCGCGCAAATGCGCCGGCGTATGGATTCACGTTTGATTTGAGCATAGGCTTCCGTACCTGACAAGGCGAAAGATCGGCAGAATGAAAAGTGCTGCATTGCAGCAATGGCGGGCGCTGCGGGGTTTTGTGATCGGCGTCGTTGTGCTGTGCGTGATGGTGCTGTCGTCATGCACGAGCACACCCCCGGAGGCCGCAATACGAGCCCGGATCGTATCCCTGCAAGCCGCCATCGATGCCCGTGATGCCGGCGCACTGGAAGACCTGCTGGCTGAGGATTTCGTCGGCAATGACGGCATCGACCGCCGCGGTGCGCGCCAGCTGGCGGCAGGGGTGTTTCTACGATATCGAGATGTGGCCGCCAAACTGGGGCCGGTGGATGTGCGCCTGGTCAGCGACACGGATGCCATTGCCCGCTTCACGGTATTGGCCACTGCCGGCAGCGGCGGGTTGCTGCCGGAGCAGGGGCAGGTGTACGAGGTGGAAACCGGCTGGCGGTACAGTGACGGCGAATGGCGGTTGCGAAGCTCGGGCTGGAAGCTGCGGCTTTAGGGCAACGCTGATCAAGTCAGCGTGTTGCCCTAGAGGCCTTCACTCCCAGCGACTCGCACGATGGCTCAGTGCGTTCGCTTGGCCGCCAGCTGCCGCAGCACATAGTGCAGTACCCCGCCATGACGGGCGTACTCCACTTCCTTCGGGGTCAGCAGCAACACGTCCGCCACGAACGAATGCTGGCTGCCATCACCGCGGGTGGCGGTGATGGTGGCAGTTTTCGACGCGCCGTCGGCAAGGCCGCGGATGGCGTAGGTTTCGGTGCCATCAAGACCGTGGCTGCTAGCGCTTTCGCCCGGTTTGAACTGCAGCGGCAGCACACCCATGCCGACCAGGTTGCTGCGATGGATGCGCTCGAAGCTTTCGGCCAGCACCGCTTTGATCCCCAGCAGCAAGGTGCCCTTGGCGGCCCAGTCGCGCGAGGAGCCGCTGCCGTATTCCTTGCCGGCGATGACCAGCAGCGGGGTGTTGTCTGCCTTGTATTGCATCGCGGCGTCGTAGATCGCCAGTTTCTCCGGTGGATTGCTGCCGAAGTACAGGGTGTTGCCGCCTTCCTCGCCGCCGAAGAACAGGTTTTTGATGCGGATGTTGGCAAAGGTGCCGCGCACCATCACGTCGTCGTTGCCGCGACGACTGCCGTAGCTGTTGAAGTCAGCCGGAGCCACCCCGCGCGCGATCAGATAGCGCCCGGCGGGTGAGTCCTTCTTGATGCTGCCGGCTGGGCTGATGTGGTCGGTGGTGATCGAGTCGCCGAACCAGCCCAGCACGCGCGCACCGGCGATGTCGTCGATGCGGCCGACCTGCATGGTCATGCCGTCGAAGTAGGGCGGGTTCTTGATGTAGGTGGAGGTGTCGTCCCAGGCGTAGAGGCCGCCGTCGGGCGAGGCGATCGAATTCCAGCGTGCATCGCCCTTGAACACGTCGCCATAGTTCTGTTTGAACAGTTCCGGGCCAATGGTGGCGGTAATGGTGGCGTGAATCTCCTGGCTGCTTGGCCAGATGTCCTTCAGGTACACCGGATGCCCGTCGTGGCCGGTGCCCAGCGGTTCGCTGACCAGGTCGGTCGTGGTGCTGCCGGCCAGCGCGTAGGCCACTACCAGCGGTGGGCTGGCGAGATAGTTCATCTTTACTTCGGCGTGGATGCGGCCCTCGAAATTGCGGTTGCCCGAGAGTACCGAGGCCACGCACAGGTCGCCGGCGGCGATGCCGGCGCTGACTTCCACCGGCAGTGGCCCGGAATTGCCGATGCAGGTGGTGCAGCCGTAGCCGACGGTGTAGAAGCCGACCTTCTCCAGTTCTGCCAGTAGCCCTGCGCGCTGCAGGTAATCGGTGACCACCCGCGAGCCCGGCGCCAGCGAGGTCTTCACCCAAGGTTTGCGGGTCAGGCCGCGGGCGGCGGCGTTGCGCGCCAGCAGGCCGGCGGCCACCATCACCGCCGGGTTGGAGGTGTTGGTGCAGGAGGTAATGGCGGCGATGACCACCGCGCCGTCCTTCAAGCGCATGTGCTGGCCGTCGATGAGGATGTCGGCCTGGCCTTTGCCATGCTGCTCGTTGCCGACCGCCGCGCCGCCACCTTCGGCGATGAAGTCGGCCACCTCGCTGCTGCGCTTGTCGCGGGCGGCGGTGAGTTGGGCGATCGCCTTGCCACTGGCGGTCTTCATGTTGGCCAGCAACACGCGGTCTTGCGGGCGCTTGGGGCCCGCCAGCGAGGGCTGAACGGTTGCCATGTCCAGTTGCAGCGTGCTGCTGTACTGCGCGCGTGGCGTATCGGCGTCATGCCACAAGCCCTGCGCCCTGGCATAAGCCTCGACCAGCGCGATCTGTTCGTCGCTGCGTCCGGACAGGCGCAGGTAGCGCAGCGATTCGGCATCGATCGGGAAGATCGCGCAAGTGGCGCCGTATTCGGGCGACATATTGCCAATGGTGGCGCGGTCGGCCAGCGGCAGGTGCGCCAGGCCCTCGCCGAAGAATTCGACGAATTTGCCGACCACGCCGTGCTGGCGCAGCATCTGGGTCACGGTCAGCACCAGATCGGTGGCGGTGGCACCTCCGGGTAGCTTGCCGGTCAGCTCGAAGCCGACCACCTGCGGGAACAGCATGGAGGAAGGCTGGCCCAGCATCGCCGCCTCGGCCTCGATCCCGCCCACGCCCCAGCCGAGAATGCCGATGCCGTTGACCATGGTGGTATGGCTGTCGGTGCCGAACAGGGTGTCGGGGAAGGCCCAGGCCTGCCCGTCGATGTCGCGGGTCATCACCACTCGCGCCAGATACTCCAAATTCACCTGGTGCACGATGCCGGTATTGGGCGGCACCACCTTGAAATCGTCGAATGCTTTCTGGCCCCAGCGCAGGAATCCATAGCGTTCGGCATTGCGCTCGAACTCGATGCGGCCGTTTTCGTCCAGCGCATCGGGCCGGGCGAACACGTCCACCTGTACCGAGTGGTCGATCACCAGCTCCGAGGGGATCTGCGGGTTGATCTGCGCGGGGTCACCGCCGAGCTTGGCCACCGCGTCGCGCATGGCTGCCAGATCGACCACGCAGGGCACGCCGGTGAAGTCCTGCAGGATCACCCGCGCCGGCATGAAAGCGATTTCGGTGGATGGTTCCGCCTGCGGTACCCAGTTGGCCACCGCTTCGATATGCGCGGGCAGCACGCTGACGCCATCCTCGTGGCGCAGCAGGTTTTCCAGCAGGATCTTGAGGGAATAGGGCAGGCGGGCAATGTCGAAGCGCTGGCCCAGCCGGGTCAGGCTGGCATAGGCGTAGGACTTGCCGTTGACCTCGAGCTTGGCGCGGCTGGCGAAGGAATCGGACATGCGAAGGCTCCTTGGCGTGCGTTTGTCCCGAGTGTACGCCCCGAGGTGTTACTTGGATGCGAGTGATTCCTGTTCGGTATGTGTATTTGGGTAGGTTTCCAAAAGTATGTATAATTCATGCATACCTAAGCATGCACAGAGCTGTCATGGAAGCTACCGTTGCCGAACGCGGTCAGATCACCCTGCCCAAGGCGGTGCGCGATGCGCTGGGCCTGAGCAAGGGCAGCGTGCTGAAGGTCGAGCTGGACGGTGGCAGGATCGTGCTGTCCAAGCGCGTTGACGATGCCATCTCGCGGGTGCGCGGCAAGTTCGCCCTCGACGCTGGCAGTGAAGGCAAGGGCGGCGCGTGATCGCCGTCGACGCCCCGGTTCTGGTCGAGTTGTTGGCCGATGGCGCCCACGCTGACGCCGTGGAGGCCAGTCTGCGTCAGGCCCTGGTTGCCGGCCGGGTGGTGGTCTGCGATGCAGCGCTGGCCCAGGTTTGCGCCGCCCTGCGCAACGGCGCCGAGGCGTTGACCGCGCTCGAGGAAATGGGTGTTCACTATAGTGCGATCGAACCCAAATCCGCGCTGCGTGCCGGCGAGATGCAGCGCCGCCAGCGCCAGCGTGCCGCAGAACTGCGCCAGATTTCGGATTTTCTCGTGGGTGCCCATGCGTTGCTGCAATGCGATGCACTGATCACCTTCGATGCCACGTTTCACCGCGACTACTTCAAGGGCCTGAAGTTGGTCGTGCCCAAGGACTGAGGCCTCATCCCCATACGCTGTACACCAAGGAAATCCCCATGTTGGAAGCCTACCGCCACCACGAAACCGAACGCGCCGCCCTCGGCATTCCCGCGCTGCCGCTGTCTGCGCAGCAGACCGCCGACCTGATCGAGCTGCTGAAGAACCCGCCGGCGGGCGAGGGTGACTACCTGCTCGGCCTGCTGGTCAACCGCGTGCCGGCCGGTGTCGACGACGCCGCCAAGGTCAAGGCCAGCTATCTGGCCGCGCTTGCCTTTGGCAGCGAGAGCAACGCGCTGATCTCGCGTGCCCGCGCCACCGAACTGCTGGGCACCATGCTGGGTGGCTACAACGTGGCGCCGCTGGTGCAGCTGCTGGACGACGCCGAGGTCGGCACTGTCGCCGCCGACGCGCTCAAGCACACCCTGCTGGTATTCGATGCCTTCCACGACGTCGAGGCCAAGGCCAAGGCCGGCAATGCCAATGCCCAGGCCGTGCTCAAGAGCTGGGCCGAAGCCGAGTGGTTCACCAGCCGCCCGGAAGTGCCGCAGTCGTTGACCATCACCGTGTTCAAGGTGCCCGGTGAAACCAATACCGACGACCTGTCGCCGGCGCCAGACGCCACCACCCGCCCCGACATCCCGATGCACGCGCTGGCGATGCTGAAGAACGCCCGCCCGGACGCGCCGTTCCAGCCCGAAGAGGACGGCAAGCGCGGCCCGATCGGCGAGCTGCTC
>CAUJJG010000126.1 GCA_963205445.1 Pseudomonadota bacterium
CTTCGTCGAGTCGGTGAAGGCGACCTATCCGTTCTACGTTCTGCGTCTGATGGGCGGTCTGCTGTACCTGAGCGGCATGCTCATCATGCTGTGGAACACCATCAAGACGGCGACGGCGGGCCGCGTGGTGCCGGTGCAGATCCCTGCGGTTGCCGCGCACGCCTGAGGAGGAGTTGAGCAGTCATGGCACAAGAAAAAATCACGGGTCACGCCAAGGTCGAGACCAGCAACTTCCTGATGATCGTGCTGATCTTGCTGGTGGTGTCCATCGGCGGTTTGGTCGAGATCGTTCCGCTGTTCTTCCAGAAGTCCACCACGCAGCCGATCGAGGGGCTCAAGCCCTACACGGCCCTGCAGGTGATCGGTCGCGACGTCTACGTGCGTGAGGGTTGCTACAACTGTCACTCACAGATGATCCGTCCGTTCCGCGCCGAGGCGCTGCGCTACGGGCCGTATTCGGTCGCCGGTGAATTCGTGTACGACCACCCGTTCCAGTGGGGCAGCAAGCGCACCGGCCCCGACCTGGCGCGTGTCGGTGGCCGCTACAGCGACGACTGGCATCGCGCGCACCTGATCAACCCGCGCGATGTGGTGCCGGAGTCGAACATGCCGGCCTACCCGTGGCTGGAGCGCAGCGCCGCCAATGCCGGCAGCATCCAGGCCCACATGCGCGGCCTGCGCACCCTGGGTGCGCCGTATACCGATGAGGAAATCGCCAAGGCGCCAGAGGAGGTCAAGGGCAAGACGGAACTCGACGCCGTCATCGCCTACCTGCAGGTGCTGGGGATCCACCGCAAGTAAGCAGCAAGGAATATCCCGTCATGGACATCAACTTGCTGCGCAGCATCGTCACGGTGCTCGCCTTCGTCATCTTCATCGGCATCGTGATCTGGGCCTGGTCCGCACGCAACCGTGAGCGTTTCGACGAGGCGGCGCACCTGCCCTTCGAGCAGCAGGATTGACCCGGATCGGCCCTGACAGGCAAGGAATTCAAAAATGAGCGACTTTACAAGCAATTTCTGGTCGGTTTACGTGGCGGGGATCACGCTCGCCGGCATCTTCGGCTGTCTGCTGCTGCTGTGGTTCAGCGGCAAGACCAAGGCGATGACCGACAGTGACAACACCACCGGCCATGTATGGGACGGCGATCTGCGCGAGATGAACAACCCGCTGCCGCGCTGGTGGGTGGGCCTGTTCATCATCACTTGCGTGTTCTCGCTGGCCTACCTGTTTCTGTACCCCGGGCTGGGCTCGTATCAGGGCTCGCTGAACTGGTCGCAGACCGACCAGTTCGACCGCGAAGTGACACGTGGCAACGAGCAGGCCGCGCCGATCTATGCCGCGTTCGCCGGAAAGAGCGCCGCCGAACTGGTGAAGGACCCGCAGGCCATGGCCATCGGCGATCGCCTGTTCATGAACAACTGCGCGCAGTGCCATGGCTCCGACGCACGTGGCTCCACGGGCTTTCCCAACCTGACCGACGGCGACTGGCTGTGGGGTGGCAAACCCGATCAGATTCATGAGTCCATCACCAAGGGCCGCACCGGCGTGATGACGCCGATGGCTGCCGCTGTCGGCAGCGGCGACGACGTACGCAACCTGGCCAACTACGTGCTCAGCCTGTCCGGCGGTCCGCACGACTCGGTGCGCGCCAACCTGGGCAAGCCCAAATTCGCGGTGTGCGCGGCCTGCCATGGCGCCGACGGCAAGGGCAACCAGCTGCTGGGCGCGCCCAACCTGACGGACAACATCTGGGTGCATGGCGCCGGGGTGGAGTCGCACATTGTCAACATGATCAACAACGGCAAGACCGGCGTCATGCCGGCTTGGGAAAGCAAGTTCACGCCCGAGCAGCTGAATGTGCTCACGGCCTACGTGTGGGGCAAGGGCGGCGGCGTGGCGGACGCATCCGCGGCTACCAAGGCGCCCGCAGCGGCTGCCGATGCGGCTTCCGTGGTGGTCGAAGGCGGTGTGGTCAAGTTCTTCTTCGCGACCGGCAAGGCCGATCTGGCGCCCGCGGCCGACAAGGCGCTGGCCGAGATCGTGGCTGGCGTGAAGGCGGGCAAGAAGGCCGTGATCAGTGGCTTTGTCGATTCCACCGGCAACGCCGAGCAGAATGCCGAACTGGCCAAGCAGCGCGCGCTGGCAGTGCGCGAGCAGCTCAAGGCGCTGGGCGTCACCGAAGATCAGGTCGAGCTGAAGAAGCCGGGCAACATCGATGCCGGTGCCAGTGCCGAGGCGCGCCGTGTCGAGGTGTCGCTGGGCTGATGGCGACGTGGCGGGTGATGGCGCCATCCTCGACGATCGTCGCGTAGGTCGCGGCTGGCGCCCGCCAGTAAAGCAAACAAGAAGAACTTGGCAGGAGACAGTGCGGATTCGGGGGGCGCTTGGCGCCCCGTTTTCCTTGGTCAGGCGGCTGAAGTCGGCGCCGCCTGGACCATCGCCCGTTCAGGGTCCGAGTTCTGGGTTGGCCGACAACTGACGGACAGGCAGGCGTGAGCAATCCTTCTCCATCTCCCAAGAAGGCCGCCGCGGCCGGCGCAGGCGAGGAAACCATGGTGTCGCTGTACCAGGCGCACAAGAAGGTTTACCCCCGCAGCGTCACCGGGCTGTTTGCCAAATGGCGCTGGTTCTTCGTCTTCGCGACGCAGATCTTCTTCTACGGCATGCCGTGGCTGCAATGGGGTGAGCGGCAGGCCATGCTGTTCGACCTGGAGGCACGGCGCTTCTACATCTTCGGGCTGGTGCTGTACCCGCAAGACGTGATCTATCTGGCGGCGATCCTGATCATCTCGGCGCTGTCGCTGTTCCTGTTCACGGCCGTGGCCGGTCGTCAGTGGTGTGGCTACGCCTGCCCGCAGACGGTCTACACCGAGATCTACCTGTGGTTCGAGCGGGTGATCGAGGGGGACCGGTCCGCCCGCATGCGCCTGGATGCCGCGCCCATGTCGGCCGCCAAGTTCGGACGCAAGACGCTCAAGCAGATCGTGTGGATTGCCTTTGGCCTGTGGACCGGTTTCACCTTCGTAGGTTACTTCACGCCCATCCGCGAGCTGGCCGGGCACGTCCTGCAGTGGAACCTGGGTGCCTGGGAGATCTTCTGGATCTTCTTCTATGGCTTTGCCACCTACGGCAATGCCGGCTTCATGCGCGAGCAGGTGTGCATGTACATGTGCCCCTACGCACGCTTCCAGAGTGCCATGTTCGACAAGGACACGCTGATCGTCACCTACGACGCCAAGCGGGGCGAGCCACGTGGTGGGCGCTCCAAGAGTGCCGATCCCAAGGCGCTCGGACTGGGGGACTGCGTCAACTGCACGCTGTGCGTGCAGGTGTGCCCGACCGGGATCGACATCCGCAACGGCCTGCAATACGAGTGTATCAGCTGTGCGGCCTGCATCGACGTCTGTGACGAGGTGATGGACAAGGTTGGCTATCCGCGCGGCCTGATCCGCTATTCGACCGAGAACGCGCTGGAGCAGGGCTGGGGCCGCAAGGACATCCTGCGCCAGGTGCTGCGCCCGCGCGTGCTGATTTATACGGCGATCCTGGCCGCGGTGGTGATCGCACTGGTTGCCAGCCTCGCCTTGCGCACGCCGTTCAAGGTGGACATCGTGCGCGACCGCGCCACCCTGGCGCGCCTGGTCGACGGCAACCAGATCGAGAACGTCTACCGCATCCAGGTGATGAACGCGTCCGAACAACCGCAGACCTTCCAGATTGCCGTGGAAGACCTGACCGGGCTGCAAATCGTCTCCGACAAGAGCGTGACCGTTGATGGCGCGCAGAGTCTGTGGGTGCCCGTGCAACTGCGGCTGCCCTACGGCAGCGCCAAGAGCGGTTCGCACACCATCCATTTCCGCGTGGCCTCGCCGGGTGTTGGCGAGGTGCGCGAAAAATCGATTTTCATGGTGCCGAGGTAATGACCATGTCTCCCAACACTTCAACCCCGTCCGGTCCTTGGTGGAAGGTGGGGCACATGTGGCTGGTCGTCGCCGGTCCGTTGATCGTCGTGGTGGCGTCGTTCGTGACGCTCTGGCTGGCGATTCGCACACCCGATCCGGTCTACGTTGACGCGCCCAAGGCCGGTGCCCGCGCGTTCCAGCCGGCCGATGACGTCGACCCGGCGGCGCTGTCGCCGGCCATGCAGGCGCGCAACCATGCTGCCACCGGGGGCGTGGCCAAGCCCGCCTCGTCGCGCGCGGCAGGCGCCAACCAGTGATAATGACTTGAGTCAAATCAATGGAGGCAGGCTTCGATGTTGAGAGAACGTTTGATGTGGATTGCCTGGCCGGCGTTTCTGGTGGCGGCCGCGCTGGAATTCATGGTGTTCGCGGTGCTTGATCCGCAGACACTGACGCTGTTCGGCGAGCCAGCCGGCTGGTCGCGCGAGGCGATCTACACCGTCAC
>CAUJJG010000127.1 GCA_963205445.1 Pseudomonadota bacterium
TTATTGGCATGATCGGCAAGCACGCGACCTGGTGCTGGACCCGCGTGATCCTCGCCTGGCCTCCCTTTACCCCACGGCCTTGCAATGGGGGTTCCGCCGCTCGGGCGACATCCTGTATCGGCCCAGTTGCCAAGGCTGCCGCGCCTGTGTGGCCGTTCGCATTCCCGTGGCCGAGTTTGTGCCCAACCGCAGCCAGCGACGCTGCCTTGCGCGCAATGCCGATGTCACTGCACACATCGTGGCAGCCCAGCGCAGCGACGAGCACTTGGCGCTTTATCAACACTACCTCACCCGGCGCCATCCGCAGGGGGGGATGGATGACCACGGTGCGCACGAATTCGACCAGTTCCTGATCGGCAGTTGGAACGACAGTCGCTTCCTCGAACTGCGTGACCGTGCCAGCCGCCGCCTGCTGGCCGTGGCCGTCACCGACCTGGCAGAGGATGCGCTGTCGGCCGTCTACACCTTCTATGCTCCCGATGAGGCCAGCCGCAGCCTCGGCACCCTCGGCATCCTCAAGCAAATCGAATGGGCCAAGCGCGACGGCCGTAAGCACGTGTACCTGGGCTACTGGATCGCCGGCCACCCAAAGATGGACTACAAGCGGCGCTTCCACCCGCTGGAGACCTATGACGGCCGGCAATGGCGGGCAGGCACGCCCCCTGGTTGATGCTGCCCCTGCCGGGGATCAGGCCGTCGTCTTCCGCTGAAACCCGAAATCCGTATCGCTGCGCGCCGAAACGATCATGCGCACCATGTTGCCGGGCACCATCAGCTCCAGTTCGACCGTGCGCCCATCCGGCGCGTGGCCTTCCAGCGTCATCTCGATGAAGGCACCGCCGGTGTCGATCTCCCGGCAAGGCACGAACGCGCCCGCCGGCCCGTTCTGCAGATAGGGTTTGATGGCTTCCCCCAGCACCTCCAAGGCCTGCGGAAACAGGAAAACGGCATAGCCGGATGTATCGCCCATTGGTTGCTCCTCAATCGTTGCGCAAGGTGGTATCCAGTGCTTCGGCAGAGTTGCAGGCCATGGCCCGCGCGGCTTCCAGTGTCTCCGCCCGCGCCAGCGTGACCGCCACCCGCCGATGGCCGGCCACACGCGGCTTGCCGAACAGCCGCAGCTGGGTGTCCGGATGCTGCAGGGCCGCCGCCACATTGCCGAACAGCGGCACACCATGCCCATGTGCCAACACCGCACAGGAGGCCGACGGCCCCAGCTGACGGATCACCGGAATCGGCAGCCCGAGAATGGCGCGGGCGTGCAGGGCGAACTCGGACAGCTCTTGCGAGACCAGCGTCACCAGGCCCGTGTCATGCGGGCGCGGGCTGACCTCGCTGAACCACACGTCATCGCCCTTGATGAAGAACTCCATGCCGAAGACACCCCAACCGCCCAGATTGTCGGCCACCACGCGGGCGATGTCTTGCGCACGCTGCAAGGCCAGGGACGACATCGGCTGAGGCTGCCAGCTCTCGCGGTAGTCGCCGTCCTCCTGGCGATGCCCGATCGGTGCACAGAAGCTGGTACCACCGGCATGACGCACGGTGAGCAGGGTGATTTCGTAATCGAAATCAACAAACCCCTCCACGATCACCCGGCCGGCACCCGTACGGCCGCCGGTCTGCGCGCAAAGCCACGCAGCCGCCACCTCATGGGGATGCCGCACCAAGCTCTGCCCGTGCCCGGACGAGGACATCACCGGCTTGACCACGCAAGGCAGCCCGATGGCCTGCACTGCTGCAGCGAAGTCGGCTTCGGTTTCGACAAACCGATAGCTGGACGTTGGCAGGCCCAGCGTCTCCGCAGCCAACCGACGGATGCCTTCACGATCCATGGTCAAACGCGCCGCGCGCGCCGTGGGAATCACCCGCATCGCACCCTCGGCCTCCAGCCGCTCCAACACCGGCGTGCAGATCGCCTCGATCTCCGGCACCACGATGTGCGGACGCTCGCGCTCTACCAGCGCACGCACGGCATCGGCATCCAGCATGTCCAGCACATGGCTGCGATGGGCCACCTGCATGGCCGGCGCATCGGCATAGCGGTCAGCGGCGATGACCTCCACCCCGAAGCGCTGCAGCTCGATGGCCACTTCCTTGCCCAGCTCGCCCGAACCCAGCAGCAGGACACGCGTGGCGTGCGGGGACAAGGGGGTACCGATGCAGGTCATGCGCAGTGCTCGTGGACAGGGCAGGCCATTCTAGCGAAGCCCACCTGCAGGCTTCGCCCGCGTCTTTGCCCGTGCGATGCTTGCACCATGTCCCCCACCTCCTGCCTGCGCCTCTGCCTACTGTTGCCGCTGCTGGCCTGCGTCGCGTGTTCGCGGCCCTCGCTGCCGTTCTCACGCCTGGCCGGGCTGGTGACCAGCCGACATCTGGATGAGATCAGTGGCCTGGCGGCCTCGCATCGCCATGACGACGTGCTGTGGGCCATCAACGATGGCGGCAACCGGCCGCGCCTGTATGCCATCAGCCGGCGCGGACGCCTGCTGGCGCGTTTCGACACCCAGGGCATCCGGAACATCGATTGGGAAGACCTCGCCAGTTTCACCCTGCGCGGCCGCCATTACCTGCTGGTGGCCGACACCGGCGACAACGCCGGTCGCCGACGCGACATGCTGCTCCATGTCTTCGAAGAGCCTGCGCATTTGAAGAATGGCGCGCTTCGCCCCGCTTGGTCCATTCGTGCCCGCTGGCCCGACGGCCCCCGCGACTGCGAAGCGGTGGCCGTGGATGCCGCCGCCGGGCAGATCCTGCTCATATCGAAGAAACGGGTCCCGCCTGAACTATTCTCCTTGCCGCTGGCCGATCCGCGTGGGGCCGTGGTGGAAGCACGTCGGATTGGTCGCCTCAGCGGGATCCCCCAGGTCAGCGAGGCCCTGCGTCGCAAGGACCCAACCTCCGCCAGACTCTTTGCCCAAGTCACCGCCGCCGACCTTTCGCCGGATGGCAGCACGTTGGCGGTGCTGACCTACGGCAGCGTGCTGTTTTACCGCCGGGAGGGCCAGGAGGGTTGGCCGGGAGCCGTGGCGCGCCCGCCGGAGGCCCATGACGTGCCCCTGATCCTGCAGGCCGAAGCCCTGGGCTGGAGCGCCGGCGGGGCCGGCCTGTATGCCACGGGCGAATCCCACCCGGCGCCGCTGTTCTATCTCGTCCCCCAAGGCTGACCCCGGCATTGCGGCCGTTCGTCGGCTACCGCTTGCGCCGATAGATATCATTTTGATATCAATTCATCTCACACACCCGCTGAGATGCCGCCATGAAAGAGAAACCCGTTTCCTCCCTGCCTGGCATCCCGATGCTGCTGGTCCTGATACTGGTCGTCGCCGGTGCGGCTTGGATGATCCCGGCCGGCAACCTGGGCGGCCCCGCCCTGCTGGTGCCGATCTCGATCATCGTGATCGCTTCGCTGTGCCTGCTGGGCCTGTACATGGTCGAGCCCAACCAGTCCGCCGTGCTCAGCCTGTTTGGCAAATACGTCGGCACGGTCAAGGACAACGGCCTGCGCTGGAACAACCCCTTCTATTCGAAGAAGAAGGTCAGCCAGCGCGTGCGCAACTTCGAAAGCGGCAAGCTCAAGGTCAATGAACTCGATGGCAGCCCGATCGAAATCGCCGCGGTGATCGTATGGCAAGTGGTGGATTCGGCCGAAGCCGTCTACAACGTCGATGACTACGAGAGCTTCGTCCACATCCAGGCCGAGTCAGCACTGCGCACGATGGCCACCAGCTACCCCTACGACCAGCACGAGGACGGCCAAGTCGCGCTGCGCAGCCATGCGCAAGAAATCAGCCAACACCTCAAGGACGAACTGGCCGAACGCTTGGCAGACGCCGGCGTGCAGGTGCTTGACGCCCGCATCAGCCACCTCGCCTACGCCCCGGAAATCGCCCAGGCCATGCTGCAGCGGCAGCAGGCCAACGCGATTATTGCTGCCCGCACCCGCATCGTGGCCGGCGCGGTGGGCATGGTGGAAATGGCATTGGCCGAACTGCAGAAGAACGGCGTGGTGCAACTGGACGAGGAGCGCAAGGCGCAGATGGTGTCCAACCTGCTGGTGGTGCTCTGCGGCGAGCGCAGCACCCAGCCCATCGTCAACACCGGTTCGCTGTACTGAACCATGAGCGAGAAGAAAGCCTACCCGCTGCGCATCAATGCCGAGATTCTCACGGCCGCGCAGCGCTGGGCCGATGACGAGCTGCGCAGCCTCAACGCGCAAATCGAATACGTGCTGCGCGACGCCCTGCGCAAAGCCGGGCGACTGCCCGCACCCAAGAGCAAACCGGAGCAAGACACATGAGCAAGACTTGGCAGTATCTGGTGGTGAATGTGGAGACCGGCCTGATGGGCGGCTTCAAGTTCCTGGTCTTCAAGAAGGAGGGCTGACATGCGCCGCGTCCTGCTTGCCTTGTCACTCGCACTGGCCTTCACCGCCACTGCGCAACACCACGACCCCGCCGCCCTTGCCGCCCAAGCGCTGGATCGGCTTGACGCCGCCCGCTATGCCGAGGTCGAGGCCCTGTTCGGCCCGCAAATGGCGGCCGCGGTGCCGGCCGACAAGCTGAAGGCCGTCTGGGAATCGCTGCCTGCGCAGGTGGGCAAGGCCAACGGCCGTGGCGAAGCCCAGGTGGCCAGCCAGGGCGAAACGACGCTCGTGAAGATTCCGCTGCACTACGAGAAAGCCGAACTGGTGGCCACCTTCGCCATCGACGGCGCAGGCAAGATCATCGGTTTCGTGATCCAGCCTGCGCAGCCTGCCGCACCCGCACCGGCCGTCGCCGCCGATGCACCCTACCTCGAACGTGACCTGACGGTGGGCGACGACGACCGCGGCCTGCCCGGCACCTTGGCCCTGCCCAAGGGTGATGGCCCCTTCCCCGCCGTGGTGCTGGTGCACGGTTCCGGCCCGCATGACCGCGACGAAACCATCGGCCCCAACAAGCCTTTCCTCGACATCGCCCGCGGCCTTGCGGCACAGGGGGTTGCGGTCCTGCGCTACGAAAAGCGCACCAAGGCACGGCCGCAGGATTTCACCCAAGGCGAGTTCGGCGTGGATCAGGAAACCACCCACGACGCCGTGCTTGCCGTGGACGCCCTGCTCAAGGCCGCAGGCATCGACCCCAAGCGCGTGTTCGTGCTTGGCCACAGCCAAGGCGGAATGATGGGCCCACGCATCGCCGCCACCTCCGGGCATGTGGCGGGGCTGGTGCTGCTGGCCGCCCCCGCGCGCCCCCTGCTCGACATCGTGATCGAGCAGAACCGGCGCTTGGCCGCATTGGGCGACGGCAAGATCGACGATGCCGAGCGTGCGGCCATCAATGGCCTCATCGCGCAGGTGCGCAGCGTCCGCACACCGGAAACAGCG
Organism: Pseudomonadota bacterium; assembly: GCA_963205445.1. GTDB lineage: Bacteria > Pseudomonadota > Gammaproteobacteria > Xanthomonadales > Xanthomonadaceae > Thermomonas. The sequence continues at coordinate 5,366 of CAUJJG010000127.1, forward strand.
GCCGACGCCAAGTCGGTGATGGGCCTGCCGGTGGGGTACTGGCGCAGCATCGATGCCGTGCAGCCGGTGGAGGAAGCCGAACGGCTTGGCCTGCCGATGCTGGTCCTGCAGGGCGCCCGCGACATCCAGGTGGTGGATGCCGACTGGCAGGCCTGGAAGGCGGCCTTCCACAGCAACCCGCGCGTCAGCTTCAAGCTGTACGACGCACTCAACCATCTGGCCATTGCCGGCGAGGGCGAAGGCTCGCTGGCGGAATACCAGCAACCGGGCCACGTCGATGCGCAGCTGATCCGGGACGTGGCGAGCTGGATCAAGGCGCATTGAGCCATGACGACGTCCGCAACCCGGTTTGAAGTCAGCCCGCCTGCGCGCATCGCCCCGATCTCGATGATCCTGCTGGCGGGCCTCCTGCCCATGGGCGCCCTTCTGTTCTCGGCCAGGCCGCACGTCGGCGCGGCCGCTTCCCCGTATGTCCTGCCCGGCATGGCGGCCTTCATCGTCCTGCTGGTGGCGGTCTTGCTTCTGCTGATGCGTCGCCGCTTGGTGCAACTCGACCGGGGTGTCCTGCAGGTTGGTGCGGCCATGTACACCCGCCGTGTCGCAGTGTCAGAGCTCGACCTGCCCCGTGCACGCGTGGTCAACCTGGATGAGCGCACGGATCTCCGGCCGGGCTTCAAGACCAATGGCTACGCCACTTTCGGCTATTCCGCGGGCCATTACCGGATGCGCAACAATCTGGGTAGTGGCTTCTGCCTGCTCACCCAACGGCAACGCGTGCTGTGGCTGCCGCTGCGCAGTGGCAAGCAGCACATCCTGATCAGCCTGGAGCGCCCACAGGCACTGCTTGACGCCATGCAATCACTGCACCCCTGATGTGCGCCCGGAAGGCAAGAAACGCCAGGGGTAAAAAAGTTTGATCACAATCAGAGCAACGATTCTCATTTGCATGTAAACTTGCAGCCCCGCCAGCTGCCTTTTCGGTTCCGCCAGCGCTCCGACCTCTTCACCCGGACTGGAACCGAAATGAAAGCACTGCCCTTGGTGGCCGGCCTGCTGGCCGCTGCCGCGTCTGCGATCGCATTCGCCCACACCCCCTATCTGGCCCCCAACGAATTCAGCCCGCGCCCTGGTGCAACCCTTGCACTGGATGCGTCCTTCGCCGAAACCTTTTTCGTACCCGACGCTGCATTCGATGGCAGTGCCTTCTTCGTCATCGGGCCTGATGGCAAGCAACGCGCCATCGAAGATGTACGCACGCTCAAGCGGCACACGGTTGCCGAGTTCCAGCTGCCGAACAGCGCCGGCACCTATCGATTCAGCACTGGCCCGCGCCTGGGCGCACGCTTCCGCACGTGGGAAATCAACGGCAAGCGTGAAAGCTCGCGTGATGCCGACGCCAAAATCCCCGCAGGGGCCAAGGTCATCTCCGACTTCCAGTCATTGACCCGGGCCGACACCTACGTCACCGCCGGCAGCCCGGATCGCACAGCGCTTGCGGCACTGGGCAAAGGGCTGGAACTGGTCACCATCGACCACCCCAACGACCTCTACGTCGGTGAGCGCTTCCGCTTCGTCGTGCAGCACGACGGCAAACCCTTGGCCAAGCAGCCGGTGGAAATCACCGAAGCCGTATGGCATTCGGATCGCAAGCCGCAGGTCATCCAACTTGTCACCGATGCGCAGGGCCAAGCGACATTCGATCTCAAGCAGGCGGGGGCCTGGATCGCACTCACCCGCTACCGCACCCCTGCCCCTGCGGGCGCCGCGGCCCCCGAGTACAGCCACAGCAGCACCCTGACCTTCCGCGTGCTGGGCCTGTAACCCTTTCCACCCTCTCCCCCAACTGGAGTCACCCATGAAAACCGGCCTGATCACCGGCGTGCTTGCCTGCGCGCTGGTCTCCCCTGCGCATTCCGAAACGCCCACAAGCTCACGCCCGCTGGTTGGCAGCATGGGCAGCAATGTCACCCACTTCATCGCACAGCATGACGACAATGCCGATGGCAAGTTGGAATGGGTGGAGTTCGACGCGTTCCGCCGCCACCGTTTCGACGCGACGGACACCAATCGCGACGGCAGCGTGGATATCGAGGAATACGTGCTTGAGTTCAAGCTCCGCAGCGGCAAGGCCTTGCAGGAAAGCCGCGCCGCTCAGGTGGAGATGACCCGCACCCGGTTCTCCGCGCTGGATGCCGACAAGGATGGCCGCGTGTCCAGCCATGAATTCCATGTCAGTGGCGAGCGCATGTTCACGCAAGGGCAGGCCACCTTGGCCGCACTCGACGACGGCAGCGACACCGCCCTTCGCCAGCGCAGCCGCAGCGGCCTGTTGCCTACCAGCCATACCGCGGAAGGTTTTCTTGCGCTGTACGACACCAATGCCGACGGACAGGTGTCACGTGCCGAGTTTGACGCCCACCGCAGCGCGCAATTCACCCGCACCGACAGCAACAGGGATGGCAGCCTGGACATGTCCGAGTACCTGGGCGAGTTCGAATCACGGCTGGATGCCCGCATTGCGGAACTGCAGAAGATGCCCGACACCCAGAGCCGCGTGCGCTTCCGCTCACTGGACAAGGACAAGAACGGCCGGATGAGCTTTGCCGAATACCAGATCTCCGGGAAGCGCATGTTCGATGCCGCCGACCGCAATCACGACGGCATCGTGGACACCACCGATGCCAGCCTTCCGGAACCGTCAGCGAAAGAATCACGCGACATCTCGCACGCTGGCATGGGCGACGTGAAGCGCCCCTGATCTTTCCGGCAATCGCCGCTGGAAAACCGCTCCCCATCCCACCAGACGATGCACGTCATCGCCATGCACCGGCATGTCGCGATGCCGTCCCACACGTCCACCGGCAGCCTCTCCCCCCTGCAACCGTGAACCCCTGACCATGAAACCTGTCCCTCGCCTGCTGGCCATGGCGATTTCCGCTTCCCTGTTCCTGCCGATGATCACGCTCGCCGCCGAAGACCCCCTCGACGACAGCCCCCGCACCAAGACGCTCGACACCGTGCAGGTGCAGGGCACGCGCACGCCGCAGCAGTCCGCCAACCAGAACGTGGTGAAACTGGATGCCGACCAGCTCGAGGACGAGATGGCGGAAAGCATGGAAGACCTGGTGCGCTACATTCCCGGCGTCAGCATCTCCGACATGGGCCGCTTCGGCGACAACGGTTTCAACATCCGCGGCATCGAAGGCGACCGCGTAGCAATGACCGTCGACGGCCTGGCCATGGCGGAAGGGCTGGAAACCTCGCGTTCCTACGAATTTTTCCGCGCCGGGCAAGGCGGCGTCGACATCGATTCGCTCAAGAGCGTGGAAGTGATCAAGGGGGCCGACGCCATCACCGCCGGCAGCGGAGCGCTGGGGGGGGCAGTGCTGTTCACCACCAAGGACCCGCGCGACTATCTGCAGGCCTCCGGCAACGATACCTACGTTGGCGGCAAGTTCGGCTACACCGGCCACAATGATGAAACGCTGGGCTCAGTGACCCTCGCCAACCGCACCGGCATCGTTGAATCCATGCTGGTCTATACCCGGCGCAAGGCGCATGAATCGGAAGGCTGGTACGACAGCACCGCCATCGAAACCGGCAGCGCCCGTCGCCTGCCGGACCCGGTCAACCACGACAGCACCAACCTCCTCGGCAAGCTGGAATTCGTGCTGTCTCCCGCACACCGCCTCGGCTTCACCTACGAGCGCAACCGATCAGACAATCTGGTGGACAACCTCAGCCGCGTGTCCGCACCCAGCTACATGGAGCGCCTGGGAGACGACCACAACGCACGCGACCGCATTGGCCTGATCTACAACTGGAGTGCCGAAAATTCCGTTTTCGACACCATGGAAATCCGCCTGGACCGGCAGGAAACCGAAAGCCGCGGCATCACCCGCATCGTCACCGGCAGCGGCACCTCCGCAAACCCGACATCCAGCGCCAATACCACGCCATGCACGCCGGCATTGCCCTGCATACGTGCGGAAAACCGCGTGACCGAACAATCGCTGGACAAGTTGGCCTTCGATTTCGACAAGCAGGCCGGCAGCCATGCCTTGGCTTATGGCGCAGCCTGGCAGCGGCGCGGGATTGATTTCGAAGCCATCGACTATCGCTGGAACAATGCCGGCGTGCTGGATTCCGCCACGGTTGACCCGTCACAGGTACCCGGCACCACGGCCACCGCCGTCAATCTGTACCTGCACGACCGCGTCCGCCTGCTCGACAGCCGCCTGCAGCTGAACATGGGCCTGCGCTACGACCGCTACGACTACAGCCCGAAGCTCTCCCCCAGCTTCATCGACAACACCGGCAGCATCCGCGACGTGCGCTTCTCCGCACCCACCGGGCAGCTTGGCCTCAGCTACGCCTTCCTGCCGCATCAATCGCTCTGGTTCCAGGCTGGACGCGGTTTCCGTGCCCCCACCGCCGGCGAGATGTATGCACCCACCACCACCACCACGCTCATCGAAGTCGCCACCGGCAACACGGTGACGGTTCCCGGCAATGCCGCCAATCCGAATCTCGGCGCGGAAAAAAGCCTGAATCTGGAAGTAGGCTACCGCTGGCAAAGCGACCACGCCCAAGTCGGCCTCTCGGTCTTCCGCGACCGCTACGACGACTTCATCGACACCGTCCGGCTGACCGTCAACCCTGATGTTGCCTATCAAACCTGTTCCCGCGGCAGCTGCCACGCGCAGAACGGATATGTGGTCACCACCACCGACAATGTGGGCAGCGCAACGATCAAGGGGCTGGAGCTGGAAGGCCTGTGGTCCCTGTCCGATGCCTGGCAGCTGCGTGCCGCCTGGACCCACAACCAGGGCAAAAAGGCCAATGGCACGCCGTTGGACAGCATCAACCCGGACCGCGGCGTGCTGGGCCTGAGCTGGCAAGGGCGGGAGGGCCGTCTGCGCCTCACCGGCAATCTCACCCACGCGTTGGCCAAGGACAGCGATGATGTCACGGCCATCCCCACCATGACGGGGCAACTTGCCACCCCCTTCCTCAGCGAGGCCTACACCGTTTTGGATGTATTCGGCAGCTGGCGCATCAATGCGCACCTGCGTGTCAATGCCGGCATCTACAACCTGTTCGATGAACGCTATTACCAGTGGGCACGCATCCGCAACGTCACCCGCGGCAATCTCCCGCTGCACGGCTATGCCACCGACATCGGCATTGGCCGCTACACGGAACCAGGGCGCAATGTCCGCCTCTCCGTAACCTGGTCACTCTGACCGGAGCCCGCTCCGGGCGGCAGGGACGCCGCACCCTCCCCGGTTGACGCACAGCCGGGGAGGGCTTTCACAAAGGGCTGAACGCAGGCGTCGCGGCCGGGTCAGACCACCGCCAGCGGGATCTGC
>CAUJJG010000128.1 GCA_963205445.1 Pseudomonadota bacterium
GCCCACAGCTCCAGCAGAGATTGATAGGCTTGCTGGGCGCTGTACCAGCGCAGGGAGAGGCGCTCAGGCATGGGACGCCTCCCGCTTCAATTCACGCGCCTTTGCGGCGTACTCTGTCTTGATGGCCCGCAGTTCGTCAGCGGTGTATTTCTTCGCCGGGTGCGGCCCCTCAAGCCACTCGACGCGATCCAGTCCAATCTCACGCACCAGCGCCTGGCGGAACAAAACCGCGTTCCCTGACAAATGGGTATTACAGGGCGCGCATTGTTTCCAAACATTGATCGGCTCATAGCGAAGTTCCGGCCGTGCACCCACGCTCAGGTAATGCCCTGCGTGGTATTGCCCTTCGTGGTGCCTCCCGCACGATATGCAGGGCTTGTCGGCGTCACGCAGTCGCACCCAGGCGTTGAATGCGGCTTGTGCCTCGCGTGCCAGCTCAGAGCGGCTTTTCAGCTTTTCCTTACGCTCACGGTCTGCCTTGCGTTGCTTGATGGCGGCTTGCTTTTCAGCCTTGCCACGAATCGAGGCGGCGAGTTCCTTTGCGCATGCCACACCGCAAACGGCTTGCATGGGCTGACGCGGCTCGAATGGCTGGCGGCAGACGCGGCACTTTTTCATGGCCATCAGCAGTCCAGCTCTAGATACTGGCGCCACGGCACGGTGCGGCCGTCCACATCAAACCCCCAACCCTGAGATTCGCCCCACGTCAGGAACAGCGTATAGGCGCCGCCGGCTGAAACCTCGGTAATCCTGTGGAAAACGCTTGGCATGATTGGCTGCGTGAAGCCGCGTTCTCGCAGCCGGCCTCCGTCGTACTCGTTGCGTCGTTCTTCGACGTAGCTACCGCGCAAAATCACGCTGCGAGCCACCCATGGGTGGTTGTGTTCATGCGCGTCGTCGTCCGGTCGAACGATGTGATGCACACGCACACTCGGCAGCCACGGCTGCACAGCTGGCGTCTGGTTTCCTGCGGCATCCTTGCCATAAGGGTTCAGGAGCCACCAACGATCCATGTAGAGGCTCGTGCCATCACGGCTCTTGATGGGCGCGTAGGGCGTGCGTTGTGCACGACGAATCAGGTAATCCGCAACCGGCCGGCGCGATAGGATGAATGCGGCGATGCGCCAGAGTGTTTCCGTCATTGCTTCCCCTCCACAATCTGCTCTTTGGTTGTGACCCGGTGCCCGCAGTACCCGCATTCACGGCGGCGGTACACGTAGCCCTTCCTCCATCGCACGTCAGCGACGGAGCCGCGTTTCATTGGCTTGTGGCACTTGGGGCAGTTCATCGCGCTCCCATCCCGGCCCATGGCGACACGGAGTGATCGCGCCACTTGGTGCGGGCCTGAATGCCGCTCACATACGAACGGCTCACCCCATAGCGTTCGGCCAGGATGTGGTCGGCTTCATCGCTGGCGCGAATGGCAGCCACGTCATCGGCGGTCAGCTTGGCGCTTTTTCGCCGGGCCTTGGCAATCTTGGCCGCGCGAATCTGGTGATTGGTGTTCGCCACCAGGCGCTCACGCACGAACTTCGCCAATGGCACGATGGCGATGTGATCCGCGTTTACACAGCGATGGTTTTCGCAGGTGCAAACCAGCTTGTGTTTGAGCGGTACTTCGCTGGGCTTGCCGTGGGCTTGCAGCATCAGTTTCCGTGCCGACTGCACGCGGCTGTCGTGATAAATGCGTGGTGATCCGGTGGCCGAAATGTGGCCTTGCCACTCAAGGCAATCGCCGACTTCCTCGCATCGGCTTTCGAGTTTCTTCAGCAGTTCCGTATTCATATTTCGGCTTTCTCAGTCCTTGTCTTTCCTGCCCGTCCAGCGCAATGCGCTCGTCCAGGCTCAAATCGATGTGCCATTCCTTCGCTTCCTCTGGCGATGGCCTGAAGTCGCCCAGCAGCGCACGTACCTTGCTCACGATCCCGGCCCATTGGCCTGATTCGTCGGCTTCGCATTCCCGCGCGTACTGGCGAGCCCATTGCCACCAGCCGGGCTGACGGGCTTTTTGGGCTATCCATGTGGCGTGCTCGTCGCATCTTCGCACCACTGGCGCACGCTGCGCCTCACGTTGCATTTCCTGCTTTACCTTTTCCCAATCCATAACCCATCCTTAAAAACCATCGTCATCAGCCACAGCACTGAAACCCCGACGCGCCGGCTGTGTCGCCTTCACCATGCGGGGAGCATCTCCGCCCCAGTTGTCGAATCGCGTTTGGTCGCCCTGGTAGAACAAGTTGATGTAACCGCAGCGGCCTTGCCGGTTCTTGGCAATGGACAGCTTCGCGTAATGCGTCCATTCGTCGCCCAGGTCGGGCTTTGACTGAATCGGGCGATGAACAAACATCACCACGTCGGCGTCTTGCTCGATAGCCCCTGAGTCCCGCAAGTCGGAAAGCGCAGGGGTGGCGTCGGCGCGCTCTTCCACCTTGCGGTTCACCTGCGCGAGACAGACAACAGCGATGTCCAACTCCTTCGCCAGCGTTTTCAGGCCCCTGCTGATCTCTTCAAGCTGGTAGGCGCGTGATTGCTTGGAATCCAGCCCGTTCATCAGGCCGATGTAGTCCACGATCAGCACGTTCAGGCCGTGCATACGCTTCAGGTTGCGGGCCTTCGCACGGACTTGGTTGATGTTCAACCCACCTTGATCGGACACGCGGAAGTTAAGCAGCTTGGCCCGGTCAGTGCCGTCGATCACTCGATCCCAGGCCAATCCATCACCCTTCGTCGGTCGGATGACGCTGGAAAGCGGAACCCGGCCCAGCATTGCGGTCATGCGGTCCCGCATCTCCAGATGCGGCATTTCCATACTCAACATGCCGACGGAGTAATCCGCCGCCATGTGCAGGCCCAGCGTCATTCCAAGGGCGGTCTTACCCATGCTGGGGCGCGCTCCGACGATGTAAAGCCCACCCGGCCGAAAACCGCCTTCGAGGTATTCGTCCAGGTCCGCTAAGCCGGTCGCCCACGAATGGATGCGGCCTTCGGCACGGTCTTCCAGCACCGCCGCGTGGTGCATCATCCCCTCGTAGGCGCCGATCCACTCATCGCGCGGTGCGTCCTCGATCAGCTTCGCCAGTTGACCCTGCGCCGCCTCGATTCGGTCATCGATGGTCTGGTGCGATGCGAACGCCAGCGTGTCAATTTCAGCGGCTACGCGCACAAGGTCACGACTCTTGGCGCGCTCGATCACGATTTCAGCGTGACGCACCAAGTTCGCAGAGCTGGCGACGTACTGAGCCAACTGGTTCAGGTAGCCGATATCGACCCCTTCGCCAGTCAGGGATTGGAAAACCGTCACCACATCGCAATGCTTGCCGGCGCCAAGCTGGCGCGCGATTTCCGCGAAGATAAGCCGATTCTCATGGCGGAAAAAATGATCGCTCCTCAGGCGCTCGCTGATGCGGTCAAAAGCACCGTTGTCCAGCAGCAGCGACCCAATCACCACCTGCTCAGACTCGACGGCGGCAGGCGGAATTCGCATCACGGCCGGCATGTCGTCCAGGTTCATGCGACCTCCCGGTTTTCGTAGTTGCCCTGCACCACCTTGGCAAAGTTGTCGGCCTTCATCAGCCAGCCAAGGTCGCAGTTCGTCCACTTGCCGCTGCGCCCGGTCAGGAAGTCCGACCGTGAGACGTAGGCAAAGAACCGCGAAAACCAGTCCACAGCCTCAGCCTCCGTCACGGCGTAGCGCTTTCCGGCCTTGGTTTTTGCGGTAAGAACCCACTTCCACCGAGCACGCATTGCATCGGCGTTCTTGCCCTGCCATAGCTCGGGTTTCGGTTGAGGCAAGTCCGGCAAGTGGTGGCCGAACAGCTCGAGCAGGCGAAGGTGCGGACAAGGCGGCAGCGATGGGCTGCCGACAACCAATCCGTCAGGATTGGAATAGTGGCTACTGGTTACTGGCTTATGGCTAGGGTTTCGGTTGGTTTCATTGCCTGAAACCGTTTCGGTTTCTGGTTCTGAACCTTTTGGGTTTTCTGGGATAACCGAATCGGTTATGACTTTCGGGCGTCCGCCCATACGGCCAAGTGCTTGATTTGTCTCGGCAATTACCTGTTTGCGATGGATTTCTTCATCGCACCGAGACTGATGCCAGCCATCAACGCCCTTTTCGAAAAATTCCTCAAGGATCGTCTCGACTGCTTCACGCTCTTCCTTCGATCTTGCTCCAACCAGACGCTGAACGGCACGCGTATCGACTGGCAAAGCCCTCTCGGACGTGTAATAGATATCGAGCAACATGCAGTACACGCCGTGCTCCAACAGGCTCAGATGCCTGGTTGCAGCGGCGTAGTCGCCGATGTGTCGTTTGTAGTAGTTCAAGACAGCCCCCGCTCCGCTTCCATCCGCGCCACCGTCGCCGGCTCGCGCAGGGCCACCAATCGGGCCACGTCGGACGCTGCCCGGCGTGCTTCATCCCGCCACACTTTCGCCATCTCTGGCATAGCGGCATCAGCCTTGGCTTTGAGCCTGAGAACGTCACCACTGCGCGACGTGATCAGGTCTTCCAAATCCATCTCGCGCTCGTTCATTTCGTGCCCGCCCTGCTGTAAACCCCGCTGTGCCGCTTGCGCATCAACTGCTCTTGATACCGACAGGCACCACACTTGCCGCTGTTGTATAGAAAACGCCCGCTGTACAAGCCGGGCAAACCCGCGAGGCTCGATTCGCAAGCTTGAACGCGGGAGGAGGAGATAGGGGTGCCGGCTCGCAGTCGCGCTGCAACCGCTTGCTTCCCGATTTGGGGTTTCGCGACAGGAGCCGGCATAAGGGTGTTCATTGCGTGCGCACCGGGATGAAGTCCGTCATGCCTGCGCCTTTTCGGCCATCTCTGAAGCGGCCGCCTCTTGCGCTTCGTTCTCACGCAGCCATGCGTACAGCTTTTCTACGGTCTTTATCCCAGGGTTCTTTCTGTCCCCGTAGGCGATCTTGCGCATGAGATGAACACTCACGCCAGAGCCTTCTTGGATGGCCGGCCAGCCAGCCGGCCCGACCTCTTTCAGTTTGCGGACAAGGTATTCAGAGATGCTTTCCATGCCCGGGATTGTAGTCCCGAATCTGGGAAATTGTCAATCCCGACAAATAACCATGCGCTCTTGTCGGATTCCCGCATCTGGGATTGACTTCATCCCGCATTTGGGACAATAATTCGCCCAACGCAGCAAGACCACCCAGCCCCAGCGATACCGGGGCGAACCAAGCGGAAGCGGGAGGGGGTGCAGGAGATGTTCTCCGCAGCAGCGACGGGCCAAGCGATCGAGCCGAGCCCGACGATCCTTAAAAAGCCACATGGATACAGCCGCACCACGGAAGCGGCCCGCCCCAGCAGTCACCCGGCGGAAGAAAAGGGATGCACGGCCCGTCTGCAAAAAACGGGGCACGGCGCGATGCGGCAAGCGGCATCGGACGGCAACAGAGACACCGGCGGCGAATAGTGATTCGCCAAAAAGCGGCCAGCGCGAAGCTACGAATGTCGGGAGCCCGCAACGCGGGGAGATGCCCGGCAAAGCCCCAGCGATGGGGCGCAAACCAAAGCATCTTGCGGGGTGTTTTGGCTTGCTTGGAACGGCCGGGCAGGGCGTGGCTCGGCAAGGCGGGGCACGGCGTGGCCGGGCGCGGCCTGGCAAGGCAAGGGCTGTTCACAGCGGCCAGCCGATTCATTGAGTCGGTTGTCCGGTGGTAACACCAATGAGGCAGTGCACGCAATGGCTGGCCCCGGCAGAGATCGGCTGGGCGCGGCATGGCGTGGCAAGGCCAGGCCAGGCACGGCGAGGCGCGGCACGGCGTGGCGAGGCAAGGCGTGGCGAGGCAAGGGCTGGATACAGCGGATAGGGCTTTGCAAAGAGCCCCTTCCGGTGCGGCTAGCACCGTCAACTTTTTGATTGGAAACCAAGTGAAAACTGTCACCGTAAAGATCACCGGCAAGGCGCCGCTTTTGATGCACTCGGATCGCTTTGCGAACCCGATTGATCCAATGACCAAGGCGCACAAGGAACTCACCAGCAAGCGCAAAAAGACCGACGAAGATCACATCGCCATCGCGCGCAGTGAGTACCTTGGAAGCTGCTACTGGCGCAAGGACGTGGGGTTTTTCATCCCCGGCCAAAACCTTGATTCATGCCTTGTCGCTGCTGCCAAGCTGCAGAAACTCGGAACCCGCTTCAAGCAAGGCGTGCAGGTTGTCGAGGATGAACTGACCCTTGACGGCTTCGCCAAGAAATCACCGACCGACCTTTGGGAAATACCTGACCACATCGATTGCCGTGGCGTGAAGGTCGGCACAGCAAAGCTGATGCGCTACCGCCCCATTTTCCGGCAGTGGGCAACGCGGGCCACCATCGCTTTCAACGACGAAGTAGTGAACGAAAGCGAGATCAAAAAGGCCATTGCGGACGCGGGATTGATGATCGGCCTTGGCGACTACCGCCCGCGCTTCGGGCGCTTTGAAGTGGAGTTTGTCAAATGACGGACGTGAGGCTTTTCCCAGCGTGGAAACACGCGATCAAGGTACTGATCGATGAAGGACTGGACTTTGGCGCCAGTATCGCGCGGGCGCGGCTGATTGAGCTTTGCGAGATTGCTCCACCAGTCAGCATCGATGACGTCAAGCGACATGACCTTGAAGTCCTGCAGTGCGTTTCGGCCATTCGTGACGCCCTGCTGACTGCTCACAGCATGGACTTGATCAGCGACGGGCGCGGAGGCTACACGGTGGCCCTGCCGCGCGACCAAACGGCGATAGCACTCGCACACGGACTGCGCGTGATCGGAAAGGAAATGCGCCGCATGGCAATGCGCACCTCGTTCGTCCGCCAGGACATGCTGACCGACGAAGAACGGTCGAAGAACGCTGATGCGCAAGCCAAGATCAGCCGCCTATCTGACCTAATGACCGGCCCGCGCAGCGAACTGCTGGCGATTGCCGGACGCGAACCCGAATAACCCAGGCGAGGCCGGGTAAGGCGTGGCGTGGCAAGGCTTGGCGCGGTTAGGCATGGGGCCCTTGGCGACAGGGGCCAAACCTGAGCTGCTTCACACGAGGCGGCTGAGGTTTTCCAAGGAGCAATCCTCGGCAGATCGA
>CAUJJG010000129.1 GCA_963205445.1 Pseudomonadota bacterium
AGCAGCAAGCGCCCGAGTACCTCTGGATCGGCTGCTCCGACTCGCGCGTGCCCGCCAACCAAATCATGGGCTTGGCACCGGGCGAGGTCTTCGTCCACCGCAACATCGCCAATGTGATGGTGCACACCGACCTCAACTGTCTCTCCACCATCCAGTTCGCGGTGGACGTGCTGAAAGTGCGGCACATCCTGGTGGTTGGCCATTACGGCTGCGGTGGCGTCGGTGCGGCCCTGCGCGGGACGCGGTTGGGCCTGGTGGACAACTGGATCCGCCATGTCGGCGACATCGCCCAGAAACATGCCGCGCTGCTGGGCTGTCTGCCGGATAGCGAGCGTCATGACGCCCTGTGCGAACTCAACGCCATCGAGCAGGCCGAAAACGTCTGCCTGACGACGGTGATCAGCGATGCCTGGGCACGCGGGCAACAGTTGGCTATCCACGGCTGGGTCTACAGCCTGGCCGATGGCCGCGTGCGCGAATTGGGCATGGACGTCGATTCCCCGGAGTCACTGGAAGCCACCTATGCCTGGGCCATCGCGGGTGTGGCTGAGCGCCGCGGAGTGCGCACATGAGCGCGGGCATCCATGCCGACGGCGCACCGCAGGCAGTCGGCCAGTACCCGCATGCACGCCGGGTTGGCGGGCTTCTGTTTCTGTCCGGGATCGGCCCGCGCAGCGCGGCAGACAACAGCATTCCCGGCAATGCCTACTTTGCCGATGGCCGCCTGCGCAGCTACGACATCACGGCGCAGACCCGGGCCGTGTTCGACAACGTGCGCACGGTGCTGGAAGCCAGCGGCGCACGCTGGGAAGACCTGGTGGACATCACCGTTTTTCTCACCGACATGGCCCGCGACTTCAAAGCCTACAACGCGATCTGGGCCGAGCACTTCCCCGATGCCGCCGCTGCACCCTGCCGCACCACCGTGGGCATCACCGCCCTGCCCACGCCGATCGCCATCGAACTCAAGTGCATCGCCCGCATCGAGGACTGAGCCCATGCTGCCCGCCGCCTTCAACCTGCAGGCCTGGATCGAGGAACACCGCCATCTGCTGAAACCACCGGTGGGCAACAAATGCATCGTGCAGGACGACTTCATCGTGATGATCGTCGGTGGGCCGAATGCGCGCACCGACTACCACTACGAAGACGGCCCGGAATGGTTCTTCCAGCTTGAAGGCGAAATGGTGCTGCGCGTGCAGGAAGACTTCGACGGCGAGCGCGGCACCGTGCGCGACATTCCGATCCGCGCCGGCGAGGTGTTCTACCTGCCGCCGCATGTGCCGCATTCACCGCAGCGCATGGAACACTCGGTGGGGCTGGTGATCGAACGCAAGCGCCTGCCGCACGAGGACGATGCGCTGATGTGGTTCTGCGTGAACTGCAACCACAAGCTGTATGCGGAGTTCTTCCACCTCGTCGACATCGAGCAGGACTTCTTCCGCGTGTTCGAGAAGTTCTACCGCAACGACCACCTGCGCACCTGCAAGCAGTGCGGCACGCTGAATCCGCGGCCGGGGCGGTACGAGCAGCCGGCGGAATATCGCAGCCGATAACGCCTCGCTCCGGATCGATGAAAGCGGGCTTCGGCCCGCTTTTGGTTGTTAAAGGCTGATGCAATCTTGGGGCTACCAGAGTCGCCACTGGCCAGCCCACTATCGATCACCCGGAAGGCGTCATGGCGCCTACCCGCCCGTTCAAGCGCATAAATATTTTCTTTACAAACGCGAATGATTTTTATTTAATTTCGCATTGCTGCACTGCCGCACCCCTCCGGCCCCCGCTTTATTCCTCACCCCTCACAGAGGCCCCATGTCCATCACCTCCCGCTTCCTGCCCGTCCGCAGGCGCTCCCCGCTTGCCCTCGCCGTGGTCGCCGCGCTGCTCGCACCGGCACTGGCAATCGCCCAGGACGCGGCTCATCAGGCCACCAGCCGCACGCCGACCGATCTGGACAAGGTCGTGGTCAACGCCTACCGCACCACGACCCATACCTCCGGCGCGACCAAGACCGATGCCGCAGTGGCCGAGACGCCGCAGTCGATCTCGGTGATCGCCCGTGACGAGCTGGATGCGCGCGGCGTGCAGAACCTCAACGAGGCGATGCGCTACGTGGCCGGCGTGGCGCTGGAAAGCAGCGGCATCGACAACCGCGTGGACGACTTCCGCATTCGCGGCTACGACGCCGGCAGCTGGAGCAACAACGTCACCGTCGACGGCATGCGCGCGCCGCAGGGCAGCCAGTGGAACCGCACCATGGTGGATAGCTGGAACCTCGACCGGGTAGAAGTGCTGAAGGGCCCGTCGGCGGTGATGTACGGGCAGGTGGCGCCGGGCGGCATGGTCAATCAGGTCAGCAAGACGCCGGAGCCGGGCCAGGCGCAGGTACTGCGGCTGGGCATCGACGGCAACGGCCAGTACAGCACTGCCTTTGACCTCGGCACCGGCAGCGACGACAACCGTCACCTGCTGCGGCTGGTCGGCCTGTACCGCGACGGTGGCACCCAGATCGACCACACCGACCAGCAGCACTGGTTCCTCGCGCCCAGCTACACCCTGCAGCTGGCCGAGCGCACCCGCCTGACCCTGCTCGGCCTGTACCAGCGCGACGACGGCGGCTCGACCTATCAGTTCCTGCCGATGGACGGCACCCTGCAGCCCACGCAGTACGGGCGGATGAAGAACAGCACCTTCATCGGCGAGCCGGGCTGGAACACCTACGACCGCACCGTCTGGACCACTGGCTGGCTGTTCGAGCACGGCTTCAACGAGAATTGGACGCTGAACCAAAGCGCCCGCTACACCCATGTGGACTCGCTGTTCCGCACGGTGGTCACCAACGGGGCACTCAATCCCGATGGCCGCACCCAAAAGCGCCGCGCCACCTGGGGCGAAGGCGACTCCAAGGGCAAGACCGTCGACACCCGCTTGACCGGCAAGTTCACCACCGGTGCTGCCAAGCACACCGTGCTGCTGGGCGTGGACTGGCAGCAGGCCGATTGGAACGGCGCGCGCGGCGCGATGCGCAACCCGGCCGATATCGATATTTTCCAACCGATCTACAGCAACTACGTGCCCGTCACCAACAGCATCGGTTACAGCGGCGGCGTCAACGAGCAGACTGGTGCCTATCTGCAGGATCAGATCGCGCTGAACCGCTGGCGCTTCACCTTCGGCGGCCGCTACGACCGCACCAGTGACGACACCTTTACCCGCAGCTACAACGTTTTGACTGGCGTCTACGGCCCGGTGGTGCCCACCAAGGTGAGGAACAGCGCCTTCTCCGGCAACGCCGGCGTGCTGTACGTGGCCGACAATGGGTGGTTGCCTTACTTGAGCTATGCCGAATCTTTCCAGCCAGCCGGCAGCAGCACCAACCAGAGTCACGACCGCACGCCGTTCGACCCGATCACCGGCAAGCAATGGGAAGGCGGCGTGAAGTACCAGCCGGCCGGTTTCGACGGGCTGTTCACCCTGTCGGCCTACGACCTGCGCCAGCAGAACATGTTGATCGACGATCCCGACGCCTCCCACATGGACTGTGGCGCGGCCGGCAACGCGCGCTGCCAGGTGCAGGCGGGCGAAGGCAGGGTGCGCGGTGTGGAACTGGAAGCGCGGGTGACGCCGCTGGACGGCTTCAGCGTGATCGGCGCGGTATCGCGGATGGATTCCGAACTGACCCGCGCCAACGCCACCGTGCAGGGCAAGCAGCTGGCGATGGTGCCGGACTGGACCGCCGCGCTGTGGGCCGACTACACCTTCCAGGCCAGCGCCCTGTCCGGCCTGAGCCTCGCCGCCGGCGTGCGCTACAACGGCGAGAGCTACGGCGATTCGGCCAACGCCTACAAGATTCCGGCTTACACCCTGTGGGACGCGGCGATCCGCTACGACCTCGGGCGCCACGGTGCGGTGTCCACACAGCTCTCGCTCAACGTCAGCAACCTCACCGACAAGACGTTCGTTTCCACCTGTGGTGGCGTGTCGTCCTGTTTCTACGGCACCGGACGCACCATTAGCGCCAGCGCCAAGTTCAGCTGGTGAAACCGTTCGCGACGTTCCTGCTTGTGCTGCTTGCACTGCAGCTGGCCCTGCCGGCTGCGGCGCAACCGGATTTGTCGCGCCGGATCGGCACCACCGTGGCCGAGACCGGCGCACCGGGCTACCGGTTCGAGCAGTTTCGCCTGGCATCGGCGGACGGCCAGCGCCACTACCGCATCCGGGTGGCGCTGCCGGTCGGCGCAACGCCGGCCGGCGGCTTCGCCTCGGCCTGGCTGCTGGACGGCAATGCGGCGCTGATGGAACTGCGCACGGAACAGCTCGCGCGCTGGTCAAAGGCGGCGTCACCGCCGGTGCTGGTGTTCCTGTCCTACGACAACGACCTGCGCATCGATGCCGATGCGCGCGCGTACGATTACACCCCACGCCGTCCCGGCGATGACACGATGCAGCTCGATCCGCTGGGCGGACGCCGCAACGGCGGCGCGGAGGCCTTCCTCGACCTGATCGAACACGCGATCGCGCCGAAGGTCGCCGCGCTGGCAAAGCTCGACCCGGCGCGGCGCACGCTGTGGGGCCATTCCTACGGCGGCGTGCTGGCCCTGCACGCGCTGCTGACGCGGCCAACGATGTTCGGCACCTACGCGGCGGCAGATCCCTCGCTATGGTGGGGCGATGGCCACCTGCTGCGCGAAACCGAAACGCTGCCACCGTGGCCGGCGCCATCGCCACGCCTGCTGCTATGGACCGGCACCGCCGATGGGCCGGAACGGACGCAGACGACACCACAGCGCGACCCGGCCCAGCTCGACCGCATGCGCCGCGCGCGTGCCGCCGTGCCCGCCGATGCGCCGCAGCGTCTCGCCGAGCGCCTGCGCGCCAGAGGCTTAAAGGTGGAGATGCAGCCCCTGTCAGGCGCAACGCACGGGCAGACGTTGGGCGCCTCGCTGCTGGCGCTGCTGGACGGCATGGCCGCCATGCCCACACCGGTGCTGGAGGCCGATGCAGCGCTTGCCTCCGGCGCATCGCGCATCCATCGCCTCGCCCTGCATCGCGGTGACTACGTCGCGGGCACGTTGCAATCGAAGGAAAACGCGCCGGCACTGTGGCTGGACGATCCACAGGGCCGGCCGCTGCGGCGATTGATCGAAGCAGGACGCCCCAGCGACTTCATGTTCGTGGCCGACAGCGACGGCACCTATGCATTGCACACCCGCGCCGAACACGGCCCGACGCACTACGCACTGCGGATCGAGCGCGTACTGTCAATCTCGCAGCAACGCCCGCCTGTCTCGGCACCAGACAGCCCGCGTCTGCGCGACTTGCTGAAACAACTGCAGGCCGGCAACAGCACCGACAGTTTCTGGAAGCAGATTGCCAAGGATGGCACCCCCCTCATCGAACAGGTGAACGGCCAGACGCTGGCCACCTTCCTCTGGCGCGGCGCGCTGCAGGGCGTGCGGCTGTTCCCCGCACCGACCGGGGACATGGAAGAACTGCAGCGCCTTGCCGACAGCGATGTCTGGTACGCCAGCTACCCGATTCCCGCCGATACCCGCATGACCTACCGGCTTGCACCGGACGTGCCACAGCTGCCAGAAGGCGGCTATGCCGCGCGTCGTGCGGTACTGGCCACGCTCCAGCGCGACCCGCTCAACCCGCATGTCTGGCCAGCCAGTGCAGCAGACGATTTTGCACGCGAATCGGTTCTCGAACTTCCGTGCGCACCTGCACAGCGCGCCGTCCAGCCGGCGGGGCATCCGGCAGGACGCATCGAACGCCATCGGCTGACCAGTACCCGCCTCGGCAATACCCGCGACATCGCCCTGTATCGCTCGCCCGATTTTCGCGAAGGCGACCCGCGCAACGCGCTGTTGGTGGTGTTCGACGGACGCGAATACCAGGCCGAGATCCCCACGCCACTGATCCTCGACAACCTGCGGGCGGAAGGCGCCATCCCGCCGGTGCTGGCGGTGTTCGTCGCCAATCCCGATGCCGGGTCGCGCGCGCGCGAACTGCCCTGCAATCCGGCATTTGGCGATTTCCTCGCCAACGAACTGCTGCCCTTCGTCGAGACGAAAACCGGCACGCTGCCACCAGGCACGCGCACCGTGCTGGCTGGCGCCAGCTACGGCGGGCTGGCCTCCACCTGCGTGGCGCTCCAGTATCCGCAGCGTTTCGGCAACGTGCTCAGCCAGTCCGGCTCGTTCTGGTGGGCGCCCGAGGCCGCA
>CAUJJG010000130.1 GCA_963205445.1 Pseudomonadota bacterium
CTGCAGCTGGCGCAGGAACGCAGCCCTGCGGTGGAGTTCCTTGCCACCCGCGAGCACGCGCAGGCTTTGGCGGTCGGCTGACGCCAGCCGCCCGCCCAACTCAGGACGCGATGTAACGCTGCAGCTGTTCGATGTCCTGCTGCTGCGCCTCGATGACGGCCTTGACCAGATCGCCGATCGACAGTACGCCAACCACCTCCCCCTGCTGCACCACCGGCAGGTGGCGGATGCGGCTGTTGGTGACCAAGGCCATGCAGTGCCCGATGCCATCGCCAGGGGCCACCGTCTTCACCTCTGCCGTCATGATGTCGCGCACGGGGGTGTCCTTCGACGATCGCCCCTGCAAAACCACCTTGCGGGCATAGTCGCGCTCCGAGAGGATGCCGACAAGGCGTGGCCCGTCCATCACCAGCAGGGCACCCACGCCACGTTCGGCCATCAGGCGGATCGCTTCGAAGACGGGCGCATCCGGCCCGATCGAGATGATTTCAGCCGATTTCGACGCCAACAACTGACTTGCCGTGCGCATTGCGGATCTCCTTGCAGGCCTGCAACTCGGGAAGCTGGCTTGAGCATACTGCAGGCAGCCAGGCATCCACCAGATACAAGGGGCGCTGCTTGGACTCCTCGTAGAGGCGGCCCAGATATTCCCCGATCATGCCCAAGGCCATCAGCTGCACCCCGCCCAAGAGGAGGATCACCGCCATCATTGACGGCCAGCCGGCCACGGGGTCCCCCCAGGCCAGCGCCTTCAATACCACCCAGATGCCATAAACGAAGGCAAACAGTGCGGTCGCCAGCCCCGCATAGGTGGCCAACCGCAGCGGCACGGTGGAAAACCCGGTGATGCCATCCAGCGCGAAGTTCCACAGCTTCCACGCGTTGAACTTGCTGTGCCCCGCCGCACGCGGTTCGCGCTGGTACGGGATCGAGACGCTGTTGAAGCCGATCCAGCCAAACAGTCCCTTCATGAAGCGGTGCCGTTCACGCAGCTGGCGCAGTGCCGCCAGCGCGCGCGGCGACAGCAGGCGGAAATCGCCGGTATCCCGCGGGATCGGCGTTTTCGACATCCGCCCGATCAATCGGTAGAACGCATGGGCACTGGCGCGCTTGAACACGCCATCGCCATCGCGAACGGTCCGGGTACCATGGATATCGTCGTAGCCTTCGCGCCACTTCTCCAAGAACATCGGCAGCAGCTCCGGCGGGTCTTGCCCATCGGCATCAAGGATCAGGGCCGCACCGCGCTCCACCCGATCCAGCCCAGCGGTCAGCGCCGCCTCCTTGCCGAAATTGCGCGACAGGCGCAGCAGGGCCACCCGGGCGTCCTGCTGCGCAAATGCCTGAAACAGGGCCCATGTGCCGTCATGGCTGCCGTCATCGACCAACAAGGTCCGCGCCAGCAAGCCTTCGCCCTCGGCGGCCGTCATCGCCGCCGCAAGGCGGGGCAACAGGCGCGGCAAGGCCTCCGCCTCGTTGTAGGCGGCAATCACCAATGTCAGGCAGCGATCGTCAGGCGGCAGCTCGTGCATGCCAGCAGTATGCCAGTGCAGCCAACGGATTCAGTCCAGTGTGCGCAGATACCCGTGGCCACCTATCGCCCGCATCTGCCGCTCAATGGCCTTGGCGCGCTTTTGCACATAGGGCCCCGGCTTGGCCGCGCTGTAGCGCCGCGGGCTGGGCAGCACTGCCGCCAGTCGCGCCGCCTCGGCTGCGGACAGACGGGCTGCATCCTTGCCGAAGAAACGCCGGGAGGCGGCTTGGGCACCATAGACCCCATCCCCGAACTCGGCCACGTTGGCATACACCTCCAGAATCCGTCGCTTGGGCCACAGCAGTTCGATCAAGCCGGTGTACCAGACCTCCAGCCCCTTGCGCAGCCAGCGGGTCGGCCCACGCCCCTGCCAGAGAAACAGGTTTTTTGCCGTCTGTTGGCTGATGGTGCTGGCCCCGCGCAGCCGGCGCACGGGGGTGCCGCGCTTCTCCGCACGCGCGATCATTTTCTCGTTGTGCGCTTGCGCTTTCTCGATCGCGTTGAAGTCAAACCCATGGTGTTGGGCGAAGTTCTGGTCCTCGGCCGCCACCAAGGCCACCGGCAGATGCGGCGAAATCTCCCGGAAGCTGCGCCACGCATGACCGAGGCGATACCCAAAATCTCCCGACGCCACGCCCTCCAGCCAGCGTATCGCCATGAAAGCCGAAAGCGGGGGATTCACGAATCGCAACACCAGCACCTGCCCCAAGCTGAACATCACGAACAGCAAGGGCAATTTCCACCACCATCCGCGCAGGCGTCCCCGCGCCCGAACACTCTTGGGCATGCCTTCCATCCACGGCCCACGGATGCGGGCTGTATCGCAATGGTAACGTGGTCACAATCGCCATCAACAACGGCTGCACCCAGTGTGGGGTACGCGCTCGCGACCAAGGCAGCGCTCAGAAGCCCACGCGCCCGCACCCAACCTCCAGAGATCCGCTCCCGGTGAACACGCCCCAACTACGCATCGCAGAACTCGAAACCCAGGCCAATCGCCTGCAGCAGCAAGGCCAGCATCCAGCCGCCATGGCGCTGTGGCAGCAACTGCTGGATGTGGCGCCCGACCATGCGTTGGCGGCCACCCATGTTGGCGCGCAAGCACTGGCTCGTGGCGACTTGGCCCGTGCCGAAGTGCTGCTGGAACAGGCCGCCCGTGCAACGCCGGCATTGGCACTGACCCATGCCCAGCTGTCACGCTTGCGGAGCGCCCAAGGGAAACCCGAAGCCGCCTTGGCGGCGATAGATCGCGCCATCGGCGCTGACCCTGTTGCATGGGGGCCGCACATGGAACGGGCCCGCCTGCTCGAAGCTGCCGGCAATCCGCGTGCTGCGGCGATGTCGTGGAGCAACGCGCTGAGCTACATGCCCGCACAGTTGCGCCAATCACCCCAACTTCAAGCCTTGGTAACCCAAGCTGAGACTGCCATCCGCAACAATCAGGAGCTGTTGCACGCACACCTGTCGAGTCGCATGCAGCCGTTTTTCGGGCAACAGGAGCGCCGGGCGTTGCGGCGCTTCGATCACTGCCTCGACGTGGTCACGGGCCGTCGTCCTTTCGTGACCGCCCGTCCGCTGATGCTTCCCTTCCCTGAGCTGCCCGCCATTCCTTATTTCGACGGCAACGACTTCCCTTGGGTTGCCGAATTCGAAACCTGCTTTCCCGCCATTCTGGACGAACTGAACACCGCACTCGCCCACGGAACTGGCTTTGTCCCCTATGTACGAACCCGGCCCGGCGACCCGCCTGCCCAGTTTGCCGCGCTGGACCACAGCCTCGACTGGGGCGCGTATTTCCTGTGGAAGGATGGCACGCGCATCGACGCAAATGCCGATGCCTGCCCGCGTACCGAGGCGGCACTGCGTATGGCGCCCCAAGACGTGATCCCGGGGCGCGCGCCCGTGGCCTTTTTCTCCGCGCTCAAGCCCGGCACCCACATCCCCCCACACAATGGCGCCACCAACACCCGCCTGACCGTTCATCTGCCACTGATCATTCCGCCTGACTGCGCCCTGCGGGTGGGCGAGCAGACCCACGTCTGGGAACCAGGAAAACTGGTCCTGTTCGATGACACCATCCGTCATGAAGCCTGAAACAACAGCAGCCAACTCCGCGTGGTCCTGATTTTCAGCGTCTGGAACCCCCTGCTGACTGAGATCGAACGCACCTTGGTCAGCGAAACGGTACAAGGCATGCTGGAGTTCTACGGCGACGATGCCGATCTTGGCGAACTCTGAGGAAGACGGGTCAAAGGCGTGCCTGGATCCGGCATGCCCCAATCCCCTGCGTTTTTCGGATAGGCAGCACCGTTGACGCCCGCTACCCTGTGGCGATGAAACCCCATGACACGCACGCGGCGGCAGCTGCCGCCCTCCTCCAGTCAGGGCGCACACAAGCCGCACGCGGCGATTTCCATGGCGCCTGCGACAGCTTCACCCAAGCCACCCGGCTGGCACCCGACATCTTCGATGCCTGGTTCCTGCTCGGCATCGTCCACATGCGCAACACCCGCCATGCCGAAGCCCTTCCGGCGCTGCAGCAGGCGCACCGACTGCAGCCCGGCCATGTTGACGCCTTGCGCGCGCTTGCCGACGCAACATTCCACGCAGGCACCCCCGCTGACGCACTTCCCCTATGGCAGCAAGTGGTCGCCGCAAGGCCCGAAGATCTCGAGGCTCGCCTGCGATTGGGGGAAACCTGCAATCGCCTGGGCCTGTTCGACGCCGAAACCCGCCTCTACCTGGAAGCCTTGGAAAAAGCACCCGCCCAGCCGGACCTGTGGCTGGCCTTGGCCCAATGCCACGAAGACGCCGGCGACAAGACCGCCGCGATCGACGCGTACACCCAAGCATTGCAGTACCGCCCGGGCTGGGCCACCGCGCTTGCCGGCCTGCTGTCTTTGCAACGCAAGGATGCATCGGAAGCCCTGCTTGCACGCGCAAGCGCACTGATGGAGCAGCCGGCCACCCAAGACCGCGAACGCGCCCTGCTGGGCTACGCGCTTGGCAAGATTCACGATGGCCGAGGCGAGGCCAAAGCCGCCATGACCCATTGGCGCGCCGCCAATGCCGCCCGCCAGCGTTTGGCGGGGGCGCACGATTTCGCGGCAACGGAGCGCAACGTCGATCACCTGATTGCGGCATTTGGCACCGGCGCATTCAACCACCAGCGCGTTGGCAGCCATGACGCGCGACCGGTTTTTGTCGTCGGCATGCCGCGCAGTGGCACCACTTTGACCGAACAGATCATCGCTGCCCACCCACAGGCCCATGGCTGCGGTGAGCTGCCCGACATCGCCCTGATGATCAAAAAATTCGGCTCGAATTGGCCCACAGACGCAGCAGCGCTGACATCGGCCCAGCTTGAGCCG
>CAUJJG010000131.1 GCA_963205445.1 Pseudomonadota bacterium
ACCTGGTCACTCTGACCGGAGCCCGCTCCGGGCGGCAGGGACGCCGCACCCTCCCCGGTTGACGCACAGCCGGGGAGGGCTTTCACAAAGGGCTGAACGCAGGCGTCGCGGCCGGGTCAGACCACCGCCAGCGGGATCTGCCGCAGTTTTTTCTTCTGCAGGTTGTACGAGGCAATGCCGGTACGCGCGTAGGATTTCTCGCAATCCTGGATCGAGGGCCCGCGCATGTTGCCCTCCATGTAGGCCAGGCCCGGGCAGCGCGTGCAGCTGGAACCGTGCACGCACTGCGAACAGCCCTCAAGGTCGGAAAGCCGGATCGCCCGCACTTCGTTGAGCTGTGGCGAATCCCGCCAGATGTCGATGAAGCGCTGCTTGCGCAGATTGCCCACCACATACGGAAACTGCACGCAGGGGGTCACATCGCCATAAGGGCCGATGTAGCAAGCGGTATGGCCTGCGCTGCAGGGAAGGGTTTTGTAGGCCTCTTCCAACGGCGTGGGGCCGGTGGGGGCAGCCAGCAGGGTGTCGGCCTGGTCCCCCAGCAAGGAGGCATCGCGCATCACGCCGGACAGGCGGTCGGCATCCATGTTCAGATCCAGCACGCCCCGGTCGCCATCCAGCATCGGGGTGATGGTGGCATCCACGGTGTAGTCGATGCCCATCTCCTCGGCCAGGGCACGCACTTCCTGATAATCGTCCGCGTTGTCCTGCATCAGCACGTTGGCAAAGGTCACCTTCACCCCTGCTTCGCGCAGGAAGCGTGCGCCTTCCAGCGTGCGCTTGAACGAGCCCGGCAATTGGGTAATGCCATCGTGGGTCTCGGCCTTGTGCGAATACAGGCTGATCTGTACCGAATCCACATCCAGCGCCGCGATCCGTTTGGCCTTTTCGGCACGGATCATCACCGCGTTGGTCTTGAGCTTGATCGAAAACTGCCGCTTGCGCGCATGCTCCAGAATCTCGAACAGGTCCTTGCGCATGAAGATTTCGCCGCCGCTGATGTTCAGCAGCAACACGCCGGCATCGGCCAGCTGGTCCAGAACGTCCAGAATCTCGGCGGTGGTCATCTCGCCGTAATCCTCGTGGTCCAGATAGCAGTGCACGCAGGTTTCGTTGCAGCGGTAGGTCAGGTCCAGCTGCACGCTCAGCGGAATGCCCAGCTCCAGGGCACGGGTGCCCATGTGGTGCATCAGGTTCATGAGGCATCCTCCGGCCAGTCGTCGGTTGCAGCGGGTTGCGGCAGCAGCCGCAGGATCCCTT
Source organism: Pseudomonadota bacterium (assembly GCA_963205445.1). Taxonomy (GTDB): domain Bacteria; phylum Pseudomonadota; class Gammaproteobacteria; order Xanthomonadales; family Xanthomonadaceae; genus Thermomonas. The sequence continues at coordinate 1,261 of CAUJJG010000131.1, forward strand.
TGCCCTGCAATTCCAATGCCAACGCCTTGGCATCCTCCAGAGCCTCAGCGGGTGCCACGTCGAACATGGTGCAGATGCGGCTGGCCACGATCTCGTCCAGCGGCGTCACGCCGTCGGCCGCTTCCCACAGCAGCGCGGCCGTTTCATTCAGGCTGAACAAGGACGAATCCGTTGCCGACATGATCATCAGCTCGTCGCCGATCCGGCGGGCGGCAACACGGGGGGAACGCTGCAGGTACAAGGGCTGGGTCATGGTTGGCTGTCAATCAGGTCCCAGACGCGCGCATCCGGGAAAAAGGTCAGGCGGCGCACCGGCACGCGGGCGGCCAGTGCGATGGCATTGTCGAACACGCGGCTGGTCAGGGCATCGTCGTGGGCAAAAAACAGGATATTGCCCATCAGCGCGCGCACGGCTTCAGCCGGGCTGAGTGTTTCGATGCGGTTTTCCGGCCCTTTGGCCAGCAGAAAAATGCCGGCCAACGGCACCCGCAGATTCTCGCCGGGGCGGGCCAGCTCGCCCGAGAACGGCGTGCCGTAGATGAAATACCCGCCCTCCTCGGGGCGGATGAACGACATCTCGTCCGTCAGGATGTGGCCCAGGCCCTCGGAGAGGCGTGAGATCGTGGTCTTGCCCGCCCCCGAAACGCCGGTACAGACCCAGCCACGCCCATTCAAGGCCACGCTGGAGGCATGCATCAGCATCCCGCCCTGCTCGGCCAGAATCAGCGTATGCAGGATACGGATCACCGAATCCAGCGAGTACGGGCTGTCCATCATCCGGGCATGCCCGTGGCGACGGGCCGGGTCCCATTCGGCGAAGAAATCGCCGCGACGCACCTGCCACAAGGCCCCCTCGCGGGTCACCTGTACCGGCACATCCTCGCCCGGGTCGTCCTCCAGCGGGAGCGTATCGTCCAAGGCCTCGGGCGGAAACGGTTCGACGTCGATGTCGAACACGTGGTCGGGGGCCTCCACGGCACCGATGAAACCGGCAAACCGCGTGCCCATGGATGCCACGAACTCGGCCGAATCGGCCTGCAGGCGCACATGCAGGCCACCGATCCCGATGTCCAGGACATGTCGTTGTGAGGGGGTCGCCGTCATTCAGGACGCCAATCGATGCAACAAAGGGAAGCGGTGAAACAGCCGGTGCGCCACGTCGAAGCGCTGCACCAGGCCCCGCACCAAGCGCTGGCGGCGCAACCAGTGGCGCCCCCCCACAGGCAGGGGACGATGCCCACGGTGCTGCCCCACCAGGACCCCCAGGACATGGGCCAGCGGCACGGGCGGATCGTCCTCACGCAGGGCATCGCCACGGGTGATGGCCATGCCCTGTGCGCAGCAACGCAGGCGATGGATCAGCAAGCGCCCATCGTGATGCGCCAACACCACGCAGCCCGGTTGCAGGGCCGCTGCAGATACCTGCCGGAATGTCAGCAAGTCGCCCGCCGCAATGGCCGGCACCATGCTGCCCCCTGTCGCACGCAGCCGCACCTGGCCTGCGCGCGACAGTGTTTCAACCACCAAGGCGGCACCGGCCGCCTGCGTGGCGGAACCGGGGGCCGCCGTCACCGTCATGAATTGCTGAGCAGACGGCGGCATTGGCCCTGGGTGCCGCGCAGTTTGCCGCAGGCCAAGGCCATGGTTTCAAAGACCTGCTCATGGTGGAAGGCAGGCTTCACGTAGGGCCGCTTGGCTTGCGCGGCAGCCGCTGGCTGCACGGGCTCGGAATGCGGGGTGTCGTGTGGGGTCATCATCGCGTTTTCTGGCCGTGGGGTTGAAATTGTAGATTAATCGAGCGCGCTCTGACTGACCTGAACCGCATTGCCGGCCGTGGAGGCTGTGCCCTGGGTGATGGCCAGGGTGGTGTTGTCGAGCAACTCCGTAACCAGAGTGTCCGTTTGGTTGCCCTTGTTGGAGGCCACGACGATCA
>CAUJJG010000132.1 GCA_963205445.1 Pseudomonadota bacterium
GCATCCTTCACCATCACCCCGCGGCTGCGCTTGGCAGGGGCGGCGTAGTGGGTGGTCTTGAGCGAATCATTGGCGTCGACACCAAGATCGGCAAAGGCCAGCGTTTCCAGCGGCTTGCTCTTGGCCTTCATGATGTCGGGCAGCTTGATGAAGCGCGGCTCGTTCAGGCGCAGGTCGGTGGTGACCACGGCCGGCAGATCCACTTCCAGGGTTTCCAGACCCGCATCCACTTCGCGCACCACGGTGGCCTTGCCGCCTTCAATCGTCAGCTTGCTGGCGAAGGTGGCCTGCGGCCGGCCCCACAGCGTGGCCAGCATCTGCCCGGTCTGGTTGGCGTCATCGTCGATTGCCTGCTTGCCCAGCAGCACCAGGTCCGGCTGTTCCTTTTCGATCAGCTTGAGCAAGGTGCGGGCGGCGGTCAGCGGTTGGATGGCGGCATCACTGACGACGTGGATGGCGCGATTGGCGCCCATGGCCAGGCCGTTGCGCAGATGCGGCTGGGCGTCGGCGGGGGCAATCGTGGCCACCACCACCTCGGTGGCGATGCCGGCGTCGCGCAGGCGCAGCGCCTCTTCCAGTGCGATGTCGTCGAAGGGGTTGGGCGACAGCTTGACGCCGTCGGTGACCACGCCGGAACCGTCCGGCTTGACCTGGATGCGGACGTTGAAGTCCACCACGCGCTTGTAGGCGACGAGGATTTTCATCGTGCGGATGTCCTTGCTGAAGCGAATGAAGATGGCCGGGGCCTTGTGCACCCCGAATTCAATTGCGCATTTTAACGGGCAATCGCGCCCATTGCCTGCATCGGCCGCGATTGCCCGAAAGTACGCTGGGCATTGACGCACGCCCGGCTAGAATGTGGGCTCTACATCGCAATCGGAGATCCGCCCGTGGCATCCGCCAAGAGCAAGCTCTACCCCAGCGCCGCTGCCGCCCTTGACGGGCTGGTGGCGGATGGACAGACCCTCGCCGTCGGTGGCTTCGGCCTGTGCGGCATTCCCGAAGCCCTGATCGCCGCCCTGCGCGATTCCGGAGTGAAGGGGCTGACCGTGATTTCCAACAATGCCGGCGTGGATGGCTTCGGCCTGGGGCAGCTGCTGACCACGCGGCAGATCAAAAAGATGATTTCCTCCTACGTGGGCGAAAACAAGGAGTTCGAGCGTCAGTTTCTGGGCGGCGAGCTGGAGCTGGAGTTCAACCCGCAGGGCACCTTGGCCGAACGCCTGCGCGCCGGCGGCGCCGGAATCCCGGCCTTCTTCACCGCCACCGGCTACGGTACCGTGGTGGCCGAGGGCAAGGAAACCCGCGAATTCGACGGCCGCATGTACGTGATGGAAACCGCGCTGAAAGCCGACGTGTCGCTGGTCAAGGCATGGAAGGCCGACACCGCCGGCAACCTGGTGTTCCGCAAGACCGCGCGCAATTTCAACCCGGCGGCGGCGATGGCCGGCAAGGTTTGCGTGGTGGAAGTGGAAGAGCTGGTGGAGATCGGTGCGATCGACCCGGATCAGGTACACCTGCCGGGCATCTACGTGCAGCGCATCGTGGTGAACGCCACCCCGGAAAAACGCATCGAACAGCGCACCATTCGCGCGGAGGGCAACTGAGATGGCATGGACCCGCGAGCAGATGGCGCAGCGCGCCGCCAAGGAGCTCACCGACGGCGCTTACGTGAACTTGGGCATCGGCTTGCCGACCTTGGTGGCCAACTACATTCCCGAAGGCATGAATGTATGGCTGCAGAGCGAAAATGGCTTGCTGGGCATCGGCCCATTCCCGACCGAGGCGGAGCTGGATGCCGACCTGATCAATGCCGGCAAGCAGACCGTCACCGCAGTGGCGGGGGCCAGCTATTTCGGCAGCCATGACAGCTTCGCGATGATTCGCGGCGGCCACATCGACCTGGCGATCCTGGGCGCGATGGAAGTGACCGACAAAGGCGATCTGGCCAACTGGATGGTGCCCGGCAAGATGGTCAAGGGCATGGGCGGGGCGATGGATCTGGTGGCCGGCGTGCGCAAGGTGGTGGTGCTGATGGAGCACGTCACCAAGTCCGGCACCTCGAAGATCCTGCCGCAATGCACCCTGCCGCTGACCGGGGTGGGCGTGGTCAATCGCATCATCACCGAGCTGGGCGTGTTCGATATCACTCCGGAAGGCCTGGCCTTGGTGGAACTGGCCGAAGGCGTGAGTCACGAGGACGCGGTGGCAAAGACCGGCGTTCCGCTGTTGGGATGAAATGCCTCCACGTGACTGCCCTGGCATTGGGGCTTGTGACCGCCGGCTGCTGCGACAAGGCCGCCGTGCAGGCCTGTGAGGCGAAGAAGGCCGAGCAGACGGAACGGGCATTGGCCAATGCCGTGGTGGTCAACGGTCCGGGTGAGGCGATGGCGCTGCAGGTGGCCCGTCTTGAGGATGTCGAGCTCAATGCATCGGTGGTGCAGTCCACCTGCAGCGAGGGGCGCGCCACTGCCGCCAGCGTTCAAGTCACGTGGCACGTGAAAACGCCGGGGGTTGGGGCGGTGCGAATTTTGGTGGGCACCGGAGATGAGGCCAGCAAGACCTGGGTCGAAGCAGGTGCAAGTGGCAGTCAGACAACGGGGCCATGGATCGGAGATGGCGCATTGCTGCGGATGGAAAGCCTGGCGACGCGGGAGACCTTGGGCTTGATCCGTGTGAGTGCGCGCGCATGTCAGTGAGTTTGCCCACCGCCACCGGAAAGGCGTGGGCCTTGCCTGCGTTCGGATTCGGGACTTGCCGCCTGATTCTGGCCGCGCTGGTGGCCATGTCGCATCTGTGGGACGGCATGATTCATGGCTATGCCGCCTATGCGGTCTGGGCGTTTTATGTGCTCAGCGGCTTCTTGATGACGCTGATCCTGAGCACGAAGTATGGGTTCGACGGGGCAGGGCTGCGCACCTATGCCGTCAATCGTTTCATGCGCATCTTCCCGCTGTACTGGCTTGCCGCTGCCACCGGTTTGGCAACGCTCTGGTATGCCGCGCGGCAAGGCATTGCCCTGCAGCAACTCAATGGCGAGTTCTACTGGCCGCAAAGCCGGGAGCAATGGCTGCATGTCGTGACGTTGTTCCCGGGCTTCGAGCGTGGTGGGCTGCCGGTCCCGGTCTCGAACGCGCTGGCGATCGAAGTCGGGTATTACATGCTGATGCCGTTGATGGCGCGTTCGCGCAGTACCGCATGGTTTGCAGCAGCGGTGGGCATCATGATCCACCTGCAGTTGGGCATCACCGGCGATACGTTTGCGCAACGCTACGCCACGTTCCTGCCGTGCATGCTGCCTTTCGCTGCAGGGGCCTTGGTCTGCCATTACCGTGAGGCCTTGGCCCGTTTCAGCATGCCTTGGCTGAGCACCTTGGTCTGGTTGCTGCATGGCCTGCTGTGGCTGGCCTTGCCGGACTGGCCTTGGACCTGGGGGCTATACGCGTCGCTGCTGTTGTCGTCCTGGATGGTTGTTTCGTTGTATGGGCAACGTGCCGGGGCTGTGGATCGGATGCTGGGTGACATGAGTTACCCGGTGTACTTGATCCATACCACCGTCGCGGCTTGGTTCGTCTGTTCCTGCGGGTTCTCACGGCCGATCGACTTTTTCGCCAAAGCGTTTGTGCTGACGTTGTTCCTGTCGTGGCTGGTGGTGGTGCTGATTGACCGTCCGCTCTCCCGCCTCAAGCGCAAGCCGCCGGCTGCGCCAAGGATGGATTCGCCGCGCCTTTGATGCAGGAGTAAACTCGGCTTCGATTTTCTGGCCCGGAAGGGGCCACGGGGAGCGAGATGAAAAGTTGGTCAGGGTTGTCTTTGCTGCTGCTGGGCCTGATGGGCTGCAGCGGCGTGGTGGAAACCGGGCGTGAAGCGGCAGGGGTCACGGCCACGGGGGCGGCAGTGGCACCGCAGCGTGTGCGCATGCAGCGGGCCTCGCTGGCCGATGCGCCCGATCGCGGCGCGCTGGTTGCCTATGGCGCCGCCGTATCGGCCGCGCGGCAGGAGGGGGCACAGACGTGGTACCCCGCCGCGATCAGTGAGGCGCATGCCTTCCAGTCGATGGCCAGTGGCGAGATGCATATCCCCACGCCCGACGGGAAGCAGGTCAGCTTGCGCTATTTGCGGCATGTCGAGCAGCTGGACGGCAACTGGACGTGGATCGGCCAGGTGGAGGGCGGCAATCCGGATCAGAAGGCCATCATCACCTTTGGCCCGCAGGCCGTGTTCGGCTCGATTCCGCAAGACGGCGCGCCGGCCCTGCAGCTGCAGACGCGTCAAGGACAAGTGTTTGTGGTGATGTCGGACCCGACCCGCATGGCCACGGCGCGCACGCCGGATGACAGCAGGCTGCCCGCAGTGACCACGGGCATGCCCGACAAGGCTGCCCTGCAGTTGTCAGAGCGTCATGCCCCGGTGCAGGCCTATGCCGGAGCTACGGCACGCCCTGCGCCCAACAGCCAGAATACGGTGGATGCCGTGGTTGGGTACAGCGCCGGGCTGGCCACGCAACTGGGCGGGGCTTCGGCTGCCACCACGCGAATGGCCTTCCTGGTGGAATACGCCAATCAGACCCTCGACAACAGCCAGGTGCCAGGCCATTTGCGCTTGGTGGGTACGGTGCAGGTCAACTACGCGGACAGCGGCGACAATGACGATGCCTTGGACGCCCTGACCAAGGCCACCGATCCAGCCATGGATCCCCTGCGCCAGCTGCGCGACACCAAGGGGGCCGACATCGCACTGCTGGCCCGAAAGCTGGAGCAGACCCAAGGCGGGTGCGGTGTCGCATGGCTGCTGGGGGGCGGGCAGCGCGAGATCACCCAG
>CAUJJG010000133.1 GCA_963205445.1 Pseudomonadota bacterium
ACCAATACCTGGGCTGTTGGGCGCCGCGTGGGCGTGGCCTATTCGGTGGGTGACGCCAACTGGAGCGTGACCGGTGCTGCCTTTACCCGCGAGCTCAAGCGCGGCAACGCTGCGGGCAATGGTTTTGGCGTGCGCGGCACCTTTGCGCCTCTCAACGAGAACGGCCGCATCCTGCACCTCGGCCTGTCACATGCCAGCTACGACGCCGAGCTGGCCACCGCCGGTGGCCCCAATACGGAAAACGCACAGCGTTGGCGCGTGCGCCCGCAGGCCGACCTCGCCGGCGTGCGCCTGGTGGATACCGGCACCTTGACCCAAGCCGGCAAGGTCAACACCACGGGGGTTGAAGCATTCTGGGTGCAGGGCCCGGTCAAGCTGCAAGGCGAATACATGCGCAGCACGACCACACGCAACGGCAGCTTCGATGACTTCACGGGCACGGGCAGCTATGTCAGTGCCGTCTGGAACATCACCGGAGAAAGTTGGGGCTACAAGGGCGGCGTGGCCACAACCCCCCTGCCGAACAACCCCTCCACTGGCATGTGGCAGCTGGGGCTGCGCCATGACCAGATCGACTTGAACGACGGCCGGGTGGACACCAGCGGCGCAGCACCGGTGGTGCACGGCGTGCTGGGCGGCAAGATGTCCGCATGGACCGTGGGCGCCAATCTGTATTGGCGCTCCAACTTCAAGTTCGCACTGAATTACGTGAAGGTGGACAGCGAGAAATACAGCAGCTCGAAAAAAGCCGTGGTGGAAGACAACCCGAGCATCGTCGAGTTCCGCGCGCATTTCGTTTGGTAAGCACCGGCAACACGGCCGAAGGCACGCAGGGCGCGACCACGGTCGCGCCCTTTTTCGTTGCGCACCCGGCCATGCCACCGCGCAGATGACAGCCACATCACAGTGTCATGGGGCTGTCATCAAACAGGCACGGGCCTGTCATCGAAGCGCGATGAAATGCATGCGTCGGGCCTGCCCCGCATCCACCCTCACTTGGAGCATTGCGTGTTCAAATCCCTCTCGGTTCGAGTCTCCGCGCTGGCGCTGGCCTTTGCCTGCACCGGCACCGCCTTGGCTGCCGACGTCACCGGCGCGGGTGCGTCGTTCGTTTATCCGGTGATGTCGAAGTGGTCGGCCGACTACGCCCGCGCAACCGGCAAGAAGGTCAATTACCAATCGATCGGCTCTGGCGGTGGCATCGCCCAGATCAAGGCCGGCACCGTGGACTTCGGTTCCAGCGACAAGCCCTTGGCGCCCGAAGAGCTGGACAAGTTCAACCTGGCCCAGTTCCCGTCGGTCATCGGCGGCGTGGTGCCTGTGCTGAAGGTACCCGGCGTCGCCGCCGGCGTCCTGAAACTGGATGGTGCCCTGCTGGCCGACATTTTCCTCGGCAAAGTTGCCATGTGGAACGATGCCCGCATCGCCGCCCTCAACCCGGGCCTGAAGCTGCCTGCGCTGAAGATCACGGTGGTCCATCGCTCGGATGGCTCCGGCACCAGCTTCAACTTCACCAACTATCTCTCCAAGGTCAGTCCGGCATGGAAGACCAGTGTGGGTGAAGGCACCGCCGTGCAATGGCCCGTCGGCATCGGTGGCAAGGGCAACGAAGGCGTGACCGCCTACGTGAAGCAGATCAACGGTGCCATCGGCTATGTGGAAATGTCGTATGCCCTGCAGCAGAAACTGGCGTGGAGCCAGCTGAAGAACGCCGCGGGCAACTTCATCAAGCCCAGCGACGACAGCTTCTCGGCCGCCGCCGCCAATGCGGAATGGGGCAAGGCGCGTGACTTCCACCTGGTCATGACCAATGCCCCCGGTGCCAACAGCTGGCCGATCACCGCGACCAATTTCATCCTGATGCAGAAGTCGCCGAAGAACCCGGCCGGCGCCAAGCAGGCGCGGAGCTTCTTCCAATGGGTCTATGCCAATGGCGACGCGCAGGCCAAGGCGCTTGATTACGTGCCGCTGCCGGACAGCTTGGTGACCCAGATCGAGCGTTATTGGGCGCAGGAACTGAAGTAAGCCTGCAGCGCAGGCTTGCATCCCCAACCGGATGACCCAGCGGGCCACACGGATGGCCCGCTGCACTGGACTGACACAACGCCGATGCCAACACTTGCCACCTCACCCGCCGCCAGCGGCCAAGGTCAACGCGATGCCCGCCACGACCGCCAGTTCCGCATCCTGTTGACCGCCAGCGCGGTGCTGGTGCTTCTGGCGCTTGCCGGTGCCGCCCTGTCGATGCTCTGGAGCGGCCGCAGCGTCCTGCTCAGTGAAGGCCTGGGCTTCTTCACTTCCACCGACTGGAACCCGGTCGAGAACAAATACGGCGCACTGGTCCCCATCTACGGGACGCTGGTCACCGCCCTCATCGCCATGCTGATCGCCGTGCCCGTGAGCTACGGCATCGCCTTCTTCCTGACTGAAATCGCCCCCCGCCGCCTGCGCACTCTGCTGGGCAGCGCCATTGAATTGCTGGCCGGCATCCCATCGATCATCTACGGCATGTGGGGGTTCTTCGTCCTGATGCCGGTGATGCGGGAAGTGCTGATCCCCTGGCTGGATGCCACGCTTGGCCCCCTTCCTCTGATCGGCCCCCTGTTCCGTGGCCCGCCCATCGGGGCCGGCATGCTGACCTCGGGCATCGTGCTGTCGATCATGGTGATCCCCTTTGTGTCCTCGGTGATGCGCGACGTGTTCCTGACCGTCCCGACGCGCCTGAAGGAATCCGCCTACGCGTTGGGGTCCACCCGCTGGGAGGTCAATCGCGACATCGTGCTGCCCTATACCCGTTCGGCGGTGATCGGCGGCATCTTCCTGGGTCTGGGCCGCGCATTGGGCGAAACCATGGCGGTGGCCTTCGTGATCGGCAACAGCGTGGGCTTCACCGCTTCGCTGCTGGAGCCCTCCACCACCATTGCCGCTTTGATCGCCAACGATTTCGGCGAGGCCACGGAGGAATACCGTGCCGCCTTGCTGCTGCTGGGTTTCGTCCTCTTCATCGTCACTTTCGTGGTGCTGGCATTGGCGCGCCTGATGCTGAACCGCTTGGCCCGCCGGGAGGGCAACTGATGCACACCGCTTCGATGGCCCTGCGCGAACGCACCGCTGCGCACCTGTACCGCAAGCGCCGCATCGGCGATGCCATTGCCACCGCACTGGCCTGTGCCGCTGCCCTGCTGGGATTGGCCTGTCTTGGCTGGATCCTGTGGACCTTGCTTGCCAAGGGATTGGCGCACCTGAATCTTGCCCTGCTCACGCAGGACCAGCCACCACCGATGGAAGCCGGTGGCCTGCGCAACGCCATCGTGGGCAGCCTGATGATGTGTGGCATGGGCGTTCTGCTGGGAGCCCCGCTGGGGATTGCCGCAGGCACTTGGCTGGCCGAGATCGGCAACCATGGCCGCCTGGGCGCGGTGGTGCGCTTCGTCAACGACATCCTGCTGTCGGCACCCTCCATCGTGCTGGGCCTGTTCGTCTACGCCGCCTTCGTCATGCAGACCGGCGGCAATTTCTCCGCCATCGGGGGCGCCATCGCACTGGCCTTGATCGTCCTGCCGGTCGTGGTGCGTACCACCGACGAGATGCTGCGCCTCGTGCCGGCGCAGATGCGCGAGGCCGCGCTGTCGCTGGGCATCCCGCAATGGAAGGTCACTTTGCAGGTGCTCTATCGCAGCGCGTTGCCCGGCATCGTCACCGGCATCCTGCTGGCCCTGGCGCGCATCAGTGGCGAAACCGCGCCCTTGCTTTTCACCGCCTTCGGCAACGAGTTCTTCAGCCTCGATCTCCATGGCGCCATGAGTGCCGTCCCCTTGGTGATGTACAAGTACGCCGGCTCCGGGTTCGAGAACTGGGAGCAGTTGGCCTGGGCCGGCGCTCTGCTCATCACGCTGTTCGTACTGGCGATCAGCCTGGTCGCCCGCACTGTCCTGCTGCGCAACACCGCCGCCCATGACTGACTTCACGAGCCCCGACACCATGCATTCCATCGCCCCCGCCGATGCTGCGGCCAGCTGCGACGCCGCCCAGTCCCTGCCGCCGATCAAGCTTGCCGCACGCGGCCTGGACTTCTGGTACGACGGCTTCCACGCCATCAAGCACATCCAGTTGGACATCCCGGAGAAGCACGTCACAGCCCTGATCGGCCCCTCCGGCTGCGGCAAGTCCACCTTGTTGCGCGTGTTCAACCGCATCTATGCGCTCTACCCCAAGCTGCGCGCCACCGGCGAAGTGCTGCTGGATGGCGAAAACATCCTCTCGGATGCGTATCCGATGAACCGCCTGCGCAGCAAGGTGGGCATGGTGTTCCAGAAGCCCGTCCCTTTCCCGATGACGATCCACGAAAACGTGGCCTACGGCATCCGTCATCACGAACGCCTGAGCAAGGCCGATCTCGAGATCCGGGTGGAAAAGGCACTGCGCCAGGCGGCGCTGTGGGACGAGGTCAAGGACAAGCTCAAGCGCAGTGGCCTGAGCCTGTCGGGCGGGCAGCAGCAGCGTCTGTGCATCGCCCGTGCCGTGGCCCTGCAGCCCGATGTGCTGCTGCTGGACGAGCCCACCTCGGCGCTGGACCCGATCTCCACCGCCCGCATCGAGCAGCTCGTGGAGGAACTCAAGCACGAGTTCACCATCGTGATGGTGACCCACAACATGCAGCAGGCCGCCCGCGTCTCCGATTACACCGCTTTCATGTATCTCGGCGACCTGATCGAGCACGGACGGACCGAGCAAATCTTCTCCAACCCGGTCCAGCAACAGACCGAGGACTACATCACCGGGAGGTTCGGCTGATGAACGAGCAGCACCATCACATCGTCAAGAGCTTGGACGAGGAACAGAACGCGTTGCGTGACAACCTGCTGCGGATGGGGCAGCTGGCCGCCACCCAGCTGGATGCCGCACTGGATGCGGTCACCCGTCGCGATGACGCCGCGGCCCGCACCATCATCACCACGGACGAGACCATCGACGCGCTCGAACAGCAAATCAACCATGACGTGATCCGGCTGATCCAGCGTGGGCCGCTGGCCGGCGACCTGCGCGTGATTCTGGCCGCGTTGCGCGTGGCATCGGATATCGAACGCATCGGTGACTATGCCGCCAACATCGCCAAGCGGTCGATGGTGCTCAACCAGGCCCCACCCCTGCCGCTGACCCGTGGTCTGGACGCCTTGGGGCGGATGGCCGCACGGCAGCTGCGTGACGTGATGGCGGCCTATCAGGCCCGTGACGGCGAAACCGCCCAGCGTGTCCGCGCGCAGGATGCCGAACTGGACATGCTGTACACGGGCCTGTTCCGTGAGCTGCTGACCTACATGATGGAAGACCCGCGCGCGATCACAGCCTGCACGCACCTGCTGTTCATGGCCAAGAATCTGGAGCGCGTGGGTGACCATGCCACCAACATCGCGGAAAACGTCTGGTTTCTGCTGCATGGCGATGCCCTGCTGCCACCGCGCGAGAAGCGCGACGACAGCCACGCTGCGGCCAGCTGAACGAGGGCTTGGTTTCGGCAGTCGCCGCGGCGCATCCGGCGCGTTAGGATGCGCCATCATCCCAACCCCAGAGGTACGCCATGGCAAAGCACAGCAAGCACACCCTCCCGCTGATCCTGGCCGGTGCAGCCGTGGCTGCCGGCAGTCTGTTCTCGATGCAGGCCTTGGCCAGCGGCTACATGCAGGATGCAGGCAAGCCCAAGGCCGAGGCCAGTGAAGGCAAGTGCGGCGAAGGCAAGTGCGGGGCCGGCATGATGGGCGGCGACGCAAAGCAAGCCAGCGGCAAGCGTGCGCACAAGCCCCACACCCTGGTCGGCATGGATACCGACAAGGACGGCCGCATCTCCCGCACCGAGTTCAAGGCAGCCCACGACGGCAAGGACGCCATGTTCGCCGGCATCGACACGGACCGTGACGGCTTCATCAGCCAAAAGGAGTTCGATGCCCACCACGCGGCCATGGGCAAGGGCATGGGGGAAGGCAAGTGCGGCGAGGGCAAATGCGGCGGCAAGATGTAATTCCGCATGCTTGATGCCCTGCCCAGGCGCAGCGCAGGCCTCGGCCTGCGACGCGCATTGCTGGACGAGCTGATCGAGGCGCCTGCGGGCGCTTTCGATTTTCTGGAGTGCGCGCCCGACAACTGGATCGGTGTTGGTGGCGTCCTGGGCGAGAAGCTGGCGACGCTCGCTTCACGCCATCCCTTGAGCTGCCATGGTCTGTCGCTCTCCCTGGGGGGGCCTGACCCGCTGGACGTCGCTTTCCTGCGCCAAACCCGCGCGTTCATCGACCGTCACCACGTCGCGCTCTACAGCGAACACCTGAGCTATTGCGCCGCCGACGGCCACCTCTACGACCTGCTGCCACTGCCGTTCACCGAGGAAGCCGTGCACCACGTCGCTGCCCGCATCCGCCAAGTGCAGGACGTCTTGGGTCGCCGTATCGCAGTGGAAAACGTGAGCTACTACGCCGCACCCTGCCGGCAACTGTCCGAAATCGAATTCATCACGGCTGTCCTCGCCGAAGCCGACTGCGATCTGCTGCTGGACGTCAACAACGTCTATGTCAACGCCATCAACCACCACGATGACCCGCACGCCTTCATCGCGGCGATGCCGAGCGAGCGCATCACCAGCTACCACATCGCCGGGCATTTCGACGAAGCCGACGATCTGAAGATCGACACGCACGGCATGCCGGTCAAGGAAGCGGTCTGGTCCTTGCTGGAACACACCCATCGCCTGCACGGGCCACGCCCCACGCTGCTGGAACGGGATTTCAATTTCCCCCCGCTGGCAATGCTGCTGGCAGAAGTCGACCGCATCCGCGCACTGCAGGCACGCGCCGCATGAGCACGCTGCACGACCAACTGCACCATCTGGTCGCGCATCTGCGCGATCCCGCCGCCCATCCGGCCCCGCCCGACATCGACACACGGCGGCTTGCGGTCTATCGCGAATTGCTGCTGAACAATCTCGACGGTCTGTTGGCCGGCAACTTTCCGGTCATCCGGCAGACCTTGCGCGATGCCGACTGGCATGCGCTGATCCGCCGCTTCCTTGCCCAACACCGCTGTCACACGCCTCTGTTCACGCGCATCGGGCGGGAGTTCGTGGCCTTTCTTGAAGCCGAGCCTTCCGCCGCGCGCCCCTGGCTTGCGGAGCTGGCGCATTACGAATGGGCCGAGCTCGACCTGCAGCTGCGCGAAGACACGGCCCCGCCGCACGACCCCATCGGCGACCTGCTCACCGGTACTCCGGTTCTCTCGCCGCTGGCCTGGCCACTGGCTTATCGCTGGCCGGTCCACCGCATAGGTCCGGATTTTCAACCCGACACCCCGCTGCCGGCCTCCACCCAACTGCTGCTGCGCCGTGATGCCGAGGGGCACGTGCAGTTTTCGACCCTTTCCCCGTTGCTGTATCTGCTGCTGGAGCGGATCGGCCACAACACGCATTTCGACGGGCGGGAACTGCTGCGGCAATTGGCAGACGATGCCGGGCACAGCGACCATGCCCAGTTCCTGCATGAAGCCGTACCGATGCTGGCGCAGCTGCGCGACACAGGCATCGTGCTTGGCACCCTCTGCTAGGCTTTGTCGATGACTGACACGCAAGACACCCCCGCCATCGTGCCGATGGTCGAACGTTTCCGCGGCTATCTGCCGGTAGTGGTGGACGTGGAAACCGGCGGCTTCGACTGGAACAAGCACGCCCTGCTGGAAATCGCGGCGGTACCGATCGAACTCGACGACGCCGGCAACTATGTCCCCGGCGCGGTCGCCCATGCCCATATCGCACCCGCCCCCGGCACCAGCATCGATCCGAAATCGCTGGAGGTCACCGGCATCAAGGTGGGCCATCCTTTGCGTGGCGAGGTCGATGAACGCACCGGGCTGGATGCGATCTTCGTGCCGGTGCGCGCGGCAGTGAAGAAATACGGCTGCCAGCGCGCCATTCTGGTTGGCCACAACGCCCATTTCGATCTCAATTTCCTCAACGCCGCAGTCGCGCGGGTGGCGCACAAGCGCAATCCCTTCCACCCGTTCAGCGTGTTCGACACGGTGACCATGGCCGGCCTGGCCTACGGCCAGACCGTGCTGGCGCGCGCGGCGATGGCCGCGGGGCTGGGCTGGGATCCGAAGGAAGCGCATTCTGC
>CAUJJG010000134.1 GCA_963205445.1 Pseudomonadota bacterium
GCGGGCGATGCCTTGCAGCAGGGTGATGGCCAGCGGTGATTCGTTGTCGAGCTGGCGCGCGGTGAGGACCTCCGCCCGCGCCTCGCGCTTGCCGATGGCGAGCAGCCGCGCGTCGTAATCGCTGCCATCGCCATTGAACAGGACGCAGGCATCCCCTGCTTGCAGCCGCAGGACGCGGACCAGATGCGCACAAGTGTCCTCGGGCAAGACGACGGTGATGCCAGCCGCCAGCGGCTGATCGATGAAGCTGCGGGTCAGGCGCATTGGAAAGCCTCGTTGAGGGCGGCGGCGGTGGCACGGGCCAGCAGCGTGAGTTGATCGTCGTCGATGCAGTAGGGCGGCATCCAGTACAGCACGTCGCCTAATGGCCGCAGCAGGACGCCGGTTTCCAGCGCCGCGCGGTACATCCGCAGGCCGCGGCGACCGGCGATTTCGACCGCGTGGCCGTCGTCCTGGATGCCTGCTTCTGGATGCAGCTCGATTGCAACGACCATGCCGAGCTGGCGCACTTCAGCCACCGCCGGATGCTGCGCGAATGGCGCGGCCAGCGTCGCCAGCTTCGCGGCGGTGATGCGGTTGCGCACAAGCACGTCGTCTTCATCGAAGATCGCCAGTGACGCCAGCGCTGCCGCACAGGCCAACGGGTTACCGCTGTAGCTGTGCGAGTGCAGGAAGGCGCGCTCGCGCGAATCGTCGAGGAAGCCGTCATAAATCGCCTGGGTCGCCAGCACCGCGCACAGTGGCAGGAAGCCGCCGGTCAGGCCTTTCGACAGACACAGCAGATCGGGCTGGATACCGGCCTGCTCGCAGGCGAACAACGTGCCGCTGCGGCCGAAACCGACAGCGATTTCGTCGGCGATCAGGAAGACGCCGTGTGCGTCGCATAGCGCGCGGGCGCGCTGCAAATAACGCGGATGGTGCATGCGCATGCCGCCGGCGCACTGCAGCAACGGTTCGAGGATCAGCGCGCAGACCTCGCCGGCGTGGGCATCGAGCAGGGCGGCCAGTGCGTCGGCGGCGCGCTCTGCGCAGGCGATCGCGCCCGCTTCGTCACCCGCGCCGAAGGCATCGGGCGATGGGGCGAACAGCGCTTCGGTCAGCAGGGGACCATAGACCTTGCGATACAGTGGCAGGTCGCCCACCGCCAGTGCGCCCAAGGTCTCGCCGTGGTAGCTGCCGGTCAGCGCCACGAACTTGCAGCGGCCCTTGATGCCGCGGTTGTGGAACCAGTGATAGGCCATCTTCAGTGCCACTTCCACGCCCGAAGAACCGTTGTCGGCGTAGAACACCTTGGCCAGCGGCGCGCGCGCGGCTTCGCGCGGTGCACGCGCCAGCAGGGCTTCGGCCAGCTCCACTGCCGGTGGGTGCGAGCAGCCGGCGAGGATCACCTGTTCCAGCGTTTGCGCCTGCCGCGCGATCGCGGCGGCGATCCGCGGCTCGGCGTGGCCGTGCAGGTTTACCCACCAGCTGCTGACCGCGTCAAGCACCTGGCTGCCGTCGTGGCCGACCAGCCAGGCACCGTCGCCGCGCGCGACTGGAAATAACGGGAGGGCATGTGGGTGTTCGCGCATCTGCGTGCAGGGATGCCAAAGCACGGCGAGGTCGCGTGCGCGCCAGTCATCTGCGGCAGCTATCATGGGGCCATCGTGAATCTTTTCCATCCCGCCATTATCGCCGCCGGGGCGATCGCATGAATCGCCGCCTGCCCGTCATCCACGGCATCACCGAGCACGACGCCGGCCCGTTCCGGCTGGAGCGGCTCGATCTGGAGTTTGCCAACGGCGAGCGCCGCCGCTATGAGCGCCTGCATGGGCGCGGCCATGGGGCGGTGGCGGTGGTGCCGATGCTGGATGCGCAGACCGTGCTGCTGGTGCGGGAATACGCGGCTGGCGTGCACCGTTACGAGTTGGGTTTGGTGAAAGGCCGGATCGATGCCGGTGAGACACCCGTCCAGGCGGCCAATCGCGAGCTGATGGAAGAAGCCGGCTACGGCGCCCGCCGGCTCGATGTGTTGCGCAGCCTGACGCTGGCGCCGACCTACATGAGCCACCAGACCCATCTGGTGCTGGCGCGCGACCTGTATCCGCAGCGTCTGCCTGGTGATGAGCCGGAGCCGCTGGACGTGGTGCCGTGGAAGCTGGCCGATCTGGGGCAGCTGATCCTGCAGGAAGATTTTTCCGAAGGCCGCAGCATCGCGGCGCTGTTCATTGCACGGGAGTGGTTGCTGCAACATGTTCATGAATGACGCCCTGCGGGAAGGCGTGATCGCGCTTGCGCGCGCCGCTGCCGACGACATCCTGGCCGTGTATGACGGTGACTTTGCGGTACAGCACAAGGACGATGCCTCGCCCTTGACCGCTGCCGACCTTGCCTCGCACCGGCGCATCGTCACGGGCTTGTCACTGTTGACGCCCAGTGTCCCGGTGCTGTCGGAGGAGTCGAAGGATCTGGACATCGCCGCGCGCCGGCAGTGGTCGCGGTTCTGGCTGGTGGATCCATTGGACGGCACCCGCGAGTTCGTCAAGCGCAACGGCGAGTTCACCGTCAACATCGCTCTGATCGAGGACGGCGTGGCGACCTTCGGCGTGATCCAGCAGCCGGTCACCGGCGGGCTTTGGCACGGCGGGCCCGGGCGGGGTGCGTTTCGGCGTGAGGAGGATGCGGATATCGCAATTCGTGCCCGTGTCCCCGCCGCTGCGCCGCTGCGGATCGCTGCCAGCCGTTCCCATCGCGATGCCCGCACGCAAGCGGTGATCGACGCATTGCCGGGCGCGGAGGTGATCGGATGCGGCTCTTCGCTGAAATTCTGCAGGATCGCCGAAGGCGGGCTTGACCTGTACCCGCGCTTCGGCCCGACCAGCGAATGGGATACCGCCGCCGGTCAGGCGATTTTGGAGGCTGCCGGCGGCGCGGTGCTGGATCCGCGAGGGCGCCCGTTTCGCTACAACCAGCGCGACACCCTGCTCAACGGCGATTTCATCGCGCTTGGCGATGCGGCCTTGCGCGGGCGGCTGCCGGCATGAGCGCCGGCGTCGACGCGTTGCTGGCAATCATGGCCAAGCTGCGTGATCCCGTGGGTGGCTGTCCTTGGGATTTGGTCCAGAATTTTTCCACGATCGCGCCGTTTACGATCGAAGAGGCCTACGAGGTTGCCGACGCGATCGATCGCGGCGATCTGGCCGATTTGAAGGATGAGCTTGGCGATCTGTTGCTGCAGGTCGTCTTCCATGCGCGGATGGCGGAGGAGCAGGGCGCGTTCGGTTTCGAGGACGTGGCTGCGGCGATCTGCGACAAGATGACCCGCCGCCACCCGCATGTGTTCGGCGAGGCCAGCTTCGACGATGCCGAGATGCAGATTGCCGACTGGGAGGCGCGCAAGCGCGAAGAGCGCGCGGCCAAGGGCGAGGCCGATACCTCGGCGCTGGCCGGGATCGCGCGCGGGCTGCCGGAGTGGCAGCGCGCGGTGAAGCTGCAGAAGAAAGTGGCGCGGGTCGGCTTCGACTGGCCGGGGCCGGCGCCGGTGATCGACAAGCTGCACGAGGAGATCGACGAGGTGCGCGTCGAGTTCGACGCGGTGGCGGCATGTCCGGACGATGCGGCCGCCCGCGACCGGCTGGAGGATGAGCTGGGCGACCTGCTGTTCGTGTGCGCAAACCTCGCACGCCACGCAAAGGTGGATATCGGCACTGCCCTGCGCCGCGCCAACGCCAAGTTCGAGCGCCGATTCCGCGCGATGGAAGCGCTGGCCGCGGCCGATGGCGGGCTTGCCGGTCAGGCATTGGAAGTGCAGGACGCGTATTGGGCGCGGGTCAAGGCGGCGGAAGTGTCAGGCTGATGTTGGCGGGGCAGCGTATTGGCGCCCGCCTTCACGTTGCCTCAACCGCGGGATAGGCATGGTGCAAGGCAGAAATGCAGCGTCGAGACGGTTATGCGAGAACAGCAGCACGCAGGGTTGATCCTCATCGTCGAAGACAACCGCAATATTTCGGAAATGGTGGGGGAATATCTCGAAAGCCGAGGCTTCGAGGTGGATTTCGCCAGCGATGGGCTGGACGGTTACCGGCTTGCCGTCGAGAACAGCTATGACGCCATCGTGTTGGATCTGATGCTGCCACGCCTGACGGGCGTGGACCTGTGCAAGCGTCTGCGCACGGAGGCACGCAAGGCAACCCCGATTTTGATGCTGACCGCACGCGATACCCTGGATGACAAGCTTTTCGGGCTTTCCTCGGGCGCGGATGATTACCTGACGAAACCCTTTGCGATCCGTGAGCTCGAGGCACGATTGAATGCCTTGATTCGTCGTGATCGGCGTCAGGTGGGGGCGGAGGTATTGCAGGTGGCGGATTTGGTATTGGATCCGTCGTCCCTGCGGGCAACGCGCCGTGGCTGTGAGCTGCACCTCTCGCCGATTGCGCTGCGGTTGTTGGCTATCTTGATGCGCGAGTCTCCGCGCGTGGTCAGCAGGCAGGAGATCGAACACGAAATTTGGGGGGGCGACATGCCGGATTCGGACACGTTGCGCAGCCATCTCTACAACCTGCGCAAGATCGTGGACAAGCCTTACGGTCATCCCCTGCTGCATACGGTGCAAAGCGCGGGCTACCGAATCGCCGATATCGCAGGGCATTGATCGGCAGGGGCGGGGCATGGTCAACCGGTCGGCCAAGGGCACAGGGCATCGACGGGCGCAGTCGCGGAGCGAACGCGAGCAGGAGTTTGCCCGCAATGCCAGCCATGCGCTCCGGACCCCGCTCACGGTGATCCGGGTGGCGAGCGATCTGATCGCGCAGGATGCCGGGCTGTCGGAGGCCTCGAGACGATCGTTGTCGCGCATTCATTTGGCGGTCGATGACATGGAGGCGCTCGTCGATGCCCTGTTGTTGCTTGCCCGATGCGAGCAAGCGCCACTGGAACATGAGGCTTTCAATGTTCGCACCCTGCTCGAAAACGAGCTTGACCGGGTGCGGCCGTTGCTGCGGCACAAAGGGGTTGGCCTCCAACTGGACGTGGCTGGGGATCCGTGCCTGCATGGGCCGCCGAGGGCGTTGCAGGTGATGATCGGCAACCTGCTGGCAAACGCGGTGCATTTCACCGATGCCGGTGTTGTGCGGGTGCGATTGCAGGAAAGCTGCCTGCAGGTGGAAGACACCGGGGTGGGAATGGATCCGGTGACGTTGGCGCGTGCCTGCGATCCGTTCTACAGCAGCGTCGAGCAGCCTCCGGGCGGGCCGGGGCTTGGTCTGGCGATCGCCCGTCGGCTGGGGGTGCGCTGCGGCTGGCCGCTGGCGTTGGCGAGCACGCAGGGGCACGGGACCTGTGCCAGCATCGCATTTCCCGCCCGCAAACAGGACTGAAGGCACATTGCGTCGCGTTGGATGCAAGGCAGCATGCCCTGCTGTCAACCAAACGCACGGCAGTGCGTTTTCCCTCGTCATCCACCCAAGATCAGCCACTCCATGAGCCAATCACGCCGCCCGCAGGGCAACGCACTCCTTCGCAAGGTCATTCCGGTCGCGGTTGCCGTCGTTTTGGTGGGAGGGGGCTGGTACTACTGGAGCAAACGTGGGCAGGCCGAGTCTGCAGGGGCCTATCGCACGGAGGCCGTGCAGCGGGGGGATATCCGGGTGGCGATTTCCTCCACCGGGACGCTCAGCGCCATCACCACGGTCACCGTGGGCAGCCAGATTTCCGGGCAGGTCACCGAGATTCTGGTGGACTTCAATTCGCAGGTGAAGAAAGGCGATGTGCTGGCCAGAATCGACCCTTCCACCTATCAGGCGGAGCTGGAGCGCGGCAACGCGCAGATTGCCAGTGCCCAGGCTCAGCTGCGGCAGGCGCAGGCCACCTTGCGCAATGCCCAATTGGATTATCAGCGGAAGCAGGAGTTGAGCGCGCAAAAGCTTATCGCGCGCAGTGATCTCGACCTCTCGCGCTCCGCTTTCGAGCAGGCGCAGGCACAGGTCAATTCGGCGCAAGCGTCGATCAGCCAGCAGCAGGCGGCCCTGAAGAACACCCAAGTCAACATCGATCGTGCGGTGATTCGCTCACCGGTCGATGGGGTCGTGCTGACCCGCAAGATCGAACCTGGCCAAACCGTGGCGGCCAGCTTCTCCGCGCCGGAGCTGTTCACCATCGCCGAAGACCTGTCGAAGATGAAGATCGAGCTGGCGGTGGATGAGTCGGACATCGGCCAGGTCCAGGCCGGGCAGACGGTTTCCTTCACGGCGGATGCCTTCCCGGATCGCAAGTTCAAGGGGGTGGTGGAACAGGTGCGACTGGCCGCCACCACCACCAACAATGTCGTCACCTATCCGGTGGTGGTGACCGTGGACAACAGCGACGGCACCTTGCTGCCTGGGTTGACGGTGAATGCCGAGATCGAAGTCAGCAAGCGTGATGACGTTTTGAAGGTGGCCAACTCCGTGTTGCGCTACAAGCCGGCGTCCGAAGCGACGCCCGCGACACCGCTGGGTGGCGGACAGCAGCGTTCGCAGCCGCAGTCGCAGGGTCAGCGGGGGGGGCTGAACGATGATTTGGCCCAAGTGGCGTCCAAGATGCAGTTGGGTGCTGAGCAGCAGGCAGCGTTCGATGCGGCCATCGAAGCGGTGAAAACCAGGCAGCAGGCCCGTCAGACGAATCGCCAGAGTGGCGGCTTCGGTCCCCCGGGCATGATGATGGTGGGGGGGGGCGGCAACGCGGAGGCGATGGCGGCGCAAATGCGTCAGCGCATGGCCGAGCGCTTCAAGCAGGATTTCGAGGCCTTCCGCGGCACCTTGGACGATGCGCAGAAGAAACAGTGGGACAGCGCCCTGTCTGCCTTGGTCAATGCCAAGCGCGTGACCTTGTACAAGCTGGTCAATGGCAAGCCGGAGCCGGTCATGGTGCGGCTTGGGGCCAGTGACGGCACCGATACCGAGGTTTCCGGTGGCGGCGTCGGCGAGGGCGACGCGGTCATCGCCGGTGAGCGTTCCAAGGCGGGGTCCGCGCAATGACCCAAGCCAATGCGGTCCCGGTGATCCGCACGCGTGGGCTGGGCAAGGTCTATTCGGCCGGCTCCGAGGCTGAGGTCGTGGCGCTCAAGGGCGTGGACCTGCGCATCGATCGCGGGGAGTTCGTGGCCATCATGGGGCCGTCCGGCTCGGGCAAGTCCACGCTGATGAACTTGATCGGGTGTCTGGACACGCCGACCAGTGGTTCGTACGAGTGCGACGGTGTCGATGTGTCCACGCTGGACAAGGAAGCCCTTGCGGCCTTGCGTCGCGACAAGATCGGCTTCGTGTTCCAGGGGTTTCATCTGCTTACGCGGATGGATGCTGTCGAGAACGTGGCAATGCCCATGGGGTATGCGCGGATTCCGCCTGCCGAGCGTCGTCGTCGGGCGTTGGAGGCACTGGAAGCGGTGGGGCTGGCCGAACGTGCCGGGCACCGGCCAAATGAGTTGTCGGGCGGCCAGCAGCAGCGCGTGGCGATCGCCCGTGCGCTGGTCAACCAGCCGCCGATCTTGCTGGCTGACGAGCCCACCGGCGCGCTGGACAGCAAGACCGGCGAAGAAATCCTGGCCCTGTTCAAGCGACTGCGTGACGACGGCCACACCGTCATTTTGATCACCCATGATGCCCATGTGGCCGCACATGCCGACCGCACCTACGTGATGCGCGATGGCGAGCTGCATTCCCAAGCCGAAGCGGAGGCCGCATGACGCTGCTCGACATTCTGCGTACCGCCTTCTTCGCCCTGCGCGGCAACTGGATGCGCAGTGCGCTGACGTCGTTGGGCGTCATCATCGGCATCGCCGCCGTCATCGTGATGGTGTCGATTGGCCAGGGCACCCAGAAAGAGATCGACAAGATGGTCTCCGGGTTGGGCTCGCAACGTCTGGACATTTCGCCGGGTGGTGGGCGCGGACCGGGCGGTGGCGCACGCATGAGCGCCAGCAGCTTCTTCACGCTCAACGAAGGGGATGCGTCGGCCATTCGCGAACAGATCCCGGAGATCCAGTACGTGGCCGGGGCATTGCGTGGCAGCACGCAGGTGGTGTTTGCCGAGAACAATGCCTCCACCAGTTGGCAGGGGGTGCAGCCGGATTATTTCGCCATCAACGGCTGGGAGATCGCCAACGGACAGGGGTTTGATGCGCAGGATTACTCCAGTGCAGGCAAGGTGGTCATCATCGGCGAAACCGTGCGCAAGACGCTGTTTGGTGAAGACCCCGGGGTAGGCCAATCGATCCGCCTAGGGCGGGTGCCGTTCACCGTGGTGGGCACCTTGTCTCCCAAGGGGCAGGGGGGCTTCGGTCAGGACCAGGATGATGTGGTGATGGTGCCCCTGGAAACGGGCCGTCGCCGGCTGATGGGGGCGATGGGGTTGCCTGCCGGGGCCGTGATGCAGATCGCATTGACCGTCACCGATGCCGATGATCTGGCTTATGTGCAGGGCGAGGTGGAGTCGCTGTTGCGGCAGCGGCACAAGATCAATCCCGGTGCCGAGGATGACTTCAATGTCCGCAACATCAGCGAAATCGTGAAGACGCGCACCCAAACCACCAATCTGATGTCCAAGCTGCTGGGTGCAGTTGCCGGCATCTGCCTGATCATTGGCGGCATCGGCATCATGAACATCATGCTGGTGTCGGTTACCGAGCGCATCAAGGAAATCGGCCTGCGGATGGCCGTCGGCGCCGGCCCGAGTGACGTGCGGCGCCAGTTCCTGGCCGAGGCGATGCTGATTTCACTGATTGGTGGCGTGATCGGCATTGCCATCGGTGTGGTGGGTGCCTTGTTGGTGGGCAAGTTCGGCAATCTTCCGGTGGAGCTGAACACCAAGGTGGTAATGCTGGCGGCAGCGTTTTCCATCAGCACGGGTCTGTTCTTCGGCTATTACCCGGCCCGCAAGGCCAGCTTGCTGGATCCGATCGAGGCGCTGCGCTCGCAGTAGCCGTGTCGACGGGGGCGGGGCGGGCTTGTGGCAAAATGGCAGCCCGATGCCCGCCCTCCGTCCTGCCATGCCTGTCTGTTCCCGAGCCCGTCCGCATGGCTGACCTGTACGGGCATCTTCCGCGTGGGCCGGCGGGCGTGCTGCGCGCCGCGAAATGGTCCCTGCTGGGGCTGCGTGCGGCGTGGCTGCACGAATCTTCATTCCGTCTGGAAGTGTGCCTGTTCCTGCTGCTGGGCCCTTTGGGTGCCTGGTTGGGGCAGGACGGCGTGGAGCGTGCCCTGCTCATCGGCAGCTGTCTGCTGGTGATGGCGATGGAGCTGATGAACTCGTCGATGGAAGCAGTGATCGACCGGTTCGGCAACGAGCATCACGCATTGGTGGGGCGCGCCAAAGACATGGGGTCGGCCGCCGTGTTCGTTTTGATGATGAACGTGGTCTTGGTGTGGGCGCTGATTTTGGGCCCGCGATATCTGTAATTGGCGCGCCTGTCGCGCAATAACGAGAAGCAAATGGATCTGAGTTTCCTTGCCAGCCCCGATGCCTGGCTCACCTTGGTCACCTTGAGCGCCCTTGAGATCGTGCTGGGCATCGACAACTTGGTGTTCATCTCCATCGCGGTCGGGCGTTTGCCAGAAAACCAGCGTCCGCTGGCCCGCAAGCTGGGCATCGCGGTGGCCTGCATTTCGCGCGTGCTGCTGCTGATCACGCTGGCATTTCTGGCTCGGATGCAGCAGGACCTGTTCGCGGTGTTCGGGATGGGGATCTCGGTACGTGACTTGGTGCTGATTCTCGGTGGTGTATTCCTGCTGGTGAAGGGGGTGCAAGAAATCCGTGACCTGATCAGCGGCGGCGAGGACGAAGACCCTCGGACCACCAAGACTTCGGCGGTCTTCGGCGTGGTGATCGCGCAGATCGCGGTGATCGACATCGTGTTCTCGCTGGATTCGGTGATCACCGCCGTCGGCATCGCCCAGCACATCCCGATCATGGTGTTCGCGATCCTGGCTGCCGTCACCATCATGCTGCTGGCGGCCAACCCGCTGGGGACTTTCATCGACAACAATCCCACCGTGAAGATGCTGGCGCTGGCCTTCATTCTGCTGGTTGGCGCGGTCCTGATTCTCGATGGGTTCGAAGTGCATGTGCCCAAGCCCTACATCTACTTCGCGATGGGCTTCTCGGTGCTGGTGGAATGGCTGAACCTTTTGATGCGTCGTCGTGCGCTTGCTCACCGCGTTCCCGGCGCGGACCAGTTGTGAGCGCGGTCGCCAGCCTCCACGGTCATTGACAGAACAGGTTGTTCGGCATGCCCATCCTGCACCAGATCGACCCAGTCGCCATTCCCCTCGGGCCCCTGAAAGTCCATTGGTATGGGTTGATGTACCTGTTGGGTTTTGTGGTGGCCTGGTGGCTGGGACGCAACAGGGTGCGCGCCGGGCGCTTGCCTGGCGTGGATGACAACGGCTTCTCGGACCTGATGTTCTACGCCATG
This sequence comes from Pseudomonadota bacterium, assembly GCA_963205445.1. Taxonomy (GTDB): domain Bacteria; phylum Pseudomonadota; class Gammaproteobacteria; order Xanthomonadales; family Xanthomonadaceae; genus Thermomonas. The sequence goes on from CAUJJG010000134.1 coordinate 10,430, forward strand.
CTGGGCGTGGTGCTGGGGGGACGAATTGGCTACATCCTGTTCTACGACTTCAGCGCGTTCCTGGCCGACCCGCTGATGATCGTTCGGGTCTGGCAAGGCGGAATGAGTTTCCATGGCGGCTTGCTGGGTGTTCTGACGGCCATCCTGTGGTGGTCGCGTCGGCATGGCCTGCATGTCTTCGATACGGTCGACTTCATGGCGCCCTTGGTGCCGGCGGGCCTGGGGTTTGGGCGGATCGGCAATTACATCGGCGGCGAGCTGTGGGGCAAGCCCACTGCAGGCACGGCGTTTGATGGCTGGGGCGTGATTTTTCCGCGGGCGTTGCCTGAGCCCTTCGCCTCAATGGATGCCGCCACGCTGCGTACGTATTTCGAGAACGGGGTTTTGAATGCCTTTGCGCGTCACCCGTCGCAGCTGTATCAGGCTGCACTGGAAGGGGCGGTAATGTGCGCCGTGCTGCTGTGGTTCTCGGCCAAGCCACGGCCGCGATATGCGGTCTCGGGGATGTTCGCCCTGCTGTATGGCAGCTTCCGCTTCCTGGTGGAGTTCGTGCGTGAGCCGGATGCGCAGCTGGGTTATCTGGCTTTCGGTTGGTTGACCATGGGGCAGGTGCTGAGCCTGCCGTTGATCTTGCTCGGCCTGTTCTGGCTGTGGCGCTCGCGCAGCGCGCCCACCCTGCAGCCGGAGGCGCGCTGATGCGGCAGTATCTTGACCTGCTGCAGCATGTGCTGGAACACGGCAGCGACAAGGCCGACCGCACCGGCACCGGCACCCGCAGCGTGTTCGGCTGGCAGATGCGCTTCGACCTGGCGGAGGGTTTTCCGCTGGTCACCACCAAGAAGCTGCACCTGCGCTCGATCATTCACGAGCTGCTGTGGTTCCTGCAGGGCAGCACCAATATCGCCTACCTGAAAGCCAACGGTGTCAGTATTTGGGACGAGTGGGCCGACGCCGACGGTGAGCTGGGCCCGGTCTACGGCAAGCAGTGGCGCAGCTGGCAAGGGGCGAACGGGCAGACCGTCGACCAGATCCAGTGGGTGGTGGACGAAATCCGCCGCAACCCCGATTCGCGGCGGTTGCTCGTTTCCGCCTGGAACGTGGCCGAATTGCCGCAGATGGCGCTGATGCCCTGCCACAGCCTGTTCCAGTTCTATGTGGCCGATGGCAAGCTCAGCTGCCAGCTCTACCAGCGCAGCGGCGACATCTTCCTCGGCGTGCCGTTCAACATCGCCAGCTATGCCCTGCTTACCCATATGGTGGCGCAGGTCTGCGGGCTGGGGGTGGGCGATTTCGTGCACACCTTGGGCGATGCCCATCTGTATTCGAATCACTTCGAGCAGGCG
>CAUJJG010000135.1 GCA_963205445.1 Pseudomonadota bacterium
GCGTCCGCCTGCTGCAGAAACCAGCCATGTGCACAGCCCACGTCCAGCAGGCGCGGCCGGCCTGCAGGCAGGGCCAACGTGCGCCCCATCCATGCCAGCAGGCGTCGAAAATTGGCGTTGCGCAGCTGCTCCAGCCCCTGCTCCCGCGCCGCCTCATCCAGATCGCCACCCTCGGCCTGCGCCAGAATGCGCGGTTCCAGCACGCTGCCTTCGTAGGTACAAGCCGTGCAGACGCGATGCCATGCCGCCAAGCCTGCCCGCAGCGGCGCACCGCAGGCAGGACAGTTCATGTCGCCCCCTTGCCGCCGCTGATGACCATCAGGCCCGCAATGATCAGGAGACCGCCCGCCAGGCTGCGCCAACCCAAGGGCTCCCCCAGCCACCACCAAGCCAGCAGCGGCACGAAGACGAAAGACAGGCCGTAAAACGGGAACGCCACCGACAGCTTCACCCGGCCCAGCACGACCAGCCACATCACCGTTGCGGCCGCGTACAGCAACAGGGCCAACGCCAGCTGCGGGGACAACAAGGAGGCAGGGCGAGCAAGGTCGATGCCGCCGGCCGCGCGCTTGAACAGAATCTGCCCGCAGGACAACACGGCAATGGTGGCCACGATAAAGGCGGCCATCGTCGCCGAAAGCGATTGCTCGGGTGCGCTCATTCGGAAACCCGCGCAGCGGAGGCATCGCCAAGACCCGCCAGCGTCTTCGCCAGCGGGTGGCGCGGCACGCCAGCAATGTCATAGGCGAGAAACGCCAGCAGCAACTGCAAGCCGATCAGGACCGGCATCGCCGCCAGCATGATCACCCCGGTGGCCGCCGTCTGCCCGGTGCTGACCGACAACCACCAATGCCAGCCCCCGTACAGCCCGCCGAAGGTCATCAGCGCCACGCCGACCAGCAACTCCAGCGAGGCGACCGACATGTCGCGCAGGAAATAGTTGTAAACGATGCGCTTGCAGGTATTGCGGAGGTGCTTCCGCAGGAACTCCGGCAGCACCCGGCCGATGCGCAGGCTGCTGGTTTCATCGCCGTAGCGCGCATCCATCGGGATGTCACGCACCACGGCGCGGAACGTCCCCAGCCGAAACAGCATGTCGGACTCGAAGAAGTAGCGTTGGCTGACCCGGTCCAGCGGCAACATCGCCGCCACCGGCGCAGCGATCGCGGTGTAGCCGTTGGTGGGATCGAAGATGTCCCAATAGCCCGTCGAAAATTTGTTGAGGAAGGACAGGACGGCATTGCCGCACAGGCGTAGCGCCGGCATTCGCCGGATGTGGCGCAGATCGTGGAAGCGGTTGCCCTTGGTGTAATCCGCCTCGCCCGCCAGCAGGGGGGCCGTGAACCGCGGCAGCAGCGCGGGATCCATCTGCCCGTCACCGTCCAGCTTGACGATGACCCGCGCCCCGGCGGCAAGGGCATGGCGATACCCCGTCATCACCGCCCCGCCCACCCCCAGATTGACGTCGTGGAACAGCACGACCACGCGTGGATCGGCGCAACCCGCCTGCACCACCTTGCCCGACCCTTCGGGGCAGGCATCGTCCACCACGATGATGCGCCCCACCTCTGGCCCGATTGCTGCGATCAAGCCAAGAATCTGCGTGGCCACCCGATAACAAGGGATGACCACCGCAATGCTTTCCTCGGCCCGTGACATGCCGTTCACTCCCCCCCTCCCGGATGCAGACGTTTGCGCGCCTCATCGCGCACGATACCGACTCGCCCGCCGCACTGCTGCCCCTGCGGGCCCGGTGCCGTCCAGACCTGGAGCGCCCAGTGCCTGGCCGTGACCACATACCGGCCCGCCGTCAATGCCTGCAACAACGGGGCCGAGAGCTCCCCTCCGGTGAGCACGCGCGACGGCCCGATGACCGACAGGACACGCGCCCATCGCGCGCCGCTGGGGTCTTCCTCTGCCCAACGGGTGGAGGCGTACAGGCGCGGATCATATTTGTCCTTGACCACGAAGGCGCGCCCGCCAGCAGGTGCCGCAAAGGGCGCCTTCGGGTCCGCCATCAGCACGCAGGCGTCCGGGTGGGCGGTGAAGATGTCCCGCAGCACCGCCCGTTCCGGAACCTTCTCGCGCTCCAGCACGCCTTTGCCGGCCGGGCCGTACTGAAACAGCGCGCGCCAGGGATCATCCCGCAGCAGCCAACTCGTGGTGGGAACCAGCATGAGATGGGCCACCATCAGGCCCACCATCAGCACGACAAACAGGCCGGCGCGCAGCTGCCGTGCAACCCCCACCACCCCCAGCACCACCAACGGGGCCAGCGCCGGGAACAGGTAGCGCGCATATTGGATCTGCAGGAACAGCAAAACGCCCGTGCCCACAAACCAGACCGTGACCCATCGCACCCGCGCGGAGCGGATGGCGTCAACCAGCAATGCCGGCAACAGGGCCAGCAAGGCAATGCCGAATGCACCCTTGTCGCTCTCGCCGAAGCGGTTGGTCTCGAAAGTGAGATCCCACAGCGAATGCCAGTGCAGGCCCGCCTTCATCCAGCGCCGGTCCATGAAGTCGATGGGGGGATAAAACGGCGACTGGAACGTGCCATTGAACAGCGGAAAAAACGGATTGCCGGTGATCAGTGCCGCATAGCCATAACTGCTGCCGGCCAGGACGGCGGTCATCAGCACGGTCTTGGCCAGCCACGCCAGATTGCCTTGGCGCAGGGCCACGACCGTCAGCCACACCAGCACAGGCAGGGCAAACAGCCCGTTGCTGGCCTTGAGGCCGGCCAACAGGCCCAGCAAGGCCGCCAGCTGCGGCCACGGCGGCAACTGCCGCCCTGCGTACAGAAACAGCGCAGCCAGGTGCATCAAGACAGCCGCGCTGGCCCCGTCTACCTGCATGGTCGTAGTGAAGTGCACGGTCAAGGGCATGGCGGCGTACAGGGCCGCTGCCGTCAGCGCCGCCGGCGCCTTCGCACCCGCGGCCCGCGCCAGTCGCCAGGCACCGTTCACCCCCATCAACAGCCACAGGGCGGCCACCGCAGGTCGGGCTTCATCCCCTGCAAGCAAGGCGGCCACGCTGCCCAGCACATTGTTTGCCCAGGGCGATACGGCCCAGGTCTGCGAGGAAGGGTCCAGATGCCAATAGCCGTCATGCAACAGCTGGTAGGGCATCAGCAGATGCACGGCGTTGTCGTCGTAATTCAGGCTGGGCAACCACAGACCGAAAGAAGCCAAACCCGCCGCCACGACAACCAGCATCAGTCCGCCCGGCAGGCGGCGCTCCAGTGCCCGCCAACGCAGCCCCAGCGCGCCCAGTTGCCGCCAGACAGCCTTGCGGCGCCAGAAGCAAAGCACCGCCATCCCCGCCCAATACACCCCGCGCAGATGCACCGGGTACGGAAGCAGCCAGCCCACGACCGCCACGATGCAGGCCAGGCCCAGCAGCAGGACGGATGGCGCTGCCGCCCCGGCCGCCCATCGGGGCGGCACCACGGCGAAAGCCGTACACAGCAGCAGGCCCAGGGCGAACGCATTGCCCACGCCCGCCATCACGACAAAGCCAATGCCGCAGGCCGCCAAGACCACCGTCGGGGCCCGCCCGACGCCACTGGCGCGCATGCCCGCCAGCAGCAGCATGGCGGCGGCCGAAAGCCCCAGCGTGCGCCAGGCGAAGCTCGGGGCAAGGCCCGCGTACAGCCCTTGCCGACAGGCAAGGGCCATCACGACGAGAATGCAGGCCGCAAGCAACAGCCCCGTGGCCCCCGCAGGCATACCCATCGCCTGCGCCAGCGTCGGTTTGGTTTTGCCCTGTCCCGTCATCTGCAGGGAAGCCCCGTCACCACATACTCCGCCAAAGTCTTTCCACTGGCGGCATCCAGCAGGAAGAAGCCGGTGCCGGGCACAACCCAAGGCCCAGTCGCCTGTTCGCCTTCACGCCCACCCTGCGCAAACATCTGGTGCCCGGCCGGATTCCCGCGGCTTCCCACCATGAGGCGCACATCAACCACCGACGGATCCTTGACGCGCCATTGCACCTTCGCGATGCCATTGCCTCTGCCGTGGCAGGCAAACATCTGCCCCGGGTCCACGGTCAGGGCCGCCAAGGCAGTGGAGCCATCGCCCAGGGTCTGCCGCAGGGCACCGGACGCCAGCGGAGGGGGCGCAAAGGCACGCGCCAAGTCCACGCCGGGCAAACCGTCCGCAGGGGCGGTCGGCCTGGTGCAAGCCCCAACCGACAGTGACATCGCCAACAAGAGCAAGACG